>CASTST010000014.1 GCA_949451655.1 uncultured Eubacteriales bacterium | reverse complement strand
CCTTGCTTTTGGGTATTGGCGCAATACGAAAAATTACACAGGGGTCGCTGTGAATATGACTTTTAATCGGGACAATTCTCAGCAGGATGTAGCTGCGTTGGAAATATGGCGGAAAGATAATTTAGAGAACGAATTTTTGGGCTTGACTACATTTTGGGTGGGCGATAAGGAACTTTATATTTCGTTTGACGGATCCCTTGCGAAAAATTATGAGAAGGCAAAAATCCAATTAAATCCTGTTGCGCTGAACAAATATATTCCGGATAGTCAGTCGAATCAGCGATTGGGTACGATCATGCACGAAATAGGACACGCCTTGGGATTGACCCATAGAAATCATACGCCCGGCAGTATCATGTGTCAATATGGCTGCGGCAGAACGGTTTGGCGCCCGAGCGCTTCCGACTGTTATGCGGTGAATCATTTGTATCCTTAAATACATTTTCGAATAAATTGTTGGTTTATATTTATTTGCGTTTGTTTACCGATTGAATAAAATGTATAGATGAAAGGAGAAGCCATTATGAAAAGCAGAAAATTGCTTGTTGTACTAATTTGCATAGCTGTTGGGCTGCTTGCGCTGTTTGGTTGTAACAATTCTCAACCAAAGTCCTCTGGAACTTCCGAAACTACAGTGCCGGTTCCGGAAGTGCAGATCAAGCGTGATTTAACCGTATCTCTTCCTGTGGCATATACTGTTTCCGATGATATGGACTTTCAGGATATCTCCGGGCAGTATGATTATGCATTTACTGCAGAATTGCCTGTATTGATTGAGCACGCTGAAACAATTGTGCGCGGCGTTGTACAGAAGGTGACCTTTACTTCTTACGATGGAGATGCTTTCACAGCGATAACCTTTGCCGTGGACGAATGCTATAAAGGGGATGCGCAGCAAGGCGATTGCATTACTGTTTTGCACAGAGGGGGGTATATTCCTTTGATGGAGCATCTCAAACAATACCCTTCAGACGCATATTTATGGTCATCTCGTTCGGAGGAGGAAATTGCCAACACTGTGCTCCATGAAGTTTATGAAAGAGAGTTTGAGCAGCCGCAGGTGGGCGACCATAATGTTTATATTTTAAACCATCCGGCGGAGGAAACAGGTATTCCCACAGAAGCATACTGGCGGGTGCGCGGCGTGGTATCACTTTTGCATATAGAACCGGACGGGGAATCCGTTTCCAGAATAAATCCGGATTTTGGGCCTTATACGAAGGATTGGCGCACAGTGCAAAATGATATTGATCCTTACGGTAACGAAATATTTTCTTTACAGGATGTCATTGACATGATCTCTGCAGATTGACTTGAAGAACCTGCAAAACGACAGCGAAACAATCCTCCACCCGCTGCGCGGGAGCCCCCTTTGCACAAGGGGGCCTTTTTTATGTTGGAGCCGCGCGGGAGTTCCCTATGGAGCCGCGTAGCGGATCCTCACATGGGAGCCTTTTTATGTTGGAGCTGCGAAGCGGATTCTTACAAGAGAGCCCTTTTTACTAACTTATGCCTCCTTTGTGTAAAAGGAGGTGGCGCGGCGTAGCCGTGACGGAGGAATTGTCTAAGTGGTACTGTCGATTTTAGGATTCTGCAAAATGATAGTATTACAATCCCTCAGTCACTGTCGCGACAGCACCCTAGGATCCGCTATGCGGCTCCAGCACAAGGGAGCCTTTTTTATGTTGGAGCCGCGTAGCGGATTCTTACAAGGGACTCTTTTCATAGTTTTTATAATATCTTTTGCGAATTTCCCTGCCCCTCTTGATTCTTTACCGGAATTTTGGTATATTACATATGATTTAAAATTTTGATAAAAGCTGGTGCCTTTATGAAAACTGTTTCCTACACTTTAAATAACACAACCTTTACATTTGATGTATCTACCGGCGCGGTTGTTCGTCTGGATTATCCCGGTGCGCCTACTATGATTCAGGAAGGCAAAGGGTTGTTTGATCTGTCTTGGCCTGTACATACGGACTATGATACCCTGCGGCTCAATCCCACGGGAAAATATTGCAGCACTCCGCCTGTAATCACCTGTGAGAATGATACCGTGACCCTTACTTATGCAAGCATCCCCCGTACCGTTCCTACTCCGGAAGGAATGGCGGAACTGGAAGGCGGTGTGTCCGCTACTGTGACGCTGCGTGCATGTGGTGACGGCAAGTCCGTTTCTATGCGGCTTGTGGTTGAAAACCATTCCGATGCACAAGTTGTGCAGGTGCTGTTCCCAGATATGAACGGCATTGTTCCTACAACAGATGAAGAACATGATGTGCTGACGATGCTGGGCGGAAGTGAAAAGCCCTTTGTAAAGCTGAAAAGCACACCAAAAACCAGAGAAAACTTTTTTGCATGGACGGAATCCTGCGCCGGACGGTTTCACCGTGCTGGCGGATTCCAGCCAGGACCCATGATCGGACGCTGGTATGATATGGGCAGCCGCAAGGGCGGTTTTTCCATGTACCGCAAGCACTGGGGTTGGGGTCCTGACGATAAGGAAGCCATGGGTTATGGCGAACAGTTGTGGGTAAAGCTGGATAACTTATCCGGTAAGCTGCGTCTTGCATTTCTGCGGGATACCAAAGTCGGCAAGGGTGAAATCTACGATTCCGGTGAATATATTCTCACCGCACATACCGGTCCCTGGATCAAGGGAATCGGCGCATATAAGGACTACGTTGCGTCTCAGGTGCACCGAGTTGTAGAAGTACCCCGACGTGCAAAAGAGATGTTTGGATTCCGGACAGTATTTATGGCAAACGGCTATACCAAGGATCCGGACGATTACAGCTGGAAATATGATGATATGCCTACCCTTGCCGCAGATATGAAGGAACACGGACTGTATGATCTGAACGTGTGGGGTGCATTTATGTTTACCCTTCCCACAGGTCCTCACTGTTTTTATGAAGAATGGGGAGGACTGGAAGCCTGGAAACGGAACGTGGAAAAGCTGAAGGAAATGGGCGTGGTGGTAACGCCGCTTGTGTCCTGGATTTCCCTTTGGGATCAGACTGCAAAGAACTACGGTATTACCGAACGCAGCGGCTCCTGGGCAGAAACGCCGAAATCCATTCCTATGTTTAAGGCACCTTATTGTGAGCGGTGGAGCTGCTACCAGATTCATGACCACTCTCCGGAAAACTGGAGAAAGGATATTCGGGACGGCTTGCGGTTCTTCCGTGACGAGGCTGGCTGTCCGGATATTTGCTGGGATCAGTATGTACTCGGCGACAATCAGGATGATATTGTGCACGATATTATCAACGAATACCGGCTGGAAACAGAAAAAATGTATCCCGGAACGGTATTTTCCGCGGAATCCACCCTGTACTTTGAATCGGAACTGGACAATACAGACTTCACCTGGAACTGGCTGTATTGGCCGGGCAGGGGAGACATGCGTCCGTATATGCATGTGATACGCACCCTGCGTCCCAATATCAACGTAGATTCCGAGCCTTCCTATGTGAAGTTTATTTTTATGGACAACTATGTGATCAACGTATATCCCTCCAAACCGGAGAACTACAATGGCAGCGCGTTGATTTCCGAATATCCGGAATTTTCAAAAGCAGTCAAAACCTGTGCTGCTTTGCGTAAGGCTTACCTGGATTACTTCATAGATGGAATTATGGTGTCAGACTGCCCTGTGAATATGGACCGGGGTGTTCCATGCCGAATTACAGGATATCAGAAGGATGACGCTCTGCTGCTGATTGTATATAAGTATAACGACGACACAGTACAGCTTCCTCTGGAGCTTGCAGATTATCTTTCCGGCGAGAAGTTCTCGTATCGGATTTGCGATGAGGAAAATAAGGTGATCGGCACAGGCAGCGTGGAAGCGAACGGAATGCTTTCACTGCCAGGCAAAAAAGACGCGCTGTACATGATTGAACTTTCTGCCGGGGAAGGTCAGGCGGCTGAATGAGCGGCATTATTCTGGAAAAGCTGCTGATCATGATGATTATGGGATTGATCGGCTTTGTCTGCGGCAAAACGGGACTGATTGACGGCGACACAAATAAGCGGCTTTCCAATCTGTCCCTGCTGGTCGTCAATCCTTTGCTGATTTTCGTCTCCTATCAGATGCCCTATTCAGGGGATATTGCGCTCAATCTTGGGATTGTATTTCTGTTTTCTGTTTTTGCGTTTGTCATTCAGCTTGGCGCAGCATTGCTTCTTGTGCGGGGAAAGGACAATCCCAATGTGGGAGTGGAGCGGATGTCCCTTGCCTTTTCCAACAACGGTTATATTGGAATTCCACTGGTACAAGGGGTGTTCGGAGCCGAGGGCGTCATTTACATGACTATGTTTGTTACCGTATTCAATATAGTTTTATGGACGGTAGGCGTTCTGTTTATGACGGGTAAAACCAGCTTTCGGCAGGCAATCAAGAACCTGTGTTCTCCTGCTATTTTTATGGTGCTGCTTGGTCTTGCCTTTTTCTTCTTCCGAATTTCTCTTCCCGAAATTATATTGCAGCCGCTGGAATCGGTAGGAAATATGAACACCCCGTTTGCAATGCTGATTGCCGGCGCAACACTGGCAGGATCCAATCTGCTGGGATGCATTAAAAAGCCGAAGCTGTATCTTTTGTCCGCAGCAAAGCTGTTGCTGATCCCGGTACTGGCAGTGCTGGCAATGGCAGGCTTTGTCCGGCTGGGTGTGGATTCCATGCTGATTACGATAACGGTAATTGCCGTTGCCTGTCCCACCGCGGCTGCGTGCACCATGTTTGCTCATCGGTATCAGAAGGACAGCGCCTACGCTTCGGAACTGTTTGCTGTTACAACAATTTTGTCGGCGGCAACGATTCCCGCCGTGATCTGGCTATTGAATCTGCTATTGAAACTGTTTGCAGTTTAATTTATATGAATGGAGAATTTATGCATCCCTTCAAGCATTTTAAAACAATCACAAAGCACCGTCACAAGGTAATCGGACACTGCCGCCGCGCCGGGATCTTCTGGCAGGGGCTGCGCCATGATTTATCCAAATATGCTCCGGTAGAGTTTTTCAAAGGCGCAAAATATTATCAGGGTATGCAAAGTCCCAATGTGCAGGAGCGTGCAGAAAACGGTTATTCTGCCGCATGGCTGCACCATAAGGGGCGCAACCGGCATCATTTTGAATACTGGACGGATTATCATCCGACCGCGCGGAAGATTGTGCCGGTAAAGATGCCTCTGCGGTATGTGATTGAAATGTTTTGCGACCGGGTTGCCGCCAGCAAAATCTACCAGGGAGATGCGTACAAGGACAGTGATCCGCTGGATTATTTTGAGCACGGCAAAACCATGCGGATGATTCATCCCCAGACGTCGGACTTTTTAGAGCGGCTTCTTACGATGCTTGCAGAAAAGGGCGAAGATGAGACATTTGCGTACATTCGTTCATATGTACGGGAAAATGATACGTATTAAAGAGTGTCGGCAAGGCCTAAATAATATTAAAGATTTCCACAGTAAGGCGAACTGTCGCGCAGCAAAAAATAAAAAGCCCCCTATGGATCCGCTACGCGGCTCCAACATAAAAAGGCTCCCATGTGAGGATCCGCTGTGCGGCTCCATAGGGAGCTGTCGCGACAGTGACTGAGGGATTGTAATACTATCATTTTGCAGGATCCTCAAATCGACAGTACCACTTTAGACAATTCCTCCGACACGATCGCTGCGCTTGGCCGCGCCACCACCTTAGGATCCGCTACGCGGCTCCATAGGGAACTCCCGCGCGGCTCCAACATAAAAAAGGCCCCCTTGTGCAAAGGGGGCATCCCGCGCAGCGGGTGGGGGATTGTTCTACTTCTTCTGACTGAATTTTTCTTCTATATTTTTGCTTGTTTTCCGTTCAAAATCAATGATCTCATTGCAAAGATCTGTTATCTGACTGTCACAGTGTATCCCATGCTTTGCATAAGCTTCGGACAGAGAATCTGCTCCCATATCGCAGCCTTTTGCCATCATATCTGCAATATGAGAATCTGTGGCGTCAATCAGTGTGTTCATATTGATACCGAATTTAGCCATTGTTTTTGCCATAACATTCGGTTCTTTGGGTTCAATACTGCGCTGATGCATCAATTCGCTGGTTCGTTTTGCCATGTTTCCGTAGCTTTCCATCTGCGCGGTCAGTTCTGAAACCATAAATTTGCTTTTTACTTTTGGCAATACGGAATTGATATTTTCCAGTGCCATTTTTGTATTGCTGTACATTTCTGTAAGCAGAGTCTCATTGGGATTGTGTTTGTCCATACGAATCACCAGTCCTTTTTTATAAACTTGTTTTTATTGTTTCCGTCCGAGTTTTTTTCATACTTGGAAACCTGGCAAATTGTTGACAAACAAATAATTATATGATATACTTAAATATAGTGGAAGGTTATCGAAGTGGTCATAACGAGGCGGTCTTGAAAACCGTTTGTCCTTGCGGACACGTGGGTTCGAATCCCACACCTTCCGCCAGCGGCAATTGCCGCAAATGAGCATCGCATCCAGTTGTGCGATGCTTTTTTATTTTCTGTATTGCCCAGACAGCACGATATTTATTATTCGGTTCGGGAATGTTTATAAACGTGAAAAGAGAATAAAACTTTTTAGGCATTTGCGGATTTGCAAATGCCTAAAAATATGGATGAAAGGATATTGATTTTTTTAAAATCCTTTTGTATAATTATGGAGAATACATTTAGTTTAAAGCGAACTGCTCAATGTAAGATGAATTTTGTCTGCTAAAAGTTTTCTTACACTGTATTCTTTAACTTTAATGGAGGAAATAAAATGAAAAAGCGTATTTTAAGTTTGCTGCTAACCATTTGTATGGTCTTGCCCGTATTCCAAGTGATTTTGTCGGCAACAGACCAAACGAGCGATGGATCTGCCTTCGGTGAATTGAATCTTATAATCAAACAACCGTTGGCCACTGCCAACAAAGAATTTAAGGCAGAATTGTACCGTGAAGGGAACAGTGTTCCTGAATATTCTACCATCCTGTCGGAGGCTGGCGCTTCTGATGTGATTGGAAGTATTTCCGGAATTGTAAGCGGAACATATTTGCTCAAACTGACAGCACCGAATCATATACCGTATGAGCAGGAGCTTGCGTTTGACAATGACGGTGTGAACCTTACATTATATAATTCGGTGTCCGTCAATGAAGAACGCGGCGATGATTTATCAAAGTTTGGAGTTATAGCAATCGGTGATGTGAATGGCGACGGTCGGATTGACGACATGGATGCGGAAGCCGTAACGGACGCGATTGAGAGAAATGACGAGAAGTATGACTTGAACGGCGATGGAAAGACGGATCTCACCGATCTTACGTATGTTGTTCGAAATTATACGGATACAAATATTGCGGCTGTTCCAGTGCATACAGTGTCTTCCATCGCTTTGCAGGCGGCTGTGAATGCTGAAGTGAACGAGGACACTACGAAAGCGGTCGTGCAGAATGCATTTGGAGAGAGTGTTGCAGCGGATGTCAGAGACGTTCTTCTCACCACATCGGAAAATTATGTCAGCCTTTCTCCTAAGACTGACGCGCCTATAAGTGAAGAAAATCCGGTTGAAGTGACATTTTCCCTTGATGATAACCAATCTAATACGGATCATGGCGATTTAGTAGAAAATACAAAGGTTGAGGCGGTTACAATCGTTCCGCCGACCAATTCCAAAAACCTGATTACGGAAGGTTTCATGACCATTGAATGTGTGGACGAGGACGGCGTGGAGATGCTTATAAAAGCTCCGTTATCTGAGTTCAGTGCACGTCCGGCAGCGCGCGTTCGTATGTTCGCGGTCCGCGCTTCGTCTGACAGACCAAAGGAAGTACTTGTAGAGAACGATGGCACCATTGTTATCAATATTGGTAAAAGAGTTGCCATAAAAAAGGTGACAATACAAGTAACAGGCACAACAGACGGAAAGCTTGCTGATATTGCAAAGGTAGAGTTTTTGGGGGATTTTGAAGAGCGAATTCCCGAACCGACTCTTTCCAAACCGCAGATAGATGAGAGCAGCATTACGAATACTGAAGGAGAACATAAGCAAGTTACGGTTGCGTGGGACAGACAGACCAATGTTACCGGGTATGAGGTTTCCATTTCCGGAAAGGGGTATTCCAAAACCGGCGTTACGTCTTCCACAAGCTATACGTTCCCCGCAGATTCCTTTAACGGTTCCCCTGTCGCTTTTGAAGATTATACCATAATGGTGCGCTCCATAAACGGAGATTGGAAAAGCGGTTGGTCGGATCCTGTCGTTTATACCATTAAATGTGTATCGAAACCGAAAAAGCCCGAGTATTTGAGCGTTACTCCCGGAGTGCAATCATTGAAGGTTAACTGGCGCGCTCTGTACGATACGCAGACATGGTCTTTGTTTTACAAATCAGAGGCGGAAGAAAATTATACGGAAATCACGAATCTTTCATCGCCTTCCTATACGCTGACTAATTTGACCGCTGGCATAAAATACACGTTTTATGTAGTGGGGCATAATATAAACGGTTCTAGTCCGGCGTCAGCCTTGGCAGAAGGTGTGCCGCAAACGGCTACCGGAGTTGAAATGCCGAAATATAAGCTAATAAATACAGATGCCGAAAATGGATATGCTATGACGCATATTAACAGAATTGAAGGCGTAAGCAACAAAAGCTATACAATTTATAAAAGCGATGGCTCAACTGTGACAAATTCTTCAGCTACGGAGGAAGATTGGAAGGCTGTAGCGGACAATGATCCGTCCAGTTACCTTTACATCGACGACTGGGACAGCGGTGTGGTGTATGCCAATTTCCGGGGACCGATTGTGCATTTGGATTCGAAATATACAGTTGATACGATACGCATTGCTCCGAGTGAAGGTGCTTCTGTATATGCAAACGGTGCCAAGATTGGTTATAAAGATGAAAACGGTCAGATAAAAACGGTTGACGCTGATTTTTATACAAAGTATGATTCGCAAAACAGACGCTATCACGAAATTATCATGCGCACCCCGGTGCATTCTGATTACTTTGAAATTCGTCTAACAACGGGGTATTCTCGCGGCATGACTTTGTCGGAGATGAAACTATATGTATACGACAGCCTTGAAGACGATGTGGAAAACCTTTTTGCAGACGATATGAGAACGTATCTCAAGGATGGCGTAACAAAAGAGCAGATTGAAGAATTGGTGGATCGTGCCAATACGCCCGATGCAGTCAGCGGAGAACTGCATCCGCACCGCTCTACGATCCTTACAGATTTGAACTATGCTTTGCAGTTTTTGGAGGATGGTTCATGCGCGGAAGTTATAAAGGTGGACACGGGCGTAACGTCTAAAAACGACGGTCATCTTGGATTCGCGCAAGCGCTTTCCGACAATCAGCCGCTTGGATATGTTGCGGCAGCAAATGACACTGTTGTAATATACGTATCAAGCGCTGCCAAAAAAAGAGGAACGGCTACAAATCTTAACCTTGTTGTAACGCAGTATCATCCGGAGGTAAGCTCCTGGTCGAGAAGTGTGCAAACCTTACTTGCCGGCAGAAACGAAATTCAAATCCCGGCAATTACATCCGCCGTGAAGGAAAAAGGCGGCTCTCTTTACATCCAGTATACGGGAAATCCGGGTGCGGAGGAATATGATATCCGCATTTCCGGTTCGACATATAAAATACCAATGCTGAATGTAGACGGCTTGAATGGGGATGCACGCGCGGAGGCAATAAGCACATATGTGCATGCACTCAGAGACTATGTAAGTGAAATTGAAGCCCGTCATAATGAGATTCATTTAAACAGTTCCAACGACAGCACAGCGTATGCGTACAATGCGCAGGAATGTTTCTTCAATTCTACCGAGATCGTTATGGATAATATATTCTTCAGTTTCCCCGCAACGCAGGTTTGGCAAGGAATCAATAATGATGCGTCAAAAACTGCGGATGAGGAGCTGAACGATGCGATTGACGCCATTGAGCAGGAAATTAAACTGTTCTATCAATTCAAAGGCTTGAATGAGAATGTGGGAAAAACGGACACCGACCGGTTCCCGAACAGGCGGCTCAATATCCGGTATCATCAGATGTTTACCGGAGCGTTCATGTATGCCGGCGGCAAACATATCGGAATCGAATATGGAAGTGTTGGCGGGCTGTTTGATACCAGTCCCATTCAAACCGACGAGAAAGGGCAGAAGCTGTCCGGCAAATACAGCGGATGGGGGATCGCCCATGAGATCGGTCACTGTATTAACTCGGCGGCATATCAGAGAGTGGAAGTTACAAATAACGTATTTGCATCATTGGCACAGACGGATGAAACAAACAAAACATTCCGCGGTGCTTACGGTACTTCCAGCGATAACAGCTATGATGCAATTTACAAAGCTGTAGTTTCCGGAACGACCGGTCACACCGGGAATGTATTTGTACAGCTTGCGATGTATTGGCAGCTTCATCTTGCGTATGATAACGGATACAGCTATAAATTTTATGATTCCGTAGAAGAGCAAAAGGAAAACCTGTTCTATGCGCGCCTGGATTCTTATATGAGAAATACAGCGAAGGCGCCCCAGACGGAGATTCCTCTGACGCTCAACGGAACTTCCGATAATAATTTTATGCGCGCTGCCTGTGCAGCCGCCGAAAAGGATATTCTCTTCTTCTTTGAGGCATGGGGACTTTCTCCGGACGATAACACGAGAGCGTATGCAGCTCAATTCGAAAAGGAAACGCGTAAGATTCAGTATATTGACGACGACAGCCGCTTGTACCGTATGGAGTCAGGCAAGGGTATGAGCGACGGGACTGCTGTATCTGCTGATATAGTCAATGCAGAGAACAGCAGAATCAATGGCAATAAGGTTAAAATTTCTCTGAGCAACAACAATACCGCGGATAATGCAATGCTGGGGTATGAAATTACCAGAAACGGCAAGGTTGTGGCGTTTGTAAGAGCTGATAAGACGGAATATACCGACATTATTGCGACTGAAAATAATAAAGCGTTCGTGTATACTGTTACCGGAATTGACAGAATGCTGCATAAAACAGAAACGGTTGTACTGGATGAAGTGAAGGTTTGCCATGATGGTGCAATCGACAAATCTGCGTGGACTGCCAGTACAAACATGACTTCTGTGAAAGATACGGTGGTTGAAAAGGACGATAATGACCCCGAAAGCGGAAGTGTGTCTGGCAATGTTACACCCGGAGTAGAAAAAGTGTCGGCTATAGGCGCTGCGATCGACAACGATACAGCAACGGTATATTACGGAACAGCCGGAACCGGAAGCAACCGTCCTTATGTAAATTTGTATCTTGGAAGGGTTGAACAGGTTACTGCAGTTAAGATTACGCCTGCGGCAGAAAACTATGACGGTGATGCTTCCGATAAGATAGCTGCTTCTGATTTGTATAAGCATCGTATATTCGGCTATAAAGTGGAAATTAGCCTTGATGGAGCCAACTGGACTGTTGTAAAAGAAGGCAATGCATATACGGGCAGTGCAGCCAATCCTGATTCCTGGGTAGAGCAGGATGATGTTATATACAACGATGATGGATCTTATACGCTGTATTTCAATAAAACGCAGGACGATGGGACGATGGATCCGTTTATGTACACATACGATGCGTCTTATATCAGGATTACGGCGACGAATATGTCCGGAATCGCTATTGCTGAATTGGATGTTCTCGGACCTACAAGTGACAACGTAGAACTGATCCAATCCGGTTTTGGCAGATTGACAGAGGACTTTGTTTACAGCAAGGGAACAGATGATGCCGGAAATGCGTATAAAATTCCGGCGGGGGCTGTTGTATTCTATGGAGCGTATAAAGGCGATCCCTCGTATAACGTAGTGGAACTACGGGATCAGGATAACGTTATTTTAGGCGGAAGCCAAATTATATTGGCAGATGTTCCTGAAAAGGGCGCTCTCGGTGAGACGTCAGATGGAAGATGGTTCTTCTGGTTTGAGACGGAGGAGGAACTGGCGCAGCTTGCAGATCTGAAAACCGTTCAGGGCGAACTGTACAGAGTGGATAACGCTATAACGCTTGAAGGTCAGCGTATGACGAGCAATACGCTCCACTTTACTTTGCCTGATGTATATCCGGAAATCAAAATCACATCGGAAGTGGCAAATGTAAGACAGTCTCCTGCGCTCTATTCTGCTTTGCCGTATTCTATGCGAAGCGCAATCCAGGCAGAAGAAATGCAGCCGCAAACGGTTCTTTGTGCAGAGAATAATAAAGTTGCATTCACATCGAGTCTGTCTGATCTGTCTGTTGCAATGCATACTACGGTAACACTTGAAAACATAGACGGGAATACAGGTGTGCTTGTAGAGTGGAACGAAACCAACGAGGATGTTTACCGAACCTATCGTTACAGTGACGGTAAGCTGAATCTTTACGCTGTAGCAAAGCGCGGTCATCTTGACAATACGATAAGCGGAAGTATTTCACTGAATGGATTTTCTCCGGCAGGAAAAGTAGACGTGACGTTCAGTGCGGACCGTCTTGAACAGATTGGTATAAACTTAATGCTTACGGAACATGCATTTGCATCATCTGCTGTACTAACGTTGGGTGAAGCGGAGCTGAAGCTGGGAGATGTGGACGGAAACGGCAGAATCACGCCTGCGGATGTAACGTATCTGCGGCTGATGCTGGCGGGCAAGCTTCCGGAAGGAGAAGTTCCCACAGACGCGCAGCGTGCTGCGGCTGATGTAGACAGAAACGGTAGGATTACGCCTGCTGATGTAACGCAGCTGCGGCTCATGCTTGCCGGCAAAAGCTGACGGATAATCATTTTCTCATAAACGAAAAAGCCCCCACGTGATATGTGCTTCCAAAAGTGTCAGACTTTTGCAATGCATATTGCGTGGGGGATATTTATTAGTAATTCTATTTGCAGGTGTTTCTGGTTCTGCCTCTGAAGTATGGCAGGTTAGTCTTCCACAGATATTACAGATACAGGGCAACTGTTTTCCGCCCGCTTTGCGTTATCTATATTGTCTTTTGTCACTTCTCCATACACTTCAGCAAAACCGTCCTCCGCTATCCGAAATACTTCCGGACAGATATCCGGGCAAAGTCCGCAGCTGATGCAGCCATCGCGATCAATTGTTGCGTTCATACGATTGAATATAACCTCACTTCCAAATTCCGGCACGGTATGTTTCGTGCCTGTCAGAATTAGTATGCCGCGTGGCTGTTAAAATATGCCCGCATTGTTTGCACAAAAAACAAAAAGGACACTTATAAAGTGTCCTTTTTTATTCATAAGATGCCGTATTGTGTGGTCCTCTTATTTCTTATATTCTGTGTCAGCCATTACACTGCCGTCTTTGTCCAGAATTTCAATGATAATGGACTCGCAGCTGGGAACTGCTGTCTGTACAGTAGAAAGCATGGTTGCGTACTGGGACTCCATAGCATCCAAAGCGGTTTGAGCAGTTTCTTTGGTAATCAGGTCAGATTCATAGGAATAGGAGAATACCAGAGAATTGTCACGTGCAGTACATTTGATGGTCATGCCATCAATAGCTGCTGCGTCCAGTGCTTTTTGCTGTTCTTCTGCGTATTCAGCAAGTGCGTTGCTGTCCTTGGAAGAGCATCCAACGAAGATGCACATGGAACAAAGAAGGAGAACCATAGAAAATGCAAGAATTTTTTTCATTTTTAAAATCCTTTCATAAAATATATTTCAAATCCCCGAAGGGGAATTTGCATAAATTTCGTGTATATTATAGCATGTAAATAAACAATTCGCAACCATTTCATGAATAAATCATAAACAAAAAAACATTTTTTTCTATGCGATTCAAAGTTAAAGTGCACAATAATGATTTATGCAAAAAGGCGGCATTTAATCATATGCAAGCAATATGCGGGTTCATTCCGATTTTACTGTCTCCTTTATGCAAGTGAAACTGTCGTGAAGCGCAGAAAAGAAAAGGCTCCCTTAGCGGAGGGAGCGTTGTAGTGTTAGCTGTAATGGAATAACAATCCCCCAGTTTCCACTTCGCGGAGCCATGCCCCACCAATGCAATTCAAATCCGAACTATCCTTGCTATATATTTGTGAAGGGTTTATTTGGAATTGTAATTCAAAGATAACCAAAAAACAAAGAGCCGTTTTATGGCTCTTTGTTTTTTGGTTATCAAGTACAGCAAAATTATGACAGTACAATCATACTTCCGTTCTCCAAACATCTAAACTTATTTTTCTTTTGTATGACACGTTACGACATAAATGTATATAATCAGATGATATACTGCAAATAAGTTAAGCGCTTGACGAAAACAAATTAGTAAAAACACACAAAATATTAAAAGAAAGAGGTAAGATCATGAAGAAGAAAATATTATC
The DNA here is from genome assembly GCA_949451655.1 of uncultured Eubacteriales bacterium. Lineage (GTDB taxonomy): Bacteria > Bacillota > Clostridia > Oscillospirales > CAG-272 > Avispirillum. The sequence continues at coordinate 14,820 of CASTST010000014.1, read as the reverse complement.
ATTTATAGTAGCACTGTCTATGTTGTCCGCATTGGTTCTTGTACCTCTGCCCGCATCCGCTGTAACCTCGGGGGATTACACATACACAGTAAACGATGACGGGACTGCTACCATTACTGGATATAACGGAAACGATGCAGATGTAACTGTACCTGCTGAAATTGATGGTCACACTGTGACTGTGATTGGAAATAGGGCTTTTTATGAAAATAAAATAATTAAAAAAGTTATTTTGCCCGATACCGTTGAAACCATCGACACTTATGCTTTTTCAGGCACTACATTGGAAAACATTAAATTGTCGAACAATCTAAAGGTAATTGAGGAATATGCGTTTCTTTATACAAAACTTACTTACATAAACCTGCCTACTTCTGTAACTACTGTAAAACGCTGGGCTTTTAATGTATGTTTCGATCTTGCATACCTGCGCATTCCTCATACAGTTACATCAATTTATGAAGGTGTTTCTAACTTCATATGCGATAAAGATCTCCTTGTTATCGTAGGCTGTGCAAATTCTGCTGCACAAGCCTTTGCTGAGGCGCAAGGTATCACCTTCGCCACAATCCCCTGCAAGGATCACACATACTCCAGCGGCGCATGTACCTGCTGTGAGATTCTTCTCGGCGACCTCAACAAAGACGGCGTGGTCAATAACGCAGATTACACAATCCTAACAGGCTACGTAAATGATCCCTCCACCTGTCCGGATCTGTCTATTGCAGATGTAAATCAGGACGGCGTGTTGGATATCAACGACAGACTGTTCCTCCTTGAAATCATTTCCGGCGTCAGCACATGGCCGGTATAATGTAAAATAGAAAACACCAAAAAGGGAGAACTCACGTTCTCCCTTTCTGCATATATCATCCTATCTCACCCTCACGAACCCAAACTTGGTATCCACATCCACACGCGTCCCCTTCTTCACGTGTGCATATAACCACCGACCGGCTTCCCCGTGTCCGGACAACACATACGTTCCTTCTCCTACCCATATGTTCCCGTTTCCGTAAATCGCATCTGATGTAGCCACACCATCTACAATACATACTTCCCAGCCGTACCTGTTCGTACCAGTCCTGCCCTTCGTATACCGGATCAGCTTGTCTGCTCCCCTCCCCACATCTGTACCAGATAATATACAGAAGGACACTTTCCCCGCAGGTACTTTCTGCACGTTTGCAGATGTATCCGCCTTCTGCAGCCGTTTGTTTACCTCTGATGCGATATACGGGAACTTGCTTTCCAGATACGGTCCCGGACAGGCTGTTGCTGCAAACCACTTATGCATCGTCAGATTCCCGTTTTTGTTTCCAGTGTAATTTAAAGCCACAATCCCGTTCCGCCTGCATATATCCGTACACAGTTCAATGAGCCGTTCCAATACAGAATCGCTTACATGCCAATCCGGTGCGCCGCCATCGTTGGATACTACTTCTATGGTTGAATCAGGGCACCCTTTAGTATCAATAACAACAGAAGTACCGTCGTTATATACAATGAAAAAATCTGCTACATATGTAATTGCTTTAACAGTTTTACCGTTATGACTGAACTTTGGTTGTAACTCATATGGTTTTTGTAATTCAAACTGTACCACATCGCCACTCTTCACTAACGGACAAAGAACGTCACGGTAAAATTTCATTTCTAAAACAGAATCAAATACAATTCCGTCCCAGGTTCTTTTTTCGGTATCTTTATCTACATTAAACTTCGTTCTTGCTATTCTAATCACCCCCTATATGAGAATAAGGCTGCACTTAACGGGTGCAGCCTTTTATTTTGTTTATCACAGTTTATTCCGCTTCGTCGTCTTCATCTTCGAAGCCTTCCTCAAAGATCTCGTCTTCCTCGCATTCGATTAAGTCAGAGAAATTCGTTACGATATTATCGTTTTTAGCCGTAACATTATCAGCGTCAGGTTTTAACCCACGGGACTCCAGAATTCTGGCAAGATAAACTCTGGGCAACACGCAACGTCTTGCCAGCGGAATATACCTGCAACAGTTCTATTTGTGTGGCAATATTCATATTGCTCACCGCATACTTTACAAGTTCTTGTCGCAGTAGTCATTATGAAACCTCATCGGAGATTAAGCTTTAGCAGCTACATCCTCGGTATTGGCACCGAAAATGGTGTAAGTGAAGAATGTACCGCCTGCGCCACAAGCGCCGGAGAGAGCCTCTGCCTCAAAAGAATGGACAGTCTGGTTATCACCCATTTCAAATGTGAATTCGCCAGAAAAGTCAGCCTTCGGAATGTAGAAGTGAATGCGATAAACATTTGAGCACTTGTCCTCAGCCAGTGCATCAATATAAAGAGCACACTTGCCAGATGTCACTGTGCAAAGGTCTTTATCAACTGCGATGCGAAAATCGTTATCAACAGCACAGGTGCAAAAAGTGTGAATAAAACTCCCGTTTTATTGACAGAAAGTGCAGTGTTTGCAAGGCTTTTCTCTATGTTTCGAGGGTAAAAAAACAGACCTTGCAGAATTGCTTCTACAAGGTCTGTTTTGATGTTTGGTTTTGCCTTTTGGGTGATAAAATTGGTTTTGCCTGAAAACACAAGTTGCAATACAATTATGCTTCTTTAATAGCTGCCTGTGCTGCTGCCAAACGGGCAATCGGCACACGGAAGGGAGAGCAGGATACATAATCCAAACCGATTTTGTGGCAGAACTCAACAGATGTAGGATCGCCACCGTGCTCACCGCAGATACCGCAGTGCATGGTAGGACGAACATCCTTGCCCAGCTTAACAGCCATTTCCATCAGTTTGCCTACACCGGTCTGATCCAGTTTTGCGAAAGGATCATTCTCATAGATCTTGGTGTCGTAGTAAGCGTTCAGGAACTTGCCTGCGTCATCACGGCTGAAACCGAAGGTCATCTGTGTCAGGTCGTTTGTACCGAAGCAGAAGAATTCAGCCTCTTTTGCAATGTCATCAGCAGTGAGCGCTGCTCTGGGGATCTCGATCATTGTACCAACTTCATACTTGAGATCCATGCCTGCAGCAGCGATCTCAGCATCAGCAGTAGCAACAACTACGTTCTTAACGAATTTAAGCTCTTTCACATCGCCCACCAGAGGAATCATGATTTCGGGCACGATTTTCCAATCGGGATGTGCTTTGGATACATTGATTGCAGCGCGGATTACAGCGGTAGTCTGCATCTTTGCAATTTCAGGATAGGTTACAGTCAGACGGCATCCGCGGTGACCCATCATGGGGTTGAACTCGTGGAGAGAAGCGATCAGCGCTTTGATGTCCTCTACAGTCTTGCCCTGCGCCTTAGCGAGTGCCTCGATGTCAGCTTCTTCAGTAGGAACAAACTCATGAAGCGGGGGATCCAGGAAACGAATGGTTACAGGATTGCCTTCCAGTGCTTCATACAGCTTTTCAAAGTCGCCCTGCTGATAAGGCAGAATCTTTGCAAGTGCAGCTTCTCTGCCTTCTACTGTGTCAGCGCAGATCATTTCACGGAATGCTGCAATTCTGTCAGCTTCAAAGAACATGTGTTCGGTGCGGCACAGACCGATACCTTCAGCGCCCAGCTCGCGTGCTTTCTTTGCGTCTGCGGGAGTATCCGCGTTGGTGCGAACCTTCAGTTTTCTGTATTTGTCAGCGAGTTCCATAATACGACCGAACTCGCCTGCGATTTCAGCGTCAACGGTAGGAATGATACCGTCGTAAATGTTACCGGTGGAACCGTCGATGGAGATGAAATCTCCTTCATGATAAGTCTTACCAGCAAGCTCAAACTGCTTATTTTCCTCATCCATTTTGATTTCGCCGCAGCCGGAAACGCAGCAGGTTCCCATTCCACGTGCAACAACGGCAGCGTGAGAAGTCATACCGCCGCGAACGGTCAGGATACCCTGAGATGCCTTCATACCGGTGATATCCTCAGGAGAGGTTTCGAGACGAACCAAAACAACCTTTTCGCCCTTTTCGTTCCATGCAACTGCATCGTCGGCGGTGAATACTACTTTACCGCAAGCAGCTCCGGGAGATGCACCCAGACCTTTTCCTGCCGGGTTTGCAGCTTTGAGCGCTTTTGCATCGAACTGCGGATGAAGCAGAGTGTCCAGGTTTCTGGGGTCGATCATTGCAACTGCCTGCTTTTCGGAGATCATGCCCTCGTCAACCAGGTCGCATGCGATCTTAAGAGCCGCTTTTGCAGTTCTTTTACCGTTTCTTGTCTGAAGCATGTACAGCTTCTTATCTTCAATGGTGAACTCCATGTCCTGCATGTCGCGGTAATGATCTTCCAGGGTAGCGCAGATGCCAACGAACTGCTCATAAACCTCAGGCATTACTTCAGCAAGCTTTGCAATAGGAGAAGGTGTGCGCACGCCTGCAACAACGTCTTCGCCCTGTGCGTTCATAAGGAACTCGCCCATCAGCTTCTTTTCGCCGGTTGCAGGATCACGGGTGAATGCAACGCCGGTACCGGAGGTGTCGCCCATATTACCGAACGCCATCATCTGTACGTTAACGGCAGTACCCCAAGAATAAGGAATGTCGTTGTCACGACGGTAAACGTTTGCACGGGGGTTGTCCCAAGAACGGAACACAGCTTCCACAGCGCCCATGAGCTGCTCTTTCGGATCGGAGGGGAAGTCTGCGCCGATTTTTTCTTTGTATTCTGCTTTGAACTGAGAAGCCAGTACAGCCAGATCGTCAGCGGTGAGATCAACGTCCTGTGTAACGCCTTTCTCAGCCTTCATTTTGTCAATGAGCTCCTCGAAATATTTTTTACCCACTTCCATAACTACATCGGAGTACATCTGGATAAATCTTCTGTAGCAGTCCCATGCCCAACGGGGGTTGCCGCTCTTAGCAGCGATAACTTTAACAACGTCCTCGTTCAGACCAAGGTTCAGAATGGTATCCATCATACCGGGCATGGATGCGCGTGCACCGGAACGAACGGAAACCAGCAGCGGGTTTTCCTGATCGCCGAACTTCTTGCCGGTGATTGCCTCCATCTTTTCAATGTATTCCATGATTTGAGCCTGAATCTCATCATTGATTTTACGGCCGTCCTCATAATACTGTGTGCACGCCTCGGTGGTGATTGTGAAGCCCTGGGGAACGGGAAGCCCGATATTGGTCATTTCGGCCAGGTTTGCACCTTTACCGCCCAAAAGCTCGCGCATTCCGGCATTTCCTTCGGAGAAGAGATAAACATACTTCTTGCCCATTAAAATATCCTCCAAAATATTGATTTCATATGTTGACAATAGTAACGGACGTTCGCTGCCCGGCGCCCGGCGCCAGGGGTCTGCGTCGCAACTAACAGTATACCATAAGTTTTTGCCAATTTCCATACTTTTATGAAATTTATGGTGAATAAACCAAAAATATTTTATATAATGAAAATAAAATGTGCCCACTGTACAAAGTGTGCGGATAAAATTGCGTGTGGGTATTGAAAAAGTAGGGAAATTCCTCTATAATAAAAAATGAGAAAATTTTGCTTGCACAGATGCGGAGGTTAGAAGACGAAGAAATGCTCTTTATTTATCAGAAAAAAACAGATCCGTATTTCAATCTGGCAGCGGAAGAATATATTTTGGAAGAAAAAACAGGAGATGCGTTTCTGCTTTGGAGAAACGGACCGTCTGTGATTATCGGAAAGAATCAGAATGCATATGCGGAACTGCATCTTCCGTTTGTGCAGGAAAATGAAATCTGTGTGGCGCGGCGTCTTACCGGCGGCGGCGCGGTTTTTCATGATTTGGGTAATGTGAATTTCACTTTTATCACAGATGCGCCGGAGCAGGGCGAAATTGACTTTGAACACTTCACTGCGCCTATGATTGAAGCGCTGAAGGGATTTGGTGTTCAGGCGGCTTTGGGTGGCAGGAACGATATTCTGGCAAACGGACGTAAAGTATCCGGGAATGCGCAATGTGTGCATCATACACGGGACGGGCGGAAACGCCTGCTGCATCACGGAACGCTTTTGTTTTCGGCGGATATGTCCCGACTATCCGGATCTCTCAAGGTCAACCGCGAGAAGATGAAAGCAAAGGGAATTCAGAGTGTGGAAAGCCGGGTGGCGAATATTCGAGATCTTCCGGAATATATCGGACCGGATACGGTAGAAGGATTTTTAGAGGCGCTTATATCCAGTGCGGCGGCGTTGTATGGTCCGGCGCGGGAATATACTCCGGGGGAGACTGCTGCTATACAGAAAATTGCGGATAATAAATTCAGTACGTGGGAGTGGATCTTCGGACAGTCCCGGGAATACAGCGTTTGCAGGGAAAAGCGGTTTGATTTTGGAACGGTATCGGTTTCGCTGGATGCGGATCAGGGGATTATCCGGCAAGCTGCTTTCTCCGGCGACTATTTCGGCGTGCGGGATACAGCGGATTTGGCACAGCGTCTGGTAGGATGTCGTCTGGAGGCGCAGGATTTGTCGGCTGCGCTTGCGGGATGCGAAGCATATATATATGGAAGTACAAATACAGAACTGGTGAATTTGATACTGGGTCGGTAAAGAGAACAGGTGGTACGGAATGGCAAAAAAAGAGATAGATGCACAGATGCGGTATTTGTTTGAGGGGATTCTTTCTCTGCAAACAGTAGAAGAATGCAGCCGCTTTTTTGAAGATATATGCACAGTTGTGGAAATTATCGAAATGTCCAAGCGGCTTACTGCTGCAAAAATGCTGGCGGATAATACTACATATACAGATATAATGGAAAAAACAGGGCTGTCCACGGCGACAATCAGCCGGGTGAATCGGTGTTTGAAATACGGCAGCGACGGATACACTGTTGTTCTTGAGCGTTTGGATGCAGCGGGAGCGGATCCCTTTTCGGAAGAGGACGTGCAAAAATGAATGAACCTTTGTATGCGGCGCTCTGGGCAAATTACGATAAACTGAATTCTGAAACGGACTATGAAAAGTGGGCGGATTTCATCTGCGCGCTTTTTCAGCGCCATGCGGCGATTCCGGTAACCAGTGTGCTGGATCTTGCCTGCGGAACGGGAAGTATGACCTTTGCACTCCGCGGGAGGGGATATGATATGACAGCGCTGGATCTTAGCCCGGAGATGCTTTGCTGCGCCCGGGAAAAGGCGGATGCATGCGGCGCGGCAGATATTTTGTGGCTGTGTCAGGACATGCGGTCTTTTGAATTGTACGGTACGGTCAGCGCGGTGGTGTGCTGCCTGGACGGCATCAATCATCTGACCGGGGCGGGGGACTTGGATCGGTGCCTTGCGTTGATACATAATTATCTGGAGCCTGGCGGACTGTTTGTGTTTGACGTGAACACGCCCAAAAAATTCCGGGAGTTTTACGGAAATAATGATTATATATTAGAGGATGACGGTGTTCTATGCTGCTGGCAGAATCAATACGATGCCCGGCGGCAGATCTGCACGTTTTCTCTTTCTGTTTTTGAAGAGAACGAGGACGGAACGTGGGATCGTACAGATACGGTGCAGCGCGAGCGGTGCTATAGCCGTGAAAAGCTGGTTCGGTCTTTAGAAAAGGCGGGATTTTCTGTTCAGGGGATTTATACGGGATTTGAAATGGAGACAGAGACAGAAACTGCGCACCGCTGGTATATTGCGGCGCGGCGGGATTAGTTTGCATTGGCGCATGCCTCCAAACTTCCTGTGAAATAAGGGCTTCTGAGGGTGCCAAATGTAAGGGAATAAAAAAATATAAAAAATATTAAAAAAGGTATTGACAATCTTGCATGGCTTTGCTATAATATAAAAGCCGCGTGAGAGTGCGGCAAACATGGGAGCATAGCTCAGCTGGGAGAGCATCTGCCTTACAAGCAGAGGGTCATAGGTTCGAGCCCTATTGTTCCCACCATACGGCCCGGTAGCTCAGTTGGTTAGAGCGCTAGCCTGTCACGCTAGAGGTCAGGGGTTCGAGCCCCCTTCGGGTCGCCACTTTTTATAATGCATCGTCGCTGTAGCGCGCCTCTGTAGCTCAGTTGGTAGAGCAGGAGACTGAAAATCTCCGTGTCGTTGGTTCGATTCCGACCGGAGGCACCATATGCGGATTTAGCTCATTTGGTAGAGCGCAACCTTGCCAAGGTTGAGGTGGCGGGTTCGAGCCCCGTAATCCGCTCCAGCGGTTTTACCGCGTATAATAACGAAATCGGAAACGGTTTCGCTTTCGAAGGGATTCTCCCTTGTGAAAAGACATTGAGCCGCATAGAGTAATGCGGCTTCATTTATCTAAGCGGCGTCATAGCCAAGTGGTAAGGCAGAGGTCTGCAAAACCTTTATTCCCCGGTTCAAATCCGGGTGACGCCTCCAGAAAAGAAAGTGCATTTGCAAGTTTGCAAATGCACTTTTGTTTTATACAAAAGGATTGGTAGCTATAGTTTGGACCATGGCGCTTTTCCTGGAGATTACGCAGCAAACCTTCTGGCAAAAGGAGGTGCACGGTCAAGCGCAGTGATCCTGAGGGAGGGGGCTGCATATATTTGATTTATAAATTCTACAAAATGATAGCAGGGACAGGCTATTATCTGCTCTTACTAAAGGTGAAAAATCCGCGCTATATAAAAATTTCTCATATTTTTCAAAAGCAATTGCATATAAAAACGGAGTATGGTAAAATGACTTCAGTTTGCAATTACATATGGAGAAAAATATGAAATCATATAAAAATGCGGGCGCGATTTCTTTTCCTCTTGGAGGAATCGGCGCAGGCAGTGTGGGTCTTGGCGGCGACGGCAGACTCTTGGATTTTGAATGGTTTCACCGACCGAACCGGTGTGCAATCAATCCATTTTCTCACTTTGCCATAAAAGCAGAGTCAAAAGGAATCGTGCGGGACTGTCGTGTTCTGCAGGGGGATACTAAATCCGGTTTTATGGGCAATCCCAGTACCGGTCAGGAACTGTGGGTGTATGGAAACGGTGTGGACAGAGGAACTATGGCTGGTTTTGTCCATTTTGAGGAAACAGAATTTCGCGGTCCTTTTCCGATTGGAGAAGTGGACTACAGGGATCCTAAATTTCCAGGAAAAATCCGGCTGCGGGCTATGAATCCGTTTATACCTATGAATGATAAGGATTCCAGCTTGCCTGCGGCTTTTTTTCAGTTTGATTTGAAAAACAATACGGAGGAAACGCTGGATTATACGCTGGCATTTTCCTGTAATAACCTGTTTGGTCCCGGAACTGAAAATACCTGTTATACGCAGGACGGTATTTATGGAATTTATATGACCCGCACCGGCGAGGAGCAGCAGGATTCCCGCTGGGGCAATGCAATGATTTCGGCACTTGACGGGGATGTGCAATATCAGGAACACTGGTACAGAGGAGGATGGTTTGACGAGGTTACTACCTTCTGGCGGGAATTTTCTGCTCCGGGTTCCTTGAAAAACAGAACATATGACCAGCCGGGAGAAGGACCGACAGATGTTTGCACCTTGGCGTCTCACATACAACTTGCGCCGGGGGAGACCGGTCGGCTGCGCTTTTTGCTGACATGGTATGTGCCGTGGACGGAAAAATACTGGGATCAGAGCCGCCCGCGGTGGAAAACCTATTATGCTTCTTTATTTGGCTGTGCACGGCAGGTGAGCGCATATTGCTGTAAGGAATGGGATCGGCTGTGGTCGCAAACGGAACTGTTTTGCGGCGCACTATCCCAGTCTTCTCTTCCGGAACCAATGCTGGATGCTATACAGGGAACCCTTGCGGTTCTGAAAAGCTCGACCTGCCTGCGTTTGGAAAACGGGGAATTTTACGGTTGGGAAGGCGTTACGGAACATAGCGGAAGCTGCGAGGGCACTTGCAGCCACGTTTGGAATTATGCTTGGGCGCTGGCGTATTTGTTCCCGTCCCTGGAACGTTCCATACGGGAAACAGAAATGCGGTACAATCTGTATCCGGATGGGAAAATGGGTATGCGGACAACGCTTCCATTGGGCGCTTCTCCCTGGGGCTTTCGTGCCTGTCTGGACGGACAGATGGGAACCGTTCTGAAGCTGTATCGGGAATGGAAAATTTCAGGTGACAATGCTTTTTTGCATCGCCACTGGGAAAATATCAAAAAGCTGATTTGCTATGCGTGGAGTGAGGAAAATCCGGATCGGTGGGATCCGGAGAAAAGCGGCGTGCTCAGCGGCAGACAGCATCATACGCTGGATATGGAGTTGTTCGGACCCTCTTCCTGGTTGGAAGGATTTTATCTTGCAGCTTTGTGCGCTGGTGAGAAAATGGCGGACGCGATGGAAGATACACAGGCGGCAGAAGAATTCAGGTCCATTTTTTGCAAAGGCAGAAAATGGATGGAGGAAAATCTTTGGAACGGTTCCTACTACATACAGAAAATTGATCTGAACGATAAAAGCATCCCGGATGCATATGAAATGGGCGAGCTGATTAACGCCTCCGGATATTGGAATGAGGAGGTGGAGGAGATTAAATATCAGATTGCAGATGGATGCGAAGTTGATCAGGTAGTTGCTGCATGGTTCGCGGATTTGCTCAAACTGGATTCCATATTTGATCCTGCGCGAAGAAAGTCGGCGTTGGAAAGTATATACCGGAATAACTATAAATCCATGCGGGAAATGAATAATCCCTGCCGGGTATTTTGTTTGGATGGAGAACAGGGCGTAATCATGTGTTCCTGGGACGAGGCGAAGAAAAAGCCTGCCATTCCTCTGACCTATGCGGAAGAAATTATGACCGGTTTTGAATATGCGCTGGCGTGTAATATGCTCCAGTGCGGCATGGAGACAGAGGCATTGGAAATTGTGTCTGCAGTGCGCCAGCGGTACGATGGACACAAGCGCAATCCGTGGGCAGAACTGGAGTGCGGCGCAAGCTATGCGCGCAGTATGGCAAGCTATTCGCTGCTCCTTGCCTATAGCGGATTTCACTGTGATATGACGAAAGGACAGATTTCCTTCCGCCCGCTGCACAAAGGAACCTATTTCTGGTCGGTGGACGGCGCGTGGGGAACCGCCGTATGGGAGCAGAATCGTTTTGCGTTGGAAGTGCTTTGGGGAACACTTAAATTGGCATCTGTAGAAATTCCATTGGAAAGTGTCGAAAATCTTACAGTGCGCGGCAAGGCGCAGCCCTTTTCCAAGCAGGGGCAGCTTATTATTGCCGATATAATTTTAAAAGAAAAACAAGTTCTGATAGCAACCGAAAAGTGATAAAGGAGATAATAAATGAGCATACCAAGACCGGAATATCCTCGCCCATCGCTGCGGCGCGGGGAAGACACATGGATGAATTTAAACGGAACCTGGTTTTTTGAAATTGACCGGGCAAACAGCGGCAAGCAGCGGGGACTGCAAAATAATGACCGGTACACCCAGGAGATTTTGGTGCCTTACGTGCCGGAATCTGCGGCTTCCGGAATTGCAGATACCGATTTTATGGAACGGGTTTGGTATTGCCGCAGCTTCACTCTGCCGGAGCGGTTTGATCCTGCAAGGGGACATATCCTTCTGCATATCGGCGCAATGGACTATGAAGGGGAAGTGTGGATCAATGGGAACGCCGCAGGCAGTCATCGGGGCGGATATACGCCGGCTGTCTTTGATATTACCCGGCATCTGCAAAGCGGTGAAAACCGTATCAATATCACTGTAGCGGATCCCTTGCGCACACCGCTGCAGCCTTCCGGAAAACAGTGTGAGCAGTACCGTCCGTACGCTTGTTTTTATACCCGCTGCACGGGAATCTGGCAGACGGTGTGGCTGGAATATGTACCAAAAGTATATATTCAAAAAGTCAAAATGCTGCCGGACGTAAAAGGCGAAAAGCTGGATGTACAGGTGACACTGTCCGAAAACGCACAGGTGCGTGCTGTTGTATCTTATAACGGAGCGTCTGTTGCCGAAGGCGGCGGGAGTGCAACCGGCGGCACGGCTGTATTTTCCCTTTCTGTTCCTGATCCGATCCTGTGGGGACCGGGTGAGCCGAATCTGTACGATATTGTGTTTTATGCGGGAGAGGATCAGGTGACCTCCTACTTTGGCATGCGCAGCGTTGAGGTCAGTGGAAACAGGGTTTTGATTAACGGCAAGTCTGTGTTCCAACGACTGGTTCTGGATCAGGGATACTATCCCCAGGGGATTTATACCGCTATGGATCACGGAGATTTCTCACGGGATATACAGCTTTGTATGGACGCAGGCTTTAACGGCGCCAGAATGCATATGAAGATTTTCGAACCTGGCTTCATTTGGGAGGCGGATCATGCCGGATATTTGCTTTGGGGGGAATATCCCAACTGGGGACTGGACATCACCCGTCATGAGGCGATGGGAATTATGCTGCCGGAATGGCTGGAGGCAATCGAACGGGACTGCAACAGCCCGGCGATCATTGGTTGGTGTCCCTTTAACGAATCCTTCCCAGGAACCAATACGGTAATTTACGATATGGTATATAAAATTACCAAACTGTTTGATCCGACCCGGCTGGTACTGGATACCTCCGGATATGTGCATGCGGGGCAGACGGACCTGTATGACGTGCACGACTATGAGCAGAATCCGGAAATCTTTGCCGCCCATTATGAACCGTTGACCCGCGGAGAAAATCCGTATTTCAACGATCTTGGCGGGAATATTGGATATGACGGCAAGCTTCCGTTTTTTGTTTCAGAATACGGCGGTGCCTTCTTTGATATAGATTCCGTAACGGAAAATAACGGACAGGAATCCGGCAATCCGTGGGGATACGGGGACGCGCCGCGCACATCGGAGGAATTATATCAGCGGTTTGCCGATCTGTGTACGGTTCTGTTGGATAATCCCTGCATATGTGGGCTTTGCTATACGCAGTTTACAGATGTGGAGCAGGAAATGAACGGCATTTTTGCCTTTGACCGGCGCCCAAAAGTGGAACCTGCAAGACTGCATGCCGTCCTGTCGCGCAAGGCTTCAATTGAAGATTGAATTTTAAGTCTATTTTGCTTTTTGTGCTGCTATAACTAACTGAGCCAAATAAAGAGTTTGCAGGAAAGTGTGAAAATGGAAAAAGAACTTTCAGAAATGTCATTAGAAGAATTGTGGGAGCTGTTTCCTATATTCCTTGTTGCACATAGGGATAAATGGAAACGATACTATGATGAAATCGAAATTTTTCTGAAAAGCAGATTGTCTGAATGTCCGGTTGTGCGAATCAGTCATATTGGGAGCACAGCTATAGCTGGAATATGGGCAAAGGATATTGTTGACGTACTGATTGAAGTATCATGGGATTCGGATATTGAGGATACTGCAAAAGCAATTGAAATGAACGGATTTGTTCGGATGGCAACAGAAGCGAATAGGATATCGTTTAACCGTGGATATACGAAAGGCGGATTTGCTGAAAAAGTTTATCATGTACACCTTCGTTATATTGGGGATAATGATGAATTGTATTTCAGGGATTATTTGAATGCATACCCGCAAATAGCCAAGGAATATGAGACGATGAAACTGCAATTATGGAAGCAGTTTGAACACAATCGGGATGCTTATACAAACGCAAAGACAGAGTTTGTCAGAAAATGGACCTTTGAAGCAAAAAAACTTTATGCAGGAAGGTACTGATAACCGGATATCCTCGGCACAAAAGGTAAAGGGAGAATTCTGAAAAAACATTGACAAAGTCCGCCGCATGTTGTATAATAAGCAAGTAAACTGCCGATGCAGGTTATAAAAGAAAAGACGCAAAAATAATATGTTATACCAGTTCGGATTTCCAGTGTCGGCTATTCTGTGAATGAGAAAGGATTGGGTGTCATTATGAAGAAAATTTTCTCCTTTGTTTTTGCTGTTTTAATCGGCGTTTGTGCATTTACTTCCTGCCTTGCAGAAGATGCTTATGGATTATACACTACCGTGGCAGATTCTGTAAAAGATGCAACCGCTGTTGAGGGAACCTATCAGATTAAGGTGAATCTCGCTGCCGGTGGTATGAGTATGGGCATGACGATTGACGGTAATATGCAGACGATCAAGCGTTCTGAAACGGACGCTGACATGGCTGTAAACATGAAAATGGATATGGGCGCTTTGGGTGCCGGAACAAATGAAATGTCCATGTACATGAAGGACGGCTGGCAGTATATGAATATGGCAGGTATCAAGACGAAGGAAGAAATATCTGCTGCATCGTCTGATACGGAAGCTTTGGATCCGGAAGTGCTGCAAAAGCTGCAAAGCGCCCTGATTTCCTTTGATAAGAGTTTGATTGTTTCTTCCAGTACAACAAAGGCTGACGGCGGGAAAAAGATTTCTTTTGAGCTGGATGGTCAAAAAATTTATGATTCGCTCATGAAGTTCTATAAGGAAAACCTTGATGAAGATCTGGATTTGGACGATTTTGGCGGCTTGCTGAGCGGTACTGAAGAGGAAGATATAAACTTTGCCTTGGGTAACGTGCAATATTCTGTCTTTGTGGATAAGGATAATGTTATGTATGCGGCAAATATCGTTTTATCGGTTGAAGCGGGCGAAGGATATAAAGTTGATGTTCAGGTAGATTTGAGTGATCTTGGTTTTGACAGCTTTACGGAAATTGATTTCCCTGATGATTTGGAGGACTATTCTGAAGCCGGGGATTGGTTTGACGACTTAGATGACGACATCTACGGCGACTATGACTTTGGCGATGATTCAGATTTGTTTGGCAATATGGATTTTTGATTGTTACATATCGGGGCGGGGCGAAATGCCGTCTCGTCTCGGATATATGCTACTGTGGCTCAGGGGTAGAGCAGCTCACTCGTAATGAGCAGGTCGTCGGTTCAAATCCGACCAGTAGCTCCAATATATAAAAGAGGCTTCACA
>CASTST010000013.1 GCA_949451655.1 uncultured Eubacteriales bacterium | reverse complement strand
ATGATATGAGAGGATCTTATTATACTACTATAGAGGAAGCTTTTGATGAATATCAATCATTATCTTCAAAATGGGAAATGCTTTATTGGATAGACACAGAACTGAATCCAACTCCTATTATTTTAGGATATAAAGACTGTAAGTATCCAGATGATGTGGTAGATGGCGGTCAGCGATCGTTGCTCATTTTTCCCATTGATACAACAGAGCAAGGGGGACGTACATATTATCGCATCAGCAGTTCATATGGAATTGTTGGTATCTGGTTTAAAGGAGATACAAAGGTAGGCGAAGTTGTAGAGGAAACTTATGTAAATGTAGACGAGGACTTTCCCGGAATTTGGTTTGGCGTTGTATATCCGGATAAGCGGGACAAAATTCGAGTCAACGGAAGAGTGCCGGAACTATATGACGTAGAATACGCAGGATCGGAGTATGTATTTTGGTATATAGCAAGAGACGATCAAGAACCGACAGTGAGTTTTGAGGAATAAGAGGAAAAGCAGGCGGAGGAAACTCCGCCTGCTTTTTGTGATTGACAGGGAAAGGGAAATATTGTAAGATTAGAATAGGAAATAATACATACTGCAAGGCTACTTTGGATCATCTGTGGATAAAAACGAAAAATCGTGGGGATTTACATTGTATTCAGTTTATGGTCTAATATATTCCATAGGAACTTCCTTCAATTCAGTTGCAAGCTTGTTGGAAAGTATAGGGAAATGGTGAGAAAACGGATACAAATTATGAGAAAGGGACGGTTTCAATTATGAAAAAGATTTTAATCGCAATCCTTGTTTTACTATTGGTTATTATAGGAGGTGTCGCTGTGTGGTTTTTCTTTTCAGATGACTCGGATCATGCAACAATAAGCAGTGAAGCGAAGTTGTTGGAATTGCTTGGAATGGATTTTACGGATATTGAAATAACAGATATACAGTATGAAAATGGGGAGTATAACAATATTCCATATACGAATATAGTAATGTTTTATAACGATTCGGAGGAAGCATTACAATCCCGTGAATATTATCTTAGAGAAAGAGATTTATCCTGCATTTCTCCACCAGATATCAGAACTATGGAAGAGATGGGTGTTGATACGGATAGTATTCTACAACATGGAAGAAATTTTAAGGATTATATTGCAAAATCGGGAGAACAACGCCCTTATGGGATTTACTGGTACGAATTGGACAAGAGTTATGGTTATAAGGGCAATGTTCTGATACTTACATCTATAGATGCCACAATAAAAATAGATGTGGAAAAAATCTTGAAGGATTGAGAATCATAAAAAAATAGGCGGAGGAAGCTCCGCCTGTTTTTTTACTGATAGCTATGAAAAAAAGCAAAGAGGACAGAGGACGACCGGGAAGGGAGGTAAGATAGGAGTACCCGATAGGGGAAGGAAGGAGAAAGAAATGAAAGAGGAAGAATTGAAATTAGAGGAAAAAGCGGCGGCTCCGTTATGGGAGGAAGTCGAAAAAAGAGGATTAAACAGGAAAGTATATACGCGGGACGGTGTGGAAAAAGAAGCGGTGTTCTATGCAAACGCTGTGCATACAGTTACAGATGAGCAGCTTTGTCAGGAAGAAGATGGCAGGTATTACCGTTTTGGCAGCTGCGGATTCCATGCACGATTCAACAGAGAAGAAAACAGCGGCGAACTGTTCCGTGTAGAAAAGGACGGCTGCTGTCTAACAGTGTCCGCCCTGGAAAGAGGACGCAGGAGAACCGATATGTCAGTACCGAAACTGGTGCAGGAGAACAGTGATAAGTACCTTGTGTATGAACAGGTGTCCCACGGAACAGATTATCGGTACACTGCAGACAGCAGCCGTGTAAAAGAAGATATTGTAATCCGAGAAAAAGCGACCGACTATCGTTACGGGTTCCTTCTGGAAAGCAGCGGCTTGGAAATGAGCTGTCAGGAAGAAGAACGCAGACTGATTTTCCGCAGCCTGGAAAGCGGAGAGGAAGTATTCATGATTCCTGCACCTTTCATGATGGATGCTGCCGGTGTATACAGTGATAAAGTAAACTATGAAGTGCGTACAGTAGATGCAGATAAAACTGTGCTGACGATTATTGCAGACAACGATTGGATCAATGCGCAGGAAAGAGTGCTCCCTGTAACCGTAGACCCGCAGATTATGCTGGCGGGAAGCAGCGGAATGAGCACATATCAGTGGTCGGACGGAAGTATGTCCGCTACGGGAGCAGTTATTTCGGTTGGAACGGTGCAAAGCGGAAACTATTGCTATGATAAGCGTATGTATATGAAACTGTCCATGCCTCAGCTTCCGAAAAATGCCCGTGTCAAAAAGGCAACGCTGGATTTGTGTCAGCGGGAGCGTATTGGCAGCAACCTGCGGCTTTGTTTGTATCAGGTTACAGGTGAGATCAATGCAGGAAACTGCACTCCGGCAGTAAAGGAAACAATGCTGGATTATGCGATGACGACTGTTAGCGGCAATGCGAACCACTCATTTGATATTACCACAGCTTTTGACAGCATGCTGCAGGGAGAGACGCCTTATGCCAATCTGATGCTGCGTGCAGAACAGGAAGGACTGACAAAATCCTGCTATGCAGACATATTTGGAACCTCTGCGGCTATGGCTCCAAAGCTGACAGTAACGTATGAAAACGGATACGATGCAAACCGCGCTGCAAGTACATCTCATGACTTGGGTGCGTTCGGTAGAGCTTCTCTGGAACTGCAAAGCGGAATTCTGTCTGTAGAATCGGAGGATATGGCGTGGCAGGGAAACCGAATGCCTGTGTCGATCCGTCATATGTTTACCAACGCACTGGCAGGGCATCAGTACACGCAAAATGCAGATATAGATCTGCATGCTGCAGATTTTCATGCTATGCATATTGGATATGGCTGGAAACTGAATTACATGCAGAGTATGATGCCGAAATCATTTATGCATGAAGGGATGCAGCACGGCGGCTATGTATATACCGATGAAGCAGGCGCACAGATTTATCTTTTGGAAAGTACCGAGGAATACTTCAAAAAGAGTTATGCGGCAGAGGATGGGACGGCTGCAGAATATTATCTGTATGAAGATTTGAACGACTTAGGTTATCTATACGATCCCCACAAACGGGAGCTGTATCATTGCGCAGATACTTACAGCTTTGATGCTGCGGGCAGATTGACGGAAATCCGGGATCAGAATGATAATACCATACAGATTGTCTACACAGGAGGAAAACTAACGTCTATTATTGACGGAGCAGGACGTGCGTTTGAGCTGAACTATAACAGCGGCGGAATGCTGACATCCATTGCAGCGCCCGATGCCTCTGTTGTATCCTACACATATACAAGCGAAAATCTGACCGGTATTACTGCCAGAGACGGGTCCCATACCGTATTGGGATATACAAACAATTTGCTGACATCGGCGACTGTGTATCAGTCAAAGAACGATACTGCCTATGAATATCGGGTGGAATATGTGTATGACAGTGCAAATCGGGTACAGCAGATTAAAGAACTGGGCATGGGAAGAGTAAGCGGACAGAGCGCCTTCTATACATACAACATTGCCGCCCGTACAACAAAGGTGCAAAATACAATTGACGAGGGAGAACAAACACTTCCGATCACTACAGTATATACCTTTGACCGAGACGGAGCTGTGCTGGGAAGCTATGCATATACAAATACGGGAGAGAAAATGCAGGTGACACCTGCAGATACAGGGATCAACCCGTATGTGAACGGAGTAAGCTACAGCAGCGGCACAGGCAATCTGCTGACAAATCACAATTTCCAGACACTTACCGGATGGAGCAAGGTCAGCGGAGAGTGTGGCGATCTGCTGGCAGGCGCATATACAGTCATGCCTGCAAACGCATTGTACGGCAGCAGTATGCTGCGCATGATCGAAAGAAAAAGTGATGCAGGCAGGGATGGCGTATATCAGCTTACCAACTTGTTAGAATCCGGCGAATATACCTTTTCCGCATATGTTCGCTTGCTTGCGGATGTTGAAAGAGCGCAGGGAACAGGCGGTGTATTCCTGCGGGTGACTGATACGGCCGGCAACGTGCTTGCAGAGGGAGAACGGCTTCTGAAGAAAAGCGAGGATTATGTTCGTCTGGTGCTGCCGTTCACATTGCAGACAGCGCAGTCTGTGAAGGTGTGGATTTGTGCAGAGGGGAAAACAGAGCTGTATGCGGATGCAGCGCAGCTTGAGAAGAACCCCTTTGCCTCGCCGTATAATCTGCTTGCGAACGGAAACTTCTTCCAGGGAAAAGAAAACTGGAATGTTTCTTCTGGTACTGTAACCACGAACGATTCCTTTAATGGAAAGAACGCATTGTGTATTGCAGGAAGCCTTTCTCAAGCCCGGTATGCTTATCAGGATGTTTCTGTAAAATCAGCGGTGAGTACGTGCGAGACATTTACATTAAGCGGCTGGGGCAAGGCAGCAGCGCTTCCGGCAAAGGGAGGAAAAGCTACAGATCCGCAATTTTGTTTGTGTGCGAAAATTCTTTATACTGATAATACGTCAGAGGAATATATTGCAGATTTTTCTGATAGCACGGATGAATGGCAGCCGGCAACAGTAACTTTCTCAAAGGCAGCATATAAAGCAGTAAGCAAGCTGACAGTATATTGCCGGTATAACTTTGAAAGCGGTTATGCCTTGTTTGATGATATTCAGCTGGTGCAGGACGGATGCGAAACGGGACTTAGTGCAGAAGATTTTGTTACAGATACATCAGAACCGGATCCCAATCCGGGCGAAAGTGGTACCGAGCCGCCGGAGGAAACGCCTGTATTTGAAGAAGTGTATGATTACTATGGAAATCCTATCACGGACACGCAGTTTACCGAGGGCGAATATGGCACCATTTATCGGTCTATGGAGTACAATGCAGATAATCCGGCAACTTTGGCAAATGATGCGGGAAATGATTTGATTGCTGAAACAGACCCTCGCGGCTATAAGACACAATATGAGGTGCATGAGTCATCATCTAAGGTAGTCATTTCCACGGACCGATGCGGAATCAGCACAAGATATGCTTACGATGAGGCAGGAAGACTTTCCACAATGTTTGTATTGGAACCGGATCCTGGCATATCCACTCTGTCCGGTATTTCATTTTACTATAACAGCATGGGACATCTGAATTTCATTGAATGTGATGATGGTAAGAATTATACGCTTGATTACAACCGTTTCCATCAGCTGGCATCTGTTAGCATGTCCGGAATGGGAAATCTGGTGAATCTTACTTATAAGGGAAATAACGGCAGACTCAAAGGAATTACTTATCCTAGAGACGGACAGGTATCTTATGTATACAATCGGTTCGGGCAGGTAGTGACA
Source organism: uncultured Eubacteriales bacterium (assembly GCA_949451655.1). GTDB lineage: Bacteria > Bacillota > Clostridia > Oscillospirales > CAG-272 > Avispirillum. The sequence continues at coordinate 24,375 of CASTST010000013.1, read as the reverse complement.
GAAACCTGGAAAAAGAATAATGTTGTTACAGATAAGTATAAATTCATATATGATAATACTGGTAGAGTTGTGCAATGTGTTGACATTTTTGAAAAAATAGAATATAATTATGTATATTATAAAGATAATGCAATTTATAGTATTTCTACGAATTCTATACAACTGAATGAAAATGAGGTGATAATTTCCAAGATTCCGTTAAATACAATTTATTATAGATACAGTAAAGGCGATTTAATTGGGAAGAAAATAGTAACAGAAAACGGAACAGAACAGTCCTACACATATTCAACAGAGGGGAACCCAAAAATCACTTTGCCTACCGGAGCTGTCTGCCAGACAAATAAAGACCATTTTGGAAGAAAAACCTTCGATGAAATCGAGCTTGGGACAGGGCTTTTGTCCCGGAATTTCACCTATCATACAGGCAAAATCACAGAAGACCATCAGGCATATGAAAAGGTAAAGTCTGTACCAACAACAAAGTTAGTGGATAAAATCACCTATGCGAACGGTCGGACAATCCGTTATCAGTACGATCCGGAAGAACGAATCACCAAGGTAACAGACAGTGTGGATGGTGTAACGGAATATACATACGACATGCTGGGGCAGCTGATCTGCGAGAAACGGAACGGCGTTGCCACAAACATAACCTATGATGAATACGGCAATATTTTAACCAAAGGCGGAAAGACGTACGCGTATGGTGAAACCAGCACAGATATGCTAACGTCCTATGATGGAGCGGCAATTTCTTACGGGACAGGAACAAGCAAAGGGCTCAATCCGGTTGTTTACAGGGGAATGAATCTCACCTGGACCAAGGGACGGCAGCTTGCATCCGTAAGCGGTAATGGAAAAACAATCACATTTTCATATAACCCGAAGGGAATCAGAACCAGCAAGACGGTCAATGGAGCAAAGCATGACTATGTGCTGGAAGGAACGAAGCTGATCCGGGATGTGCACAACGGAGTGGATTATGTGTACGACGCAGAAGATCAGGTATGCGGAATGGTATATGAAGGAAACGCATACTACTTCTACAAGAACCTGCAGGGAGATGTAATTGCGATCACCAATGCGAAAGGCGTAGAGATTGCCAGATACAGCTATGATGCATGGGGCGTGTGCACAATAACGGGACTTACGGAGCTTGGTGGTACAGTTGCGAAAGCGAACGTGTTCCGGTACCGGTCGTACATCTATGACGCAGATCTGGGGTGGTACTACCTCCAGAGCCGGTATTACTCGTGTGATATAGTAGTATCAAAACCCGAAAACCGCTTGATTTGCAAGGGGTTGCGGTTTTTTTGCCGTAAAAACAGCTTTTCAAAATACTGCATTATAGACCTAAAATCAGAGGTGAGCATCTGCTCACCTCATAATTTTTACTACTCAAAGAAACTTTGAACTTCCTTAAAATGTTCAGTTTTCCGTAGTTTTAATATTGCTTTTGCTTCGAGTTGGCGGACGCGTTCGCGGGTAATTCCAAGCTCACGACCGATTTCAGCAAAGGTGTGTTTCTTTTCACCATCGAGCCCATATCGCATATTTATGATTTTGCGTTCTCGCTCTCCGAGAACACTCATCATTTTATCAAAATGATTACGAAATTCCTTTAATTGAATTGCTAGAAAAGTGAATCAAAATTTTGACAACGATCGCCACCCGATTCGGATGGCGATTTTTTGAAAAGTTTTATAGAAGTTTTTAACGATACGGTTATGATTTACGACCAACAAAATATCCGGTGCGAAATATCAAAATAAAAACGCGAAGACAGGCTTCTATTCGTCTTTTCCCCCGTGTCTATGGAAAAAATGTCCCTGTAATAACCATGGGCTTTATCGCGCAAAGCGGGTTTATAAGGACTCTTGATAACAAGACATTACCTCATCAAAATTCAGAGCCACTTTGTGCCTAACGAATTGTTGTTGGTTCAGCGATTTTTGCGACCTTTGAAGTTTGACATAAATTCTGACATAAATTTTTTTGGAAGCCACGAACACAATGGAAATGACAAATTTCCATTGTGTTCAAAAATCCTTGATTTACGGGGATTTTGAAAATATAATGGAAGCAAAAAACATAATGGAAGTTTAGGTCAAACTTCTGTTAACCATGATGTCGCTGGTTCGAGCCCAGCAGGGGGAGCCATAGAAAAAGCACGCGTAAGCGTGTTTTTTCTATGGCTTTTTTACTCGGTTTGCATTAATGAAATAACATCTTTTTTTATCTTTATATTTATAGAGAAAGACTGTAAACTTATTCGTTTACAGTCTTTTTCTTTTTTTGATAAGGCGTTGTTTACATCCTTTTAAACTAACTGCCGACGGTAAAAATGCAATTTGTTTGAAGAGGATTGACGCGCAAATATACGATAAAATAGCAGCGCTTGGTAGTGTTCAAAATCCCAATCTGCTGTTACAATACAGTTAATAAGAACTTGATTGCGGCACTAAAATATTACGGGCATTTACTGATAGTATGATAACGCTGTATTATTCTGCATTTGCAAAGCTATTTTGTGTTAAAGCTGCAAAAAGAAAGGCACACTGAATGAAAACTTTATTTTCTCCCTGGTGTCTGTCAATGCATATTAACTTTGAGGATACGGCTATGCTGGCAGGACAATATAAGTATGATGGTATTATGTATTCGATAACAGAAGCAGAAAAAATTGGAGTTGATAGCTGTATTGAATTATGCAAAATGAATCAGATAGAAGCGGCTGTCTATTATCACAAGTTTTTGCTGGATACAGACGAGCAAACATTCCTGAAACAGTTGAACCGTATGGAAAACCATGCATATGTAGCTTCTTGTATCGGTTCTCATCTTTTCATTTTGTCTGTTAACCCCGGCGGTAATAAGACGTATATTCAAAATTTGTGTGTTTATAAAAGTTATTTGGACAGAATAGCAAAATGTTTGAATAAATATAATATTTTACTTGGGGTCGAATTTTTATATACTGATCCCTTTATGCTTTACTATCAGCATAAATTTATACGGTCACTTCGAGAATTGGTTGATATGCTGAACCAAATTGACAACGCAAATATTAAATTAGTGCTTGATACTTTTCATATGTTTGGGTCTCGGGAGTTTAACCCAAATCAAATATCAGTACCTGTTGATCGAATAGCATTGATTCAGTTGTGCGATATAATTCCCTGCTCAGACCATCTATATACGGATGCTGCACGACGACTTCCAATGGAATCGGGTTTGATTAATGCAAAATCTTTTATAAGAACACTAAAACAAGAAGGATATTCTGGATATATTACTGTAGAAACCTGCAATCGGCATTACAGCTTGATTCCTTGCGCAAAAATGGCAGGGGACGTTAAAAAGGCATTAGATGATTGTCTTGCATAAATAGCAGGAAAGGAATAGCCACAATGACGGAAAACAGAAAAGTGAAGGACTTTTATGCGATTATCATTATGGGCGCCTGTAATTTGCAGTGCGCATATTGCGGCAACGTACCGTTTTCGTTGAAGGAAGAAGAAACAGTACACTCACTTGAGCAGATATTTGAAGATATTGAAAAAGACCGCTCGGTTCTGCGTGTGGAATGCCGCGGTGAAATTACATTATATCAGTCGATCATTGATTATTTGGACAAAAAAGCAAGGGAAGGATATACTATTGAAATACTCAGCAATGGCATTTTGCTTGATCGTGTGCTGCAGTCAGATTCTCCCATACATGTCGTAATATCATTGGATGGGCATACTGCAAAAATGAATCGAATGAGACGCTTGACACAAAAGCAAGTTAATGGGATTCTGGAAAATATTTTTAATTATTCCTGCGAAGTTCAATGTGTTTATTATAAGCAAAAATTGACGGAACTGTCAGCCTTTATTCAGTTCTTAGAACAAAAGCATTTCAAAGAAGCGCTCCATATTTTTCCTTGCAGTGAAAACGGAAAAATTATCAGTTATCTGGATTTTAGAAAATTACCACCGGCATCCTTTTTACCTGATCAAAATTATTTTGACAGATGGAGCAATATTTACAAGACCGGAAAAAGAAATTTCATTTGTGATTTTTATAAAAATGGATTTACATATTATGTATACAATAATCAAAAATATATGGTGAAATGTGATTGTGTGCCGGAATCTGTAAATTGGATTCAACCATATGAAAATGGAAGCAGGGATATTTCATATCACAAATGTTTTGGATGTATCAATCATTACGAGTATAACAACAGGCGCAAAATAATGCAGTATAAGTAAAGCGGGGGATTTATATAAATAGTATCACACCGATTCATTTTCCTTATATTACATGTTTGGAATCGTGCCTAATAACATTGGCCAATCATTTATATAATGAATACGACCTGTTGGGCATCAGCGCTTATAATTTTATTTTTCGTAATATGACTCGTTCAAAAACCATGAAAGAATGTATTTCATCCGGACACTTATATCTTATCAGACATTTGAAAAAGTATTATGGAATGTATTATCAGCGAATTGATAAACAATCTCCTGAGAAGACAGCGGAGCTGGTTTATAAAAGGTCTGTAAATAATAAACCGCCTGTCATGTTTTGTATTGATACATTTTACATACCGTGGTCAAGGTATTACCAGAGTCTTCATTATGAGCATTTTATTATTGTATATGGTGTGGAAAAGGATAAATTTTTATGTGTTGATCCGACAGAAAAAAATCCTTATCAAATATTACCCTTTTACAGCAAGTTATTCCTCCATATATCCCATATAATTATTGTTTATGCGCGTCAGCAGCCTATTCAATATCAAATGGCTAAAAATGATTCCTTACAGTATATACATGTGGACCGGATGCAAACTGCACTGCATCTTTTTTCGCGTACGTTTTTCTCTATTGACGATATTGAAAAACATATTAATCTGAAAGATAACGATTTATGGCTGTGTCCGGTCAGTCTGACAATGTTTTATAAACTACCCGGGCTCCGTCACATGTACGCGAATTACTTAAACATATTGCATGAAAAGGAACTGATCGGACCGGTCGATCAGATTATAAAACGCCTAAAAGAAACAGCATCTCTCTGGCTATCTTTCTATAAAAATTTCATGAAGTTATACTATTCAGGATGCTATGCGTCAGATAAACAGTTTCTGAAACCTATTTTAGCTCAGATTATTGACTTGGAGAAACAAACGGGAAGAAGCATTCAAAAGATATTTCAACAAGGGGCATAATACTGTAGGGAGGTTGAAAAATTAAAGAATACATGAAAACAAGCATATGCGGCAACGAATACATTGGAAAGAGCTGCCTGTTTTCATCATTGAAAGCAGCTGCGGATAAATTTGGGATTTGTTTACCTGAATATATAGTACATAGTATGAGCGTAGGGTGGGAGGTTGCATATCAATCACCAAATAGGTGTGAGGATTTTTTATTGTTTCCTAATATTAAATTGGCAGTGGAACAGTTTGCACTGCATGCTCAATTGAAAACTGATACAGTAAATCTGCCGCAGGATACGGAGAAATTAATACAGCTTGCCGGAGAAAACAGTATTTTATTGATTGTTGTGGATCCATCTGTCTTACCCTATATGGAAAGAACATTTGATTCAATTATAACCCGAGAAATGCATTTTCTTCTATTATTATATGATACAAAGGATAAAGGATTTTATGTTCAGGATCCATACACTGTTGATAAAAAAGGAAATGTAAAAAGCTATTTTGGTGCCATTGAGACGGACGATTTTGCGCAGCACATACAGCAATGCTATATACTGTCGGGCAGCGGAAAAAGAATTTCCGATCCGCATCGTTTTATCTATCTCAAAATCAGAGATTTTTTAGATGGCAAAGAATACAGTTGGATACCCCCAAAAAATGATACTGTAACATACTTTGGAATTCACGGTTGCAAAAAGCTTTTGTGCGATTGGATGCAAACTCCTTGTTTTAATAAGGATTTGGTTCGTCTGGCTTTCTTCATTAAAACAAACTTTTGTTATGTATTTGATTTTTTTGCATGCATACAAAGAAATGCAAAATGGAATATAGAATGCAGAACGCAAAAGGATAATTGGAATCAGATCTATTTTCGCTTGCTGCGCAATGGATACCGCAAACCTGACGAGAAGGCGAATATTGAAGCTTTGCAGATGGTCAAAGACGAGTTAGATAATTTTGAAATTTATATAGAAGAGTTTATCAGGAAACCTGTCTGAACGTGATTTCAGAAGCTTGTAGAATCGATTTGGATTTTATAAAGCAGCATAATGAAAGGAGTTCAATATTTTGAATGAAGAACAAAACGAAACTTAGCAGTAACGAAATCATTGAAACGCCTGTTCCAAGTTGGACAATTCAAAGCAGATTTTGTGAGACAGCAGAGAAATATAAGGAAAAAACGGCAATTATAACTTTTTCTGATCAACAGGAAGTGCAGCAATGGCAAAGAGGGAATTTAGAACAGTCCTTATGCTTTTGTTACAATGTAAGTAAATATGTTATTGTACGGCAAACTGAAACAAACCATTATCATCTTATTTCCAAACAAAATGTTCACATTGTTCTGGATGCAGCGGGATATCAAATATTTATAAAGTTTGATGGAGGTTGTTCATTATGGGATATTTATACAGGCACTATAGATTCGGAACATTCCTGGACATGTGCAATTATTGATGTGGAAACGCCGGCATCTGTTAAAGATAAAGTAAACTGCAAACTATCTTATAGCAGTGCGCAGGGGTTGTATGAATTTGCATCTCTTTTGCATCGGCACGGATTTATAACTCTGGAAAAAATAAAAACTGCATATATTCCCAAACAATCGGCTGCTGCAAATTGCTGTGTTGTAAATAAACAAATAACTGCTCCGTGTAAACCCGTTCAGGGAGATATTTTGCTTCTGGGAGATAAACCGGGCGCTGCAACAGTCGGCATTCTATATTTGGCATCCTATTTGCGCAGGAATGGTGTTAATGCAAAATGTATGTATATAAATTATCAATATCAGTTTTCAGATTTTCAGAAAACCCTTTTATCATATTTGCAAGCGATGCATCCGTCTTTTGTTGCTGTTAGCATGAAATGGTTCCCGCATATTGAACGTGTTTATCAAATAGCCCGGATTGTTAAAGAATATAATCCCCAAATTAAGATTATTGTCGGAGGTGACACTGCCTCTTATTTTGCTGAAAATGTTATTCAGGAACCGTCAATTGATTATGTCATCTGCGGTGATGGCGAGGTGCCGTTGCTGCAGATATGCAAAGGAGAGAAGCCTGTATGGAATACATATTGTAAGGATAAAGACAGAATTCTTTTTCCTTCTTTTGTATCGGTTGAACCGTTCCAATCTGCTTGTTCCCTGGTGCCATTAAATGAAATTCTTTTAGATATTGAAACTGCTTCTTTTACATCATTATACATACCTACCGCAAAAGGCTGTATGCATAACTGTGTGCAATGTGGCGGCTCCAAGAACATACAAATAAAAAACATGCATAGAAATCTGCCTGCGGCAGCCAGAGCAGCAGATATGGTGAGATCGGATATTGAAAATACGAAAAGTAATATATCGGCTTATATGTTCAGCATAATCAATGGACAGCAGGAAAATGTAAATTATTTTGCAAGTATATGGGACGGTGTAGATCTTTCCAATCATTTTTGTGCTTTATTTAATACGACTGTTATAGATGAAGCACTGGTGGAAAAAGCTGCAAAGTCCTTTCGGTATGTACGTTTTGGCATTGATTTATGCAGTCTGTCGCAACATCACAGAGAAAAATTGCAACAGCAAACGAAAGTGAAACAACTCTGCACAGATGAGCAATTGTTTCATTTTATGGATATATGTGAAGGATACGATAACTGTGAGGTTGACCTTTATCTCATTGCAGGTATGCCTCTGTATGAGGAATGTGACATACAAATTGAAAACAGTATTTTAAATCGGCTTTTGCAATATCGGTGTTTTCATGGAATAGAGTGGGGACGTCTGCACGCACAGCCTGGAGCGGATATTACTGTTCATGCGGCAGATTATCAGATGACCTCAGCTGCTTCCACATACGACGATTTTCATTTATACAGCAAATTGAATCAGGATACGCAGGATTGTTATCCGGACATGCAGTCGTACCATTATCCGTATGTTACCTATACGGATCCGGCAAAAAATACGGATACTTTTTTACATTATTTGGAGATGAGCGAAAAATGTGTCAGGAAAAGCTCCTCGGATTTTAGACGGATTCCAAATGAAATATCGTATCATTCTTTGGATCAGATATCCGATCACATCGCAAAGGCGCTTATTCAACGTGGATTACAGCAGCAGGATAATGTGATTTTGTACCTGAAAGATCGGATACACTTATCTGCTGCAATTCTAGCAGTGATTAAGGCTGGGGGATGCTATATCCCTTTGGATCCATCGTTCCATGCGGATAGTTTAAATCATATCGCAGACAGCAACCGGATTTTTGCAGTTTTAACTGATACCGATATTTCCTATGACAAGCAGCTGCAATATACAGAGTTGTTGCTGCAGAGTGTTTCTTCTGATATTCAATTTCCTGCTGCTGTGCACACAGCGTTGCTTTATCGGATTTTCACCTCCGGTTCTACCGGCGTTCCTAAATGTGTTGCTATACGTCAGGCAGGTATAACAAATTATACAAATTGGCGAATATGTAATTATTTCATTGCAGAGGATGACGTTATTTTACAGCCATTATCTGAAGCATTTGACGGATTTGGATCAAATTTCTATACAGCATTGTTATCGGGAGCTTGCCTGGTAATGCCTGCGATAACACAAAAATTGGATGTGCCGTTTCTTCAAAAAATTTGCAGAGACTATAAAATCACACATACAAGTTTACTGCCCTTTCATTTGGACATGCTGCTTACATCCAAAGAAAATATATTAGAATCCATGCGTTCTGTTGTGGTAGCGGGGGACGTCTGCTCCGGTGAATTAATAAAGAAAACGAATGAAGAGTATCCGCATATTTTGCTGATCAATGAGTATGGCCCTACAGAGTGCAGTATTGCTTCCATAGTTCATATTGGAATGGATTGGACCAACCCTGCGATTATCGGCACTCCAATATCCAATGTTATAGTGACTCTTATCAATCAAAAAGCGGGGGCGGAAGCGGAAGAACCTGGAGAGATATGTATACGGGGAATTGGATTGTACGTGCATGAAGACACGGATGCGCGTTCAATGCTGAATGCCACTGCAGAATACTATAGAACCGGCGATATTGCACAAAAAAATCAAGATGGCAAATTTGTCTTCATCGGCAGAAAATCAAGACTGATAAAAAAATCTGGTATACGAATTTCCTTGGATGCGATAGAAGCACTGCTTGCAACTGATCCGTATGTGGAAGATGCCGCTGTCATACAGAAAGATGGAACAATCATCGCTTTTATTATACTTGAACCGGGTGGAGAAATAGAAGCGGTAAAACGACGCATGTCAGAACAAACTCCTTCTTATAACTTGCCAGGTTGTTATTATGTAATACAAAGCTTGCCGCGGCATATCAGCGGAAAGACTGATTATGAATCTCTGTCGGCATCTGTTTCCAACGATTCTGAAAATCCGCAGATTTACCAACACTATGAAAGTTATATTGCAAAATTATGGGAAGAGGAATTAGGTCACCGTAATTTTACAACAGAAGAAAACTTTTTTGATATTGGTGGAAATTCGCTGATTATTATGAAGTTGTATAGTAAATTAAATGAAAAATATCCGGATGTTTTGTCTATCACAGATATGTTTACCTATCATACAATACGTCAGCTTGCAGAATATTTAGAAAAAAGAGTAGGAAGGCGATTTCGTGAGTAACAAAGGAATTATCCGTTCGATTATGGAATATGTACACAGAGAAGAAACGAGACAATTCCGTGAATGTTATGAACAAGCGCTTCTTATGCCGGAAAAACAATTGTATGATTTATTAGCAGAGGAAGAAGCAACTTATTTTACAGCTGAATATGGAAATATGAGCAATTTATCTACATGTGGCTGTCAGCATCGCATTCAGCAGGATCATATCGTTTGCGGATGCAGCATGTGCAATCTGCATAAGAAGTCTATTGAACGTATTGCTTATATGACCGCAATGAGAGACCGCGATGAGACTCTGTATTCCAAGGTGGTTGTGCAGAGCGTTGTTCGTGCACGTCCGTTGATTAAGTCCCGGACTATACATGAATATTTATTCAGTTATGATTTCTTGAATGAAAAAGAAATACCGGATATTTGCATGGAAATGCTGCTTGGTAAAAACGGGATATACTATAGAAAACCGTTTGTCTATGAATTTGAAACGACTGCCAAAAGTATTACGCGGGAGCGTTTACAGCTGCTTAAGAAATACACTGCCGGTTCAAAAGTGATTATTCGAATTGGGGTTGAATGTGCAGATGAGTGGATCCGCAATCATTGGCTGATCAAGCAAACATCTGATGATGACATTTTAAAGGCGGTTGCGGCTTGTAAAGAATTCGGCTTTCAAATCACTGCAAATATTCTGTTCGGATTGCCGGGTTTTACAGAAGAAAATGCAATATTAACCTTTATCCAATCAGTAGAGTGGGTCGATTCTATTGGGGTGGATACGATATCCTGCTCTTTGCTCGATCGATATGAAAATACCTTGCAAGGGTATATATATGACCATTTGCAGACGGATTTTGATCTGATTGCATGTAAAATAGCAGACGGCAGTCACACAGGATTGCCTTGGCCCTTTTCGTTTATCCGTGCTTTGGCTTATTTGGAAAAAAACAAGCCGTCCGTTCTGCGTAAAATTGTGTTTGGTCAGTTTCACCCGGATTACATAGATGGTGCGCATACGATAGCATATAATTACACACGGACATGTTCGTGTGCGAATTTTGTAACAAATTTTATGGCGAGGGGAATGCTTCAAAAGAATCAATCTATATCTGCATTAGAGGCAGCTATACCAAAGGATCCATGTTATCCTCATTATTTGAATCTTCTTGCAGCTCAAAATAGTGTTACTGATTTGAATGATAACCTGAGACGGGTTGTAACTGCAATATCAAAGCAACATTATTTCGATTGGGAAAAAGAGGTTGAAGCGTTTCAAAATGCGTTGAAGGAAAGGTGAGGTAAGAACATGGATTTGTGTGTAATTGTTGTTACATCAGTATCCGAGCGAGAAAATGCTGAGGATTTGTTCGCTGAAATAGTTGTTTCGAATTCCAGAGCGAAAGGATTCAATGCGGCATTATTCCATTATAAATATGGGTGCCCCAATGAGGAAGATATGCTGGTGCAATTTTGTGAAAATATTTTACAGCATTCTCCTAAATTGGTTTATTGCTCTTTAGAACATGATAATATAAATATTTTTACGCTTATTGTAAAACAACTAAAAGCCAAAAAATTGTGTATACCAATTGCCGTTGGAAGCAGCTATGCCGCCAGTGACTGGGAATATTGTTTGGAGGTCGGATCATTTGATTTTCTGATCCCTGCGCATGAATATGTTGTTGTACCGGAGTTGCTGCGTGCCATAACAGAAGAAAGAAATCCATTGGCATGTGATGGAATTGTTTATTTTAAGGACGATCAACTCGTTGAAAACCGTCCGGTGCCTGTACCGGATTTTGATACATTACCGTTTGCATCCAGGGAGATGGTAAATCATTCAAGTTCATATATAAAAATGTATACGAATAAGGGATGTATGTGGAATTGTGCTTTTTGCTGGACTTCAAGCACAAAAAAAGCCGCATCTGGAAAAAATCCTGTTGCAAAGCGGTCTATTGCATCGGTTGTTGATGAAATACAAGAGCTCAAGGAAAAAATTCCGACTGTTAATACATATGCTTTTATTGACGATTGCTTCTGTTTTCCTCCCGGATACCAGTTTGAACGGATAAAACAATTTTGCAATGCATTGGAAACGCAAGGTTTAAAAATTTATTATCGAATTCACAGCAGAGCGGATGTTATCGCAAAGCTTCCCGATACGCTGATACAGTCAATGATACAAAACGGTTTGATTGATGTTTTTATCGGTTTTGAATCCGGATATGATAGCACGCTGAAAATATTTAATAAAAAAACGACTGTGCAGCAGAATCTTATGGCTGCAAAAATTTTAAACAAATACGCAATTCCTACCAGAATCGGGTTTATTATGTTTCATCCCTACAGCACGGTGGAGGAATTTTCAGCCAATTGTGCATTTCTGCATAGGATTGGACAAAGTCATCTTTTTTATCTGTATTTGAAATATCTTATCGCTTTTAAAAATTCTCCCTTGTATTTGAAAATAAAAAATGATGGGTTGCTTACCCGGAGCTATTCATTAGAAAATCCTTATGGGTATGAAATTGCAGATTCTCGCATGCGCGAAATTGCGGGGAATATTACATCTTTAGTAAAGGCGCATACAGCGGAAACATCATATATGTTTTTGCTGCTTGATTTGTGTACGCAGCTGGAAAGTACAATTGCAAAGATCATGAAAGCAGCTCCTTTTGAAATTCGCCGGCACGATTTATTAGACTGGCTGAATGCGTTGAAAAAGACATTGGGAAATCGAAACAATGTGCTGTTTCAATCGTTTGCGGCAGAAGCTTTCAACGAACACGATATGCACCTGTTAATTAAGAAAAGTTGGAATATTTCGGAGACAAAGAAGCTCATTTCTGAAATTACAAAGGTCAACAAACATGCCAATGAGCTGTTGCGGCAGAAGGAAGCATCTGATAAAAACTTAATATAATAGGTGGGGCAGATAAATATGATGACCAATATAAAAAATGAGGATATAAAAGCAGAGTTTCGGGTTCAATACAATCAACTGAATAAAAAAGACATTATTTATATTTTTTTTACTTCTGGTTTATTATATTGCCTGGAGCGCTGCTTACAGTGCATTCCGAAAAAAATAAATATCGTTTTGATAGCGGCTATGTTAGAAGACTCAGAAAAGCAATGGCTTTGGGAAAAAGGGTATTCATTTATATATTTTAAAGAAAATTTGACAGATGTGGCTATATGGGATATTTTGCTGTGTGAAAATCAATATGATTTCGGATGGTTAGATGTGGATTGCTTTGTAAATGATCCTACTTTATTCGATGAAATGCTCCATATAAGACCAAATCATATTTTTAACTATATTTGGTCGTATGACTCTTATTCTAAGCCTTCTGTTCGTATCATCAACACATATTTTTTGTTTGTAAATATAAATGCGGCAAAAAAAGTGATGCAAAAGTATGAGTTGACCTCGTATCTTTACACATATAAACCGAATGAAGCGATTGATTCTAAGCGGTGTTTGGTTTTAAATGCGAAACAGAAAGCAAGTTTAAGCCTTTTTTTGCCCGATGATTTTTATACTGCTTATTCTAAATTAACAGGGGGCTTCTTTGACAGCTTGGAATTGATTCAGCTGTTTGCAATATATGAGGGATATGAAACCCACGGAGTGCTTGATCTTACAGATAAATGCTGCGCGTCGGTAAATATGTATCTATCAGATAGGATCATACATATTGGAGACATCAATATTTTTTCTTCTCTGAAAATTCAGGGATGCTTTTTGAATCAAAATTTAGCTTATTGGTTACAGATTTATATAAAAAATAAAGAATGGATTTTGCGCACGGTAATCTTGATGCTTGAAAAAAGTAAAGATTATCTTCCGGGCTTGTATACGGATTTGTACAAAATTGTTTGGCACACTCTTTCAAAGAAATTTAAGATAGATATTGACCAAAGCGAGAAATGGTTGCTCTGGTATTTACAGAGGGAGAATGTTTCGGAAAAAACAATCCAAGTGTTTATGAATATAGTTTTGAACGGAATGGCATCTATTGATACCTAGCTGCATACGCGGCGCATAAATAATACTCTTTAAAATATAAAGAGAAGGAGCTTACGAATGAAAATACAACTTTTTTCTTTGTTTAAAGAGAATGATATTATACAGGAAAATTTAGGTGTTTCCCGGCTGTATGCTTTTTTGAAGGCACATGATTTGGATGTTACGGCAACAAAATTGTTCTGCAATAAGTCAATTGATGCAGAACTGACAAAAATTGATTTTTCCTGTCAGCTGTTCGGCTTTTCCGCATATCAGGATAATATTGATTTTGTAATTGAGTTATGTAAAAGGATTAAGGAAAAGACCGCCGCCATTATATGGTTGGGAAGTAAATTTGCCGGTACTTATGCTGAAATATTGTTAGCCGACATTCCATATATAGATTTTATTGTCTTAGGCGATGGAGAATTTCCACTGCTTGATGTATTCAGCAAGCTTGCATCCGGTTACAGCATGGAAACTATTGCAAATGAAAATAAACATATTATGACGCATGCAAACATGCAAGGAAAATCTATCTGTAACAGCGATATTGCATCTTTGCCCTGGCCGGACAGGTCTCATTTGCAAGGGGGAAAAGATTTTTTAGTTCATATATGCGATTCACACGGGTGTGTCTCCAATTGTTCTTTTTGCGGTCAGAGCGGGAAGTGGACAGGCAGGACTGCTCAGGACATTTTTAACGAAACGGGTGCCAGTTTTGAGGCGCCGGGAGCTTTAGGAAAAAAACGGATCCATGAATTGTGTGGCTTGCTGAAATCATATCCTGTTAACTTTTCATTTGGGTTTTTCATTCGAGCGGAGTCGTTTCAAAATAATTTGGAGGATAAAGCGTTGCTTGCGCTTATGAAGGATGCTGGATTTCATGATGCCTTCATCGGAATCGAAGCGGGAAATGAAGAAGATTTGCTGTTATATAAAAAAAGGGCGACACTGGAAGACAATCATAAAATTTTTGGCTTATTGAAGGATGCAGATATAAATACTTCCCAATTTGGATTTATTATGTTGAACCCATATTCAACTTTAGAACGTTTAAGAAAAAATTACATGTTTTTAAAAAAACAGCGTTGTTTTTATTTAAGCAGATTTATCAGTCATATGTCTGTTCATTACAACACACCGATATATCATAAGCTGAAAAAAGATGGCCTATTAAAGGAGGATTATTCCATCTATAATATGACGGCTTATAATTTTGTAGATAAGAAAGCCGAAGATATTTTTGATCTTTTGAATGAAAAAATCAGTTCAGCGCCTGTTTTAATCGCTTCCGGTGATAATAAAGTATACAATTTTATGAATTTGTTTATTCTTGCAAAACACATTGTAAATGTGCAGGATTTGATACCGCAGGTATATCAGACACTTCAGTCAATCGAAAGCCATTGTAATTCATTTTTTTACCATGTTTATGTAGAAAATGATCTTGCTTTATGCACCAGCCTCTTCCCGAGCTTTTTACATAATTTAGATGAATGTTATCAAAAATTTGATGTTTATTATGCCAAGCTTTTAATTCGGCTGATGGAAGAAAAACTTGGATAAAACAAAAATAATGAAAGGAAAACGCAAAACGATGAATACTGTATACCCGAAAAGGCATGTTATCAAAGGTGTGCAGAAGATGAATTCCGGAAAGGCGGATGAAGATTTTTATTTTATCGCTTGCATGAAAGAATTGCTTGCCTTTCTGAAAGAAGATCCCATGTATGATTATAATTATTTATGCAGTATCAGCGGAGCGGCATTTACTTTTTTATGGGATCAGGGAAATTGGACTCCAAAAGAAGATATTACACATTTTGGGTGCAATTGGGAATATCCTGTCCGTAGGGTGTTTGAATCTGTCGGATACGGTTACATAAGTTTAAAAAACGACGGATCAGAGTCCTGTAAGAAAGAGAATATTCGTAATATACAAGAATCACTGTATATAAATAACCGTCCTGTACTTGCATGGGGCGTATTAAATACTGAACCTATTTGTTGTATGATTACCGGTTATGACGATTGGGGAGAAACTTTAATTGGCTGGCATTATCGGCAGTTTTCCCAGGGGTTATGCAACGAATATGACTATGGAGGCTATTTCCGAAAAACAAACTGGTTTGCGAATACATCGCAGATATTGCTTATAACAGAGCGGAAGGATAAGCCGAATTTTATGACTGTAACGGAACAGACTATGCGTGAGGCGCATCATCTTATAACAAAGCAGACAAATATTATGGGGTATTGCGCAGGAACAGCCGCATATGAAGGCTGGATTCGTGATATGAAAAACAATGATTTTTTTGAACGGCAAAGTTTGGAGAGCTTAAAAATTAAAGCCGGTTGTATTGTACGCACATGCGAATTAGCGGCTGAAGTTTACTGGAACGCAATGGATTTTTTTAAAGCTGTTTCTACATGGCATGATTTAATGGCGGAATATGCACTGTTGGCAGCTGCGGATTTTGTTGCACAAACAGATATTATGTATAAGATATGGTATATATTAGGAGCCTTAAAGGGTGAAACGGTGCATGCGGAACAACTGGCAAAGAAAGAAGTCCGAGACGAAATTATAAATCTATTGGAAAAAGCGCTTTTCAGAAGCAAACAAGCTGCCAAACACATTCAGCGCGGATTAAAAACAATTAAAGTAATGAAACAGCAATATTATCTGAATCCCGGCAATACACCGAATGCCAAGTAAGGATGTACATATGAATTATTCAAATCAAGATATTGCTATCATCGGTATGGCCATTCAGTTTCCGCAGGCAAAAACGCTCGATGAATTCTGGGAAGGGCTTGTACATCAGAAAGATTTTATATCAGATTTGCCTGAATCACGTTGGCAGGATATAGTAAATTATTGTAATATAAACCGGATTAAAACGGATTTTTTGCCGCCCGCGGCTTATCTGGAGCAGATCAGCGAATTCGACTATAAATATTTCGGGTTGTCGCACAAAGAAGCGTGTTTTACCGACCCTGCACACCGAATGTTTTTAGAAACCGCTTTTCATTGTTTGGAAGATGCAGGATATATGGGAGAGCAAATTCGAAACAGCAATACAGGCGTTTTTGTCGGTTATGGAGGAGATTTTGAATATACGCAAATGATGCGCAGTAAAGACAGAAATAATGTGTTTGCTCACTCTATTGGCATGCTATCATCCTTTATAACCTCACGCCTGTCTTATTTGTTTGATTTGAAAGGTCCGGCTATGGCGATTGATACCTCTTGCTCATCATCACTGTGTGCTTTACATACAGCGTGTCAAAATATTCGCATGGGTACGTGCGATATGGCAATTGCCGGCGGTGTGCAGATCTATTCACTTCCGATTGAAAGCGGAGATTTGGGCATCCGTGCTTCAAGTTACAGAACCCGTTCGTTTGATGAGAGTGCTGACGGAACAGGCGCCGGTGAAGGAGTTTGTGCGATATTGTTGAAAAAAGCAGAGCAGGCATTTTGTGATAAAGATCATATATATGCGATAATTAAAGGAGGTGCTATCGGCTGCGACGGAAGTGCTGCAGGAATTACCAGCCCCAATATGATTTCGCAAAAAGAGGTTATTGCGGCTGCCTGGCGGGATGCGCATATTGAGCCTCAAACTGTTACATATATTGAAGCGCATGGTACGGGAACACGTATAGGGGATCCTATTGAATTACAGGCTTTGACAGAAGCGTTTTCTCAATATACAAATGAAAAGCACTTTTGCGCAGTAAGTTCAGTGAAATCGAATATCGGACATCTCGGATACTGTGCGGGACTTGCAGGAGTTATAAAAGCAGTGCTGCAGCTTACACACAATACAATTGTTCCTACCGTGCATTATAAAACTCTTAATAAAAATATATCTTTGGAAAACAGCGCTTTATATATCAGCACTGCGTTAAAAAAATGGGAGGAAAAGAACGGTATAAGAAGATGTGGTGTGAGCGCATTTGGATTGAGCGGCACAAACTGCCATATTGTATTGGAAGAAGCTAAAGCATGTGTAAATGAACGGACAGGCGATGCGGCAGAAAATGCCTCCCCTTATATTTTCTGCTTGTCGTCCAGTTGGAAAGAAGGGTTGATTGCTGATGTAAACAGAATAAGATCTTATTTGCAGGGACACGCTTTGAATTTAAGGGATATTTGCTACACATTGTCCACCGGAAGAAAGCACGATCATTTTCGTTTGGGGATTATATGTTATAGTGTGGAGGATTTAATTTATAAATTGGATCTGGCAGCTAAAACAAGGGAAACAGCGATTCACCATAGCATTTATTTCACTGCTGAAGACTGGTTATCTTATAATTACGTTGTTGGCAACCAGCCGGACTATAAGGATATTTGTATGGCCTTTGTTTCGGGCGGTAATATTGATTGGGAGAAGTTGTATGGCTGCGGTGCAAACCGGGTCTCCCTTCCGGGAACAACCCTGCACAATATCCGCTGTTGGATAGACTTTATGCCTGAAGAAAAATCTATGGTTACATTTTCTGAGGAAAACTCCATAAGTGCTTTGCAATTGCTGGTGCATTATAATCGGCAGAACAAAACGGATTTGTGCCAAAACATATTACAAATTTTATTTCAAAATTATTTTGGAATACAAAATATCAAAATAAACGAAAATCTATATGATTTAGGAGGAGATTCAATTATGGCACTGCATTTATTGAAAGACGTAAACACAATTTTTGATCTTAATATACAGCCTGCAGAGTTCCTTCGCTATCAGTCAATTGAAGAGATAGAAGAATGTATTCACACACATTCTGGGGATTAAGCGTATGATTATTGAAAAATTTCCTCTTACAGTCGGACGAAACTGTTTGCTGGCTTCTGTAAAAGATGTGCTGCAATTCTATAATGTTACCGTAAAAGAAAGCGATTTATATTTTATATGCGGCGGATTGCGCTTTACCTTTTGCCCGGACAGCAAAAAAGAAAAAGTGAGCGATTGTTTTGTTTATGATGTGGGGAAGTACATTTCAAAATATATTTCGTCGTTCTTTAACTGTAGATTTTCTTTTGAAACGTCAGCCGCACAAGCACGGATCAAGCGCTTGTTGGACAAGCATATCCCCGTGATTTTACTAATTCATCCTAAATATATTTCCTATAATCATCGTGTTTTCCAACCGGAAGGAGCGCAGGAAATGCACAGTATAGTTCTTTACGGGTATGATGACTTTACAGATACCTATTATGTTGCAGATTCTACAGCGACAGATGACAATGGAGTATTTGCGGCGAGGAGGGAATGTATGCGCTGTGATATAGTGCGGGAATATGCATTTGGATTTTTCCATTTTGCCGATAAACCGCTGCAAGAAAAGGATTGGCAGCTTGTATACCGCTGCGTTGCAGATAATTTATATGACTTTATAAATTCAAAATCTACAGAGGGCGGACTTTATACCGGTGCACAGGCAATATATAAAATGCTTGATTATATTGATGTAAACAAGGCATGTCCGTTATCGGAGCTGAAATTTATAATGCAGGCGTATTTTATGCCGTTATTTCTCTATTTGATAGATTTTCTTGAAGGTGCAAAGGGACTGAAAGAATATGTTTACATATTAAAAACTGAAAAAAACAAATGGGATATTTTGTATTACAAATATTTATTGAAGCAGAGTGCATTTTGGTCAAAAAATAAAATGATAAAAGTAATCCGGCAGTATTTTAAAACATTGCTGGAATGTCTTGCAGAGATACAAAACGCAATTTCGATATATGATTCAAATAAAATTTATTAAGTTATGAGGAGAGTTATTATGGAAAAAAACGCTATTCAAAAGACTTTGATTGAAATTTATAAAGGGTATATCAACGATGAAAAGATAAAAAATGAAATAAACGCTGATTCCAAACTCGAGTCGTTAAATATCAGCTCTGTTGATTATATAAAAATAATCATTGATATTGAAAATGAATTTAATTTTGAGTTTGGCGACTATGAACTCGCGCCTGGCACGTTTTCAACGGTTTCGGATATGGTTGCGTATATTTCGAAAAAAGTAGAGTGAATTGAGGAATGAAGTTATGATGCATTGCTATTCTCTGCAAAAATCAGCGGAATATCACGAACAACTAAAAAAATATCTGCCCTTGGGGCAACACCATAACTTTGCAAAACCGGATAGCGTAATGCCGGTATATTATGTTAAAGGGAAAAATTCCAGACTATGGGATGCCGACGGCAACGAATATTTGGATTTGTATGCAAAATTCGGGGCAATGTTTTTAGGTCACGGAAATAAAAAACTGCAGGATCATTTAACGTTTGCTTTGGAGAATTACCCGATTACTGACTTTTCTGAGACCGATTTAAAGGTTTGCGCATTATTCCAACGATATGTTCCTTGCTGTGAGAAAATCCGTTTTGGACTTAGCGGCAATGAAATGGTTCAGAATGCACTGCGGCTTGCACGGGCGTATACTAAAAAACGCAGATTTATTAAATTCGAAGGACATTTTCATGGCTCAAGCGATAATATACTTGGCGGTAAAACCAAAAATATTCTTGCACCTATTGTGTATGAAGATCCGGACAGTGTATTTTATACAGAAGGACGAGCTTCGGGCGTGCTGCAGGATCAGGTAATACAAATTCCATGGAATAACATTGAAATACTGGAAAAAACACTCAAAAGTTACGGTGGCGATATTGCTGCCGTTATTATGGAACCTGTAAATATAAATGGGGGCAGTATTTTGCCCGAGGAAGGATATTTGCAAAAAGTACGGTCTTTGTGTGATCAGTATGGAATTGTGCTGATCTTTGATGAAGTCATTACCGGCATACATATGGGTTTAGGCGGTGCACAAGCATGTTATGACGTTACGCCCGACCTTTGTATTATGGGTAAAGCAATTTCATCGGGGGTTGTGCCGGTCAGCGTTTTAATGGGTAAAGCAGAAATAATGGGATTGTATGAGGAGTGCCGTGTTTCACAGGGGGGGACCTTTAACGGATATGGTATCGGAATGGCAGCAATAAAAGCCACTTTTGACATTTTGGAATCTGATTATACATCGATTTATCATAATATGGAAAGCTGTTCCGATTATTTGCGAAAGACACTGGAGGATGCTGCATATCGCCGCGGAATTCCTTTGGTTACCCAAGGACCTGCAACGTGCTTTTCTTTCCATTGTTCGCCGCATAAAGTTCAAAGTTATGGTGCTGTCAGTGATGCTCTTTTTAAACGAAATGAAATTCTTCGCCAATGTATGTTGAAATATGGTATTTTGTGCTGCCGCACATCCCGTATGTACATGAATATAACTATTTGTGAAGCGGATATTTCTTTTTTTGAAAAACGTGTGCAAGCGGCTCTTGCAGATGCCGAAAAAATTATTTCTCGCCTGAAGCTGCTCGATTCGTTTATTGATGCACCATCTTATGAACGCACATAAAAATGAACAAGCTCAAAAGCAAAGTGCAGCAATACAAGCACTTTTGCTTTTAATTTAAAGAAGGGAATGGTTAAAAATATGAAAGTGCTGCATTTTGTCCGTAGTTCATCCAAGTATTACGGCAGCTATTATTACTTTCAAAAGCAAATAGAAGGATTGCATGCATACAATATCCAGACCGTTATCATGTGTTACGAGAAAAGCAGCTCTGCAGTTTCAGCGCCTTTATCGGATCACATCGTTTATTATGATGAAAGCAATTTTGCGGAACAATTGCAATCTATCGGACCGGATATCATTCATTTTCATGATATATATCCTTTTTATTTAATAGAAAACAATAAGTATGTAACAAAAGCGAGTCGCCTGCCTCGCATATACGAATTCGCGGACCATTATGTTAAGGTGCGCACTTTGCATGATTACAGCAGTATTATTTGTCCGCATTATTTTTATTATAATGATCAGGAAATTCGATGTCAGCAACCCGTTAATGAGACTTGTGTCAATAAAAACTGTATATCAAAATCTACTTATGATATGTATATGCAGTATTTAAAGGATCTAAAGGGTTATAACGGTCTTTTTTATTTTTCCGATAATATAAAAAATGCACTGAGCACAATTGGGGTTGATTCTCATAAATGCTTTCAAGTGCCGCCGCTGATAAAAAAGCCGGAGCATTTTGCACAGCCTGAGGAAAATTTAATAGTATTTTCCGGAAGACTGGCACAGGAAAAGGGTTTGCTTTATTTATTAAAAGCGTTAACCAGAATTAAGGATGAAAATTGGAAACTTATCGCAGCCGGTATGGATAATCTGGCATATTACCGTAGACTGCTGCGTTTTTGCAAAGAAAATAATTTGACAGAACGCGTTCAGTTTACCGGATTCTTGGATCGCGGTCAGCTTGAGCAGTTATATTTACGTGCCAAAATTATGGTATTTCCTTCAACAAGCAAGGAGACGTATGGATTTAGCGGCGCCGAAGCAGTTTCTTATGGAATACCGGTTGTCGCGTTTAATATAGCAGGAATATCAGAGTGGCTCATAGACGGGCAGACCGGAATCATGGTGCCAAACGGAAACGATATTGCATTGGCCGGGGCAATCCGTTTGCTGCTTACAGATGATCGAGTATATCAACGATATAAAAACAATTGTATTGCTTGGAGCGAGCATTTGGATTATGAAAAACAGTTAAAAACACTTTCCGATTATTATAATATTTTGCTTTATCCTAATTAATAACATGTCGCTAAAGTTTATATAAAATACCATAAAAAGCTTGCAATTTGCCTTTTATTGGTGTAAAATGAATAAAAAATATTTTGTAGATATGTCTTTTGTACAAAATTCGACAAAATGTCTCCTTCCTATTTGTTATATTTATTATAGTAAGTTCTTTCATATAAAGGGATCATTTTTTTCATTTGAAAGGAGATTTATAACTATGGTACGTAATTTTATTCCCAATTTAGAAAAGGTAGATTGGTCCGATCAAAAGCGTCAAAGCGAATATGTCGGCAGCGTAGTTTCCGCATTGAATGGACTTGGCGAGAAAACAAATTATGATTATGTATGTGCAGTATCCGGCGCGGCATTTATGACATCGTTTTCAAAGACAGGGTGGGATTTTGGAAATCAAAGAGTTTCTGATGCGCCAATTATTTTTGAGCATACATTTAAAATGTTTGGCTATAGTGTTACCCGCCATTTTAAAACAGATTATGAAACAGACAGCCGACTGATTATGGACAGTATAGATCGGGGAGTGCCGGTTATTGCTTTAGATGGAATCATTCCGTCTGCGAATGAATGTTTGATATCCGGCTATGATGACAGCGGTGCTGTTTTGCTTGGTTACAATCCCTTTATGTATATTCCGGAAGATCATAACGAGCCGCATGACAGTACAGGGTATTTTCGTAAAACCGGATGGTACGATCATTTTTACAGTATGCTGTTAATTGGAGAAAAATGTGAAAAGCCGTCTAAAGAAGCGATATTTCGGGAAACATGTAAGCTTGTTAGGCGCCTGATTCAGGAGGAAAGCCTTGTTCCCGACCATTATAACGGGTTGGCTGCTCATAAGGCGTTTGCAAACGCTTTAATGACTTACCAATGGGAGGACAACTTTGAACCGTATATGTCGCTGATGTGTACATACAAAATGTATTTGGACAGGCAGTATGCTGTTGCATTTTTTGAAGAGAATGAGCGGGAAGATTTAGCTGAGCTTTATAAAAAAATTTCCAGTCTTTGTCTCCGGCTCGGAGAAATTATTCCGCAAGATTTTTCCGCATTTGATTTATTTAACGATAAAAACAGTTTGAAACCGTACTGTAATGTTTTGCAGGAGATTTGTGGGTTGGAAGAGCAGGCAGCACAACTTCTTGATAGAGAATGATCATAGTAAAATGGAGAAATTTTCTCCATTTTACTTTTTATACCCATATACAAAAATAATGCTTGGCGTTTCAGTTAGGTTGTGGAAAGGAAACTTAGATATGGAACAAGAATATTGGGTCAGTGAATGGGCGATACGGCGAAAGGACGAAGTGGTTCCGCTTGTGAAAGATTACCAGATTCATTCAGATTTTTTGAAGCAGGCGGACAAGAAGGAATTGCAGACGGCTTTTGCAGAAATACACAATCTCTACATGAATATATATGAAGATATAGCCCAGTCTCCGGATTCATATGGCATGCCTTTGCATTCCAAGGCTGAAAATCGTATTTATTCCAGTGAGTGGCGTGATTCAAGTCAAGCCCCATATCGGCCTTTTATTTTACTTTATAATCTTTTAACATGCGGGGATATCGAAAAAGATGCAGTAAATGTGTCAGTAGAGAAATTTAAAAATTTAAAAGTGCCGCCCATATATTTGACAGGAATTGATCAAAAGGTAAAGCGTGCACCGCTTCTGTTTTCGAAACTTACAGAATTTGGATTTGTTTTTGAAGGGCTGAAAAATAATAAGCCGTCAGGAAACAATATAATGCTTATTTATCCAGACAATACAACAGTGCTTTATCTGCTC
>CASTST010000012.1 GCA_949451655.1 uncultured Eubacteriales bacterium | reverse complement strand
CGTAGCAAAACTCGGAGGGATTGTCTGTAAGACTTCCGATTTAATGATCCTACAAAATGATAGCATAACAATCCCTCACCCGCTTGGCGACAGCTCCCTAGGATCCGCTATGCGGCTCCAGCACAAGGGAGCCTTTTTCATAATTCCCTCATTGTAAGAAAGGAATACCTCCACTATGAAATCAAGCGAAGACGTAATCCGCCCGGGCATGTTCGGCAATTTCGGTCCCAGCGCCGACACCAGACGTATCGAATTCGATATTAAAAACTCCTCCGCCGTGTGCAGCGAAACACCTGTAGACATAGTGCTTGCAGGAGATTCCATCATCCATTTCTGGGATGAAAACATTTATTTCAAAGACAGAGGCGTGGTGCTGAACCGGGGCATAGGCGGAGATCAGGCACAAGTGCTGGAACGCCGGCTGGAAGCGGACGTAATCCAGCTCCACCCCCGGGTATGCGTCATAATGATCGGCGTCAACAATACATGGGCTGTTCTGGACGGTCCGAACTGCACCGATGGATTCTATGATGAACAATTGATCTGCGGCTGGGTGCTGTATCTGAAAATGTGCTATCAGCGGATGCTCCATGCGCTGAAATCTGCTGGAATTGCATGCGTGTTATGTTCCCTGCTTCCCATGAATGATCCTGTGCCTACATATCTTGCCCGCAGCAGAGCGGCTGCCCGCGCCAATCAGATGCTGCGACAGCTTGCAGCGGAGGAAGGCTGTGCGTTCGCCGATTTCTACGATGCACTGACAGGCGAGGACGGAGAAACCCTGCGAAGCGACCTCTCCTGGGACGGAATACACCCCCACCATGCAGGATATTCCATCATGATGGATATTCTCAATCCGATTCTGGATACGCTGTTATGAAAGTACTGATTGCAATGAGCGGCGGAGTGGACTCCTCTGCCGCGGCGCTGCTTTTGCGCAAAGAAGGACACAACTGCGCCGGTGCGATGATGCGGCTGTATGTCCCTGGAATGGAGCCCCGAGACGGCAACACAGTTTTATCCGGAGCAGACGCTGTCACCGACAGCGAACGTGACGCGGCTGCCGCAGCCGCGGCGCTGGATATGCCTTTTTCCATATTTGATATGCGCGGCTCCTTTCACAAATGGGTCATACAGGATTTTATAAATGTATATCAGTCCGGCGGCACACCCAATCCCTGCATCACCTGCAACCGTACAATGAAATTCGGTGCGTTTCTGGATCAGGCACGACAGGCTGGATATAAAAAAATCGCCACAGGACACTATGCGAAAATCGCATATGAAAACGGACGGTATGTATTATACCAGGCGGATGATCCGGCAAAGGATCAAAGCTATGTGCTTTGGTCGCTGACGCAGGATCAGCTTTCTGCACTGCTGCTCCCCCTCGGAACACGCAGCAAGGAAGAAGCACGGGCGGCAGCACGGGAGGGTGCGCTGGGAACAGCGGACAAAAAGGAAAGTCAAGACATTTGTTTCGTTCCCGATGGGGATTATGCCGGATTTATCGAACGCACGCTGGGCATAACCTTCCCGGAAGGAGATTTTGTAGATGAAGCAGGCAATGTTCTGGGCATACACCGGGGAATCATTCGGTATACTGTCGGACAGCGCCGTGGACTGGGATTGTCTCTACAGGAGCCGTTGTATGTTATTCGGAAGGATGCAGCAAATAATCAGATTGTTCTGGGATCCTCCGAGCGGCTGTTTTCGCGGGAACTGACTGCGGTGCAGGCAAACTGGATTGCCTGCGAACGTCCAACGGACAAACTTCGGGTACAAGCGCGCATTCGATACAATCAGAAAGCATTCCCTGCAACGGTAACAGAAGCTGTGGGCAACACATTCCGCCTGGAATTTGATGAACCCCAGCGCGCAGTATCCCCGGGACAGTCGGTAGTATTATATGACGGCGCCCGCGTTGTTGGCGGAGGCATTATCGTATAAGCACGAACAAAACAAAAAGCCACCTTGTGCAAAGGAGCTTTGGTAAGAAAAGGCTCCCTTGTGCTGGAGCCGCGTAGCGGATCCTAGGGAGCTGTCACCAAGCGTAGCGACAGTGACTGAGGGATTGTTTATACGTTCATTTTGCAGGACATACAAATCGACAGCGCGTGCATACAACCCCTCCGTCAGCATCGCTTCGCTTAGCTGACACCTCCCCTTGCACAGGGGAGGCTTTGATTTAGTTGCTGGCTCCCCCCGGTAAAGGGAGGATTGTTGAAGATTTCACTAAACTTTAAAAGCCTCCTTTGTGCAAAAGGAGGTGGCGCGGCGTAGCCGTGGCGGAGGAATTGTTTGTGTGAAGCTCTGATTCATAGATTCTTCAAAATGAACGTATAACAATCCCTCAGTCACTGTCGCTACGCTTGGTGACAGCTCCCTTTGCCGGGGGAATCCTTTTATTTTGTACTTCACAGGAATGCCCCTTTCTACAAATGAACTCCCATCTTTATCCATAAACATCTACAAACCACACTTCCTATCCTAAAGTCCACCTTGTATAAAATGTAAAACCTCCGATTTTTCTTTCTTTTTTAGCAGAAAAACCTTTACAGAATTTGACGCGGGCTGTATAATAATTGTATAAAAGAACTGCGGCGCTGCAGAAACCTCTGCGGTGCTTTCTCTGTTTGATCTATTTTTATGGGGGTGCATATATGGCAACAGTACCGGAAATGTTCGGCTGTCATGTTTTCAATGAAAAGGTGATGCAGGAACGTCTGCCCAAAGACACATATAAGTTAATGAAAAAATCCTTTCAGGACGGCAAACGCATGAGCCTGGAAGTAGCCACCGTTGTTGCAAATGCGATGAAGGACTGGGCTATCGAAAACGGCGCGACCCACTACACCCACTGGTTCCAGCCAATGACCGGAATCACCGCGGAAAAACACGACAGCTTTATTTCTCCTACAGATAACGGCAACGTCATTATGGAGTTTTCCGGCAAAGAACTGGTGCGCGGGGAACCGGATGCCTCCTCCTTCCCCTCCGGCGGTCTGCGCGCAACCTTTGAAGCCAGAGGATATACCGCATGGGATCCCACTTCCTACGCTTTTATTAAAGAGGGCAGCCTGTGTATTCCCACTGCATTCTGTTCCTACGGCGGAGAAGCGCTGGACCAGAAAACACCTCTGCTCCGTTCCATGGAAGCGCTGTCTAAACAGGCGCTACGGGTTTTAAAGCTTTTCGGAAACGAAAATGTAACCGGTGTGAAAACCACTGTGGGTCCGGAGCAGGAATACTTCCTTATTTCCCGGGAAATGTATGAAGCCCGCAAAGATTTGATTTTCACAGGACGCACTCTGTTTGGATGCAAGCCCCCCAAAGGGCAGGAAATGGACGATCATTATTTTGGAACGCTCAAGCCTGCCGTTGCAAGCTATATGGCAGAGCTGGATGAAACCCTGTGGAAGCTGGGCGTTCTTGCAAAAACCAAACATAATGAAGTCGCGCCTGCCCAGCACGAATTGGCGCCGATCTTTACCACCAGCAACATTGCTGTAGATCACAATCAACTCACTATGGAGATGATGAAAAAGGTGGCTGACCGGCACGGCATGGTATGCCTGCTTCATGAAAAACCCTTTGAGGGAGTAAACGGAAGCGGCAAACATAATAACTGGTCTATGATCACCAACACGGGTACCAATCTGCTGGAGCCCGGTCAAACGCCCTATGAAAATGCACAGTTTCTCCTGTTCCTATGCGCTGTGATCAAAGCTGTGGACGAATATCAGGATATGCTCCGCATTTCTGTTGCAAGCGCGGCAAACGATCATCGTCTGGGCGCAAATGAAGCGCCTCCCGCAGTGATGTCAATTTTTGTCGGCGACGAGTTGATGGAAATCCTGGAAGCAATTGAGACAGGCACACCCTATGATTCCAAAGAAACAGTACAGATGAAAATCGGCGTGCATGTGCTGCCGAAATTCCCTAAGGACAACACAGATCGAAACCGGACGTCTCCCTTCGCGTTTACAGGAAACCGATTCGAATTCCGCATGGCAGGTTCCTCCCAGTCTATCGCATCCCCCAATACCATTTTAAATACTGCTGTGGCAGAAGAACTGCGCCGGATCGCGGATGAACTGGAACCGGCAGAAGATTTCACCAGTGCATTACACAGCCTCATTCAGAAAATCATAAAAGATCATAAGCGAATTCTGTTTAACGGAAACGGATATGATGACTGCTGGCTGGAAGAAGCCGAGCGGCGGGGACTTTCCAATCTAAAAACCACACCGGAAGCGCTTGCGCATTTGCTGGATGAGAAAAATGTAGCACTGTTTACCGGGCATAAAGTTTTCTCAGAACTGGAAATGAAATCCCGATTTGAAATCAATCTGGAAAACTATTGTAAAACCTTAAATATTGAAGCACTTACCATGATTGAAATGGCAAGACACGATATTTTCCCTGCAGTAAGCGCATATGCGTCCCAGCTTGCTGCAAACGCTGCTGCTAAGGGTGCATTTACCTCCTGCACTGCCGAGAAAAAGCTGCTTGAAAAAATCTGCACGCTGACAGATTCCTTCTATGCCAACCTGGAAAAGCTGGAGGACGCACTTGTAGGAACGGAACAGTTTTCTGACTCTGAAAAGCTTGCATTTTATTATAAAGACACTGTACTTGCAGCAATGGATGATCTGCGTGCCGACGCAGACGCGCTGGAGCAGATCACAGCGGCAGATTTCTGGCCCTATCCAAGTTATGGCGATATGTTGTTTTCTATAAAATAATGTAAGATAATCCCCCTTGCAGTGCAAGGGGGATTTTTCATCAAACATCAAACTAAAAAGGCCCCCAGCGAAGGGCGCTTACTGTCGCAAAGCACACTATGCCAAGCCCCCTTGTGCAAAGGGGGGTGCCGATGCAATCGGTGGAGGGATTGTAAAACTATCATTTTGGATGATTTACGAATCGGAAGTATGTGCATACAATCCCTCACCCGCTATCGCGGGAGCGCCCTAGGATCCGCTATGCGGCTCCAGCACAAGGGAGCCTTTTTGGGGGGTGTTCGCGCTTCGCAACAGCCGCCTCCCTTTGCTGAGGGAAGCCAACAACTAAATCAATGCCTCCACTGTGAAGGAGTTTGCTGCGCAACCTCCGGGAAAGTGGCACGGCACAGCAATCTAAAAATCAAAACCTCCCCGGTAAAGGAAATGGCTCGTTGTTAGACACGCACTTCGCTAAAGCCCCCCTTGTGCAAAGGGGGGTGGTGCGCCGTAGGCGCGACGGAGGGATTGTCTGCACGCACTGTCGATTTGCATGTCCTGCAAAATGCTCGTATAAACAATCCCTCAGTCGCTTCACGACAGGCTCCCTATGGAGCCACGTAGTGGATCCTCACATGGGAGCCTTTTTGATTTTGTTCACGCTTCGCGACAGCCTCCTTTACTGGGGAAGCCTTTTTGTTTTGCTTGCACTTTGCGACAGTTTCCTCTTTCTTGTTTGTGCTGTGTGACAGTTCCTTATGGAGCCGCGCAGCGACTTTTAGTTTTTCCCATACCGTATTGCAAATTTTTCTGTAGATGTCCCCGTAATTTTGTGCTAAAATAGAATCAGAATCATTTCTTAAATAATTCTTAATACTTTAACAGATTGTTTCTTAAACAGAGATTTGGCATAATACATACAGGAGGTACGGATATGTACAACATTCTGATTTGTGACGATGAAAAGGATATCGTTTCCGCTCTGAAAATCTATCTCACCCCGGAAGGATATACCCTGTACGAAGCCTATGACGGAATGCAGGCACTGGAAATTCTGCGAAAAAATGAAATTCATCTTGTACTGATGGATATTATGATGCCCGTTTTAGACGGCATCGCCGCAACGGCGAAAATCCGGGAGGAAAGCAACGTCCCTGTGATCCTGCTCACTGCGAAAAGTGAGGACACCGACAAAGTTTTGGGACTGAACATCGGCGCAGACGACTACATCACCAAGCCGTTTAACCCGGTAGAGGTACTGGCACGCGTGCGCTCGCATCTGCGGCGTTATATGCAGCTTGGTGGAGGCGGAGCAGTCAAAAAAGATATTTGCACCGTTGGCACCGTCACACTGGACGACAGGGAAAAGCGCGTCACAGTAGACGGGGAGGAAGTCAGCCTCACCCCTACGGAATTTGAAATTCTCCGCCTTTTCATGGAGTCCCCCGGCAAAGTGTTCTCTCCCCGGGATATCTATTCAAAAGTGTGGAACGACGCTCCCATAGGAGCAGAAGGCACCGTTGCCGTACACATCCGTCATCTGCGGGAGAAAATAGAAATCAACCCTGCCGATCCCCGCTATCTGAAAGTGGTGTGGGGACAGGGCTACAAAATGGAGGGTGCACCGCGAGGTTAAAAAAGCCCTTCGGAAAGGAAAGCTTATGTATAAAATCCGTTACAGTATCGGACTGAAAATTTTAGCTGTATTTCTCTTTACCGTCAGCTTAGCATTTACCGCTCTGTCCGCAACAGGAATCATTTATATGGTATCTGAAAACGTGTATCTGGACGGCGGACGCTCTCTGCAAAAGAACCTGTGGGAAGTCATCCTGAACAGAGAAGCCGCCCGGGCAGCCGACCATGTATATTCCCATTATAAAGCAGCCCTCCGGTCTGACCCGTCAGGAGAAGACGCAAAAGAAATGCTCCAAACCTTTCAAAAAACCTACGCTGCAGATGAAACCAACATGCTCTTTTCCATTGAAGTCAAAGGAGAGACTATATTCAGCAATGGAATCGGCAGAGGAACCTACGCCGCAACTACTTTTGATGACTGGTTTTATGAAGGCAACACTACGGAAGACTACCGGGATTTTGACACCGAACGGGAAATGAATGCGTTTTATTATGAAAATGCAGACAGTTGGAACGACTGGCACACGGAAATCATTTATGAAGAAAACGACGGCTATTACTCCGACGATCCCATATACCGCCTTCACTATACAATTTACAATGAAACCCGGGAATCCATACAGGTTTCCGCCTGGGTAGACGATATTCAAGTAATGGATATTTTCTACTGGGTCAACTCCCTGTCCGGCGCTCTGTCCGGCATGCGATGGGGACTGATCGTTCTGGGTACCCTCTCTCTGGCGGTATGCATCGCGTCCCTTGTGTTCCTGTTCTGCGGAGCCGGACGCAAATCTACCGCAGAAGGCGTTGTCCTGTCCGGACTGAATCGGATCCCCTTTGATTTGTACTTTGCCGCAGTCATTTTCTGCTGGGTTATGTTGGGCATTTTCATCGGTGAAAGCACATACGCATTTTCTACTGTAGAATCCATTCTCATCATTGGATTTTTGAGCATCGGCATTGCCTTGCTGGCGCTGGCGCTGCTTCTGTCTATGGCAGCCCGGATCAAAGCTGGCACACTGGTGAAAAACACCATACTATACCGAATTTACGCATTCACCGCAACATTCTGGAAAAGGCTGACCCGGAGAATCGTCTATATCTGCCGGGGACTTCCTCTGGTGTGGAAGGTCGGCGTGCTGTACGCCTTCATCAGCCTGGTTGAATTTATCTTTGTGTGCAGCACCGCGGCAGGATATCTGATTCTTGCCTGGTGCGTGGAAAAGCTCATCTTCACCCCTCTGCTCGCGCTGGTTCTGATCAATATGAAGAACCTCAAAAAGGGAGCGGAAGAAATTGCCGACGGGAACCTGCAGTATCAGGTGAAACTGCAGGACTTGGTTGGTGACTTCCGCAGACATGGGGAAACCCTCAACCGGATCGGAGACGGAATGCAGGTAGCACTGGAACAGAAGATGCAAAGCGAGCGGCTGAAAACAGAACTGATTACCAATGTGTCCCACGATATCAAAACGCCGCTGACCTCTATCATCAATTATGTGGATCTTTTGAAAAAGGAAGGCATGGATTCCCCGAATGCTGCCCAGTATCTGGATGTATTGGAGCGGCAGTCCGCACGGCTGAAAAAGCTGACGGAGGATCTGGTAGAAGCCTCCAAAGCTTCCTCCGGTGCAATCAATGTGGTAAAAGCCCCCACAAATGTGCAGGTTTTGTTGGAACAGACGGTGGGTGAATTTGAAGAACGACTGTCTCAAAAAGAAATTCAGGTTGTCCTTTCTCCCTGCGAGGAGCAATGCGTTATCCTTGCAGACGGCAGACTCCTCTGGAGAGTATTTGACAACCTGATGAGCAACATCTGCAAATACGCCCTTGCAGGCACCCGGGTATATCTGAGTATGGAAAACACAGGCAGTGCCATCCGCATTACCTTCAAAAACATTTCTGCCTATCCCCTGAACATTTCCGGAGAAGAACTGATGGAACGCTTTGTCCGGGGAGACCGCTCCCGGAACACGGAAGGCAGCGGACTGGGATTGTCCATTGCCCGCAGCCTTACGGAATTGCAGGGTGGAGTGCTGGAAATCCAGATTGACGGAGATTTATTCAAATCTGTGATTACCATTCCGGCACTGACGCAGGAATAACACCTATTCCACCAATCCGTATTTCACCTTGATACGATCCAGCTTTTCCAGCATCGGCTCCGCACCGAACCACAAAAACAGAACCGTGGACGCTGCATGGACAGCGTCCATGGGGAAGCCGGATATATAATATCCCAGCAAAATTTTCAGATTCAGGGTTTCACTGCCCCAGATCAGCGCCGATGCAGGATTCATAATACCGCCGTATATGAGAAACGCACAAATCCCGCCAAACACGCAAAGGGATCCCCGGGAACGCAGCAGCCACCCTTTTTTGTAAAGCACTCCTGCTAAAAATCCGATAATTCCCATAGCAAACATCTGCCATGGGGTCCAAGGTCCCTGGGAAAACAAAATGTTGGAAACCAGCATGGTAAGCGCGCCCACCAAAAATCCCGTCTCCCCGCCAAGGGCAACGCCGGCTAAAATCGTAAGCGCCATCACCGGCTTAAACTGAGGCAGGACAAAAAACGCCGCGCGCCCGGCAACTGCAAGCGCACATAGGGTAGCGATCAGCACAAGCTCCCGCGCCTTCGGCTTTCTTCCCTCAAACACCAGAAAAAACGGCGCCATACATTCAATCAGCACAGCCAAAGCAGTAATGTAATACTGCTTTTTTTCTATATATACAAGCCCTGCAAACAGCGTCAGCGGAATCAGCAGCAATATCAGCACAGCCGCTACTGTTGTCCGTTTGGATATCTTCCGCTTCTGCGCCGGCGGCTGCACCTGCACCGGCGGCTTTCCCCGGCGACCAAGGAACACCGCAACCAACGAAAGAAGCAGGATAAATGCGCCATACCAGAGAAGCTGATTTTTTCCGAGGACGGTCATTCCGTTTTTGTCAATAAACTTACTGAGATCCTCTGCCTTAGCAGAATACAAAAACACGCCAAGAGCAAGGGCACCGCTGACTGCCGCGCCGATTTTCCGCCACAGAGGCAATTTTTTTGCTGTTTTTTCTTCTTTTGGCAGAACTGTAAAGGACGGAGCGCACTCCTCCGTAACAGGACAGGCAGGCACAGTTCCGCCGATCACGGATATCACATCCTGCACTGTCACAGCGGCAGGCTCTGTTTCCCTTGCCATACGGTTTGCCGCCGTAGTATAAAAGCTGTTGCCGGCGAAAAACGCACGCGGCGGGGCGGAAGTTACGATATGCCCGTCGAAAAACAACCCGCAGGTATCTCCATACTGTGCGCAGAATTCTACATCATGGCTGACCATGATAATACAAACCCCGCTGTTTTTCAGCCGCTGCAAAATACCTGCAAGAATTTCCTTGAACGGTACGTCCAATCCCTTTGTAGGCTCGTCCAACAAAAGAATATCCGGGGCGGACAGCAATACTTTCGCAAGGGCGGCGCGCTGCTGTTCCCCGCCGGAAAGGTCATAGGGATGCCGGTCCAATAGTTCCCCTATTTCGCATAAGGAAGCCACCCCGGCAATCTGCTGGTCCCGCTCCTCTGCCGCCGCTTTTTTCAAACTGGGTACGTCTGCCAGATCCTCATAAACTGTTTTTTTCACAAACACTGTCTGGGGATCCTGCGGGAGATACCCCACTGTGCCCTTTATTTGTACTTCGCCCCGGCAAGGCGTGCGAATTCCGCTCAGTAAACGCAGGGTCGTGGTTTTTCCACTGCCGTTGCCTCCTAAAATACACAGCAGTTCTCCAGCATGGGCTGACAGATCCAGTCCCTTCACCGTATCGGGCAAATCCTTTTCATATCGGAACCAGGCTTCCCGGACGCGCACCCGTTCCTCACCGAACCCTCTGTCAGTGGTCTCCTTTTCCAAAGGCTTTGACGGATGTGTCTGTGTATAGCTCCGCAGGAACACTCTGCCGTCGTTGACCGTGACCGGGCAGGGGAGAGCGCAGTCTACCGATCCCCACACCCGCATGGCAGCAGGCATGGCGGAAAACATGGCGCTGTTTTCCCGCCGCAGGTATTTGCCGACTTCCTCCACCGTACCCACCGTACAAATGCGCCCCTGATCCATAACTGCTGCCCGGGACGCATATGCCAATGCTTCCTCCAAACGGTGCTCCGACAGAACAACGGTAGTACCAAGCTCCCGGTTGATTTTATAAAGCGTGGCTAAAAATTCCGATGCGGCAATGGGATCCAGTTGAGCTGTTGGCTCGTCCAAAATGAGCACCTCCGGCTGCATCGCCATAATGCTTGCAAGACTGAGCAGCTGCTTTTGTCCGCCTGACAGGTCGGATACATTTTTGTAATACCAGTTTTCTATCCCGAAAAATGCCGCCATTTCCGCCGTTCTTCTGCGGATGGTGGGTGTATCCAGCCCAAGACTTTCCAACCCGAAAGCAAGCTCATGCCACACCTTGTCTGTGACGATCTGGTGCTCGGGCGATTGCAGGACAAAGCCGATTTTTGATGCGGCAGTCTGCGCGTCCAGTTCTTTTAGAGGGACACCATTATAATAAACGGTTCCGCTGCATGTGCCATGGGGCGTGAGCGCGGGCTTCAGGTGCCGCAGCAGTGTAGATTTTCCGCTGCCGGAATATCCGCAAAGGACAAAGAATTCGCCCCGGCGGATTGTCAGATTTACATTATGCAAGACCGCGTTTTTTTGTTCCGGGTACGTAAAGCTTAACTGTTCAATTGTAAGGATTTCTTCCAAAATGCCGCCTCCCTTCTGTCAATATAAACAGGCATGATGCACAGGATCAGATAAACAAATTCCAACATTACGGTAATCGGTTGAGTAAGCGTTCCCCGTATGTTTGGGAAAAAACGCCAATAGAGATTTCCGGATATACCGCCGCAAAGGAGAAACAACCCGCAGAATATCAGAAAGCACAGGGCTGTTTTGTCCCGCTCCTCAAACCGGTATATGGAATATGCCGTCCGGCGTGCGGTGCCGTAACCTCGGCTTTTCATACTGTCCGCTGTCTCCAGTGCATTTTCCATACTCCATGTAACCACGATAGAAAAACACGCCACTGCATTTCTGATCCGCTTCAGAAGCGGACCATTTGATGTGTCCCTGCCAAATGCCGCCTGCACCTCCCGTACATGATCAAATTGTGCTTTAAAGCGGGGGACAAAACGCAGCGTCATACTCAGCACCAGAGACATTGCCGGAATAATACGCCCGAACAGATATACAAACTTGTCCGATGTAATCACTTCCGAAAAGCAGGCGAACCACAACAGAATGGCGGAGAGCATTATTCCTGCGGCGCAGCCGTATAAAATGCTTTCCAGCGTCAGGGGATTTCCGGTGGGTAGATAGCACAGGCGGGTTTGCCCTGCATGGCTGAAGGCAGGATTGATAATTACCGTAATCAGAAGCAAAGGCAAGATCCCGCGCAGAAGAAGCCCCGCCGCTTTTCTCCCCTTCAGGGTGATGTAATACCATATGGCGGAAAACAGAGAGATCAGCAGAAACACCGGATGCTGGAGAAGCATGGAAACGGCGAAAATCAAACAAAAATATAAAAAATTTACTATGGGATGATAGCTCCCGAACGCGTCCGCATACTGCACAGCGTCACACTCCTTTCCGGTATTATTTATTCAGGATTGATTGCGTAGGCTCCGCCGATATCCGCGCCCAGATCGCAGGTATACCGCCACTCCACAGTATCGCCCTGGGACAGCTGATACCGGCTGCATCCGTAATTCGGATACCAGCCGTTTACCCGGTACATCCAGCCGGAGCCGGAACCACAGTCAAATTCATATAAATTGTGGATGCCTTCAACGTAGGCGCTGTTGTATATGGGCGTCCAGGACGCTTCCATATGAATATTATTTTCCTGGCAGATCCGCTGTAAAACGTCAAAAACAGATTCGCCTTCATAAAATGTCACCGTCTCGGCAGAAAAAATCACGCCGTTTTTCGGGAGCACATCCAACTTTTCCGGCACAAGATCCGAAAGGTTGTTCAGAATGGAAGAACATTCAATGGAAAATGTGCAGGTATACGTCTGCTTCTCGTCAATATTTTGATCTTCCGGTTCCACAGGCAGCGGTTTTCCCGCAGGAACCGGGTCAGTTTTATACTGGTCCTGCCCGCTTTGTTTTCCATCGGATAAAATTCTGCCGCTGCTCTGCGTTCCCTCTGAAAGATAGGGGTCCGACTGCACCGGTACATCCGCCGTACTTTCAGGTGCAGTTTCCACCGCAGCAGTTGTTTCCTCTCCATCATCGGCAAGAACAGTAAAGGAACCTGTTTCCGTCACGGAAAAATTCAGCACGCTTGTTTTACTTCCCGTAACGGAAGCAGAGCAAACAGGGGAAAGTCCCGCATTGCTTTTTTGATATACTGTAGCGCTCTGCGCATTCCAAACATCTGTCAGATACAGGGAAAGCACCGGCGAAAACCCAAGCGCCTCTTCCGATAAAAGCCGGAACGATACAGCAGAATCTGTTTCGCCGAAAATTTCGACTGCCAGATTTTTATCCGCCGGATGTTCGATATCACTTCCGAAAACAGTCCATTCGTAACGAACATCTCCCGATGTCGCATAAAAGGTGACAACCTTGTTTTCGCTTTTGATTTTTTCGAATATGGAGGCGGAAATGATTCCATCCTCCGGAATCGGAATGCTGTCCTCCAGTGTAACCGGTTTCTGGTTGATATCGCAGCTGCAAAACGCGCCAATGCAAAACAATGCAGCCAGCAAAAGACATAGTATTCGTTTCATAACTACCCTCCTATAACGATTCGTCCGTTATTTGTACGAAGGGATCCTGCCGCCTTTGCAAGACTTTCCGCTTCATCCGACGCCGCAAACACAGCGTCGTCAATGCAAAGCTCGTATACATCGCCCTGTTTCACACTGCCGCGCAGGCGAAAGTTCAAATACAGCAGCACATTGTCGTCCTTCTGGAGCAAATCCTTTGAAAAAGCATATTTTCCACCGGTCATATCCAAATACATAATGTTGATTTGTCCGGTTTCGTTGCTTTTATCCACATTGACGCTCCATTCCGGCAAGGCTGCTCCCGATGCACTTCCGGGATGTTTCACAGAAACATTTCCCTCGTCCAGTCCCAGAAACTCCAGCTTTTCCGGGTCAAAGCTGATACTGAAGCTTGCGGCAGGATAGTCTGTCTCCGCAAGAGCAGACAACTCCAGCGCAAGAGAAAAAGATTCCCGCTGGGTATGGGACATTTTTTCCGGTGTTTCTACGGTAACTGCCGGGGCGGAGGATAAAAGCGATCCGCCCCGAAGCAGGAAAAACAACACAAGTGCAAGGACTGCTAAAAGCAAAATAGCCGAAACAAGAAGAATCCTGCGCTGCCTTTTCGATAATTTCTTTTCTTTTGTCAATTCCATACGCTTAGTCTACTGTATTTTTCAACGCGGCGGCACGGCTGACAACTGCAAAATCCGCACCGTCCACAAAGGATTCTACAATACCGAGTGCGTCAAATGTATTGATACGGGAATCTCCGGTAACATTCATGCAAAGAATTTCCCCATCATCGGGAGCCTGTCCCTTGCGGAGCCACAGATTTACCGCCCCAAGCGCGTCCTGCGCATTGACAAGTCCGTCTCCGTTGGCATCGCCGAAGGTAATTTCCTCCGCTGTACCATCAGAAACGGTATAATTGTTTTCGTCTATAAAGCCATCCAGAGATTTGCTGCTGTCGACCATTGCCACATAAGTGGACACGCCCGACTTTTCGGAAATGGAACTGCTGTAACGCAATGCCACTGCATCCGTACCGTCGTTGTATTCCACCAAGGTGCCGTTTTCCACACCGGTTACAGCAACGGCAATTGCTGTTCTGGTAGTAGGAATCAGATCTACACCGTCACCTGTATAAAGGGTCATCACGCTGAAGGACAAGCCGTCTACCAAATTGACCGTATCAGACGCCTGTGCGGTATTCACAACAAGCTGCGTCTGGGAATCGGAAGATTGTTTCATGGTCATGCCTGCAATGCCCACCGCAAGATTTTCCGCACTGACATAGTTTTTCAGTTCAAAGGAGATATTCAAAAACTCCATGGGGTAGTTTTTCCCCTCGGACGTCAGCACGTTTCCGTTCTGGGCATCAAAATATACGATGCGCAGCTTGCCGGTCTCCTCTTCAAAGTTGTAGGAAAGAGAACCGCCGCCGATGCGGGAACCAATGGAAACATCGTTCACCTGCAAGCCTGCGGGAACATTTACGATACAATCCATCAGTCTGTAGCCGTCCTTCCAGCCGTTCAGACTGATAATACCGTTGAATGCGGTGCCTTTTTTATTTTCTATATTCTCCGGAAGGTTGAGCGCTGCTGTAAGCTCCGTTTCCGGGATCACCGCATCTGTCATATTATAAAGTGCATTTTCCTTGTTTTGCAGACGGATATAGGACACCAGCGCATAACATGCCTGATCGGTCGCCATAGCGTTGACTTCTCCACCGGTATAACCGCCGCCGCTTTCCAAAACATGGGCAAAACCGCACTTATCCGCTATATAAAATATAAGAAGCGCATCAACTGCAGAATTTCCGTTTTTGATAAACCGTGCGTCTGTATGCGGGTCAATTCCCCATGCTGTGCAGGCAGTAATCACCTGGGCGATGCTTTCAGAATTGACTGCCCCCCAGGAATAGTAGCCTCCATTATCCTTTTGCATAGCGGACAGGCACGCAATTCCCTTTTCCGCAGCTTCGGAGACAGCAGCATCACTGCGATAGTTCGCAAGCGCCTGCAATGCCATTGCGGTTATATCCGGATCGGCAGTGGTGCCGGACAGCGCCCAGCCACCGTCGGAAAGCTGTCTGGAAAGAATATAATCTATACACTGCTGCCGAATGGTATCGTCACCCGTTGCATACTGCTTTGTATCCAACGCAATGAGCGCAAAAATCGGTCCGTTAATGCCCTGCTTTGTAATCCATGTGAAGTCGTCAAAGGGCGCCACAAGGTTTACGCCGCCCACATCTGTTGCATCCTTTCCAATTGCAGAAAGCGCCATAATCAGACGTGCATTTTCCGTAGATTTCACCTTGTGAAGCTGTCCATTCATTCCGATAGAAGCGTCTTTTTCTTTTACCGTTTCTACAATACGGAGATAATAATTATTAAAATAATCATCCGTAAGGGGATAGTAACCGCCTCTTGCAAGGGAAAGCACCGTCCATTCTCCCGCTGTCACGCCGAATACAGGCTCCGGAATGGAAGCCGCCATCTGCGCCATCGTCTCATTCAAAACGGTTCTCGCCTGCGGCTTTTCTTCCGGCTGCTCGGCGCCGTTCAGCGCTGTGACAGCCGCATCCACTTCCTGCTGCGTTGCCGTCAGATTTTCCATTACTGCTCTTGCAGCCGCCTTTTTCTCTGCGTTATTGCTGTTTGCATAAGCAATATACAGCAAATCCTTATT
The DNA here is from genome assembly GCA_949451655.1 of uncultured Eubacteriales bacterium. Taxonomy (GTDB): domain Bacteria; phylum Bacillota; class Clostridia; order Oscillospirales; family CAG-272; genus Avispirillum. The sequence goes on along the minus strand of CASTST010000012.1, from coordinate 14,992 downwards.
CGCGCCTTCAAAATACGGGCCACCCATACCCCAGCCGTTGTCATATCCGAGATCGGCTCCGTAACCGTACAAGGTAAAGTGCCAACGAACAACATAGGTATTTCCGTAATCCTGATAGTTCTGCGTACCGCCAAAGTCCTCAAAACCAAACTGTGAACATCCAACGGGAATCATCAGATTATTTACCGTAATCATCCAGCCCGAGATGGAACCGTAATCAAACTCGCCCAGATAATCGTCGTCGTTTCCGTCATGATCCTCATTGGAAGGACCGCCGTTTTCTGTAATCACACCGGGAATGTTCACCGTGCCGGTGTCGATTCCCCGGACGCCTGACAGATACGCGCTGTTTTCCCAGTCGCCTGTCATGGTATATTCTGCGTCATGGTCAATCAAAAAAGCAAGCGTTGCCATTCCGGCAGTCAGATCGCTTTGTTCATAAGGACCGTAGCCCTCCCGCTGCAGAAGGCTGTTGATTTCGTCCAGGCTGTATGCCTTCGGCTCAAAATACAGTCCCTGTCCCAGGGTCAGCCCTTCCATGGACACAACCACAGAAAATGCATCCGATTCTGTAGCAGATGCAAACATGGAAACAGATGCAAACAGCATCACAACCGTTAAAATAAGTGCAATTACACGTGTATTTTTTCTTATCAAAATTTACTCCTTTCTTCCCGAAGCGTTTTTTCTTCCCGATTTTCTCCGCGGGGTTGGAAGCTCTTTTAAACCTGCACGCTCCAATGCCCTTGGCCATGGTCCTAAAAACGCCTTAATCCGGGACCTTGTTCCATCGTCAAAATCCTCTTTTTTGGGAATCCTCCCAAGCTCTCTGTATTTATCAGTCAATTGCTCCGTCGCCCAAGCAATCTTCTCTTCTGTAGTCATACTGCACCTCCTCTGTCCAAAATAAAATACCCTTTCCACACGGTAGGAAAGAGTACAACAGATTTATCAGGGTACAGCTAAAAACAGCAGCGGGTTCATGCAAAAAAAGCACAACCACAGAACTGCCGCACAGCAGATAAATCGGTTGCACTCTTCTCGCCCAATCATGTAAAACCTTTGAAAATACGGCAGGTATCCTGACTTATGACAGAGCGGCGCGCGCCGCAGGAGAACGCACCTTCTCAAAGCGCCCGCAGCATCGTACAGCACACCCCAATGGTTTTCGCGTTCCCGTTTCATCAAATACAGTAATGGCGGTTGTTCCGGATTCGAACCGGATTCCCTTTTACATCTATTCAGTTCACAACTTTTCAAACCGTATTTTCATTATCCGATATTCAATTTTGTTGATAGGTCCTTGACCTGCGGTTATTTTATCATATTTTGTCAGCATAGTCAATGCACACTTGTGTAGGAAAAAACGGAACAATATTGCACGAGACCAACAAAAAGGCTTCACTAAACTTTAAAAGCCTCCCTTGTGCAAAGGGAGGTGGGTTTTGCGCAGCAAAACTCGGAGGGATTGTTCATACCTACTGCCGATTTGTATATCCTGCAAAATGATAGAATAACAATTCCTCCGTCACGGCTACGCCGCGCCACCTCCTTTTGCACAAAGGAGGCTTGCAAAGTCTGCGGAAACTGATTCGATATTCTCCTAAATGAAAATCCGCCTTAAACGGCGGATTTTATTTTTAGCTTATTTTAAGCTAAAACTCTATAATTCGTGTTTTATATGCTATCATAATAAAAAATTAACGTACCTTTATTCAATCTCCTGTTCTAAAGATCGAAAAACATCATCTGAAAAAAATTCAATAATATCCAAATCAAGCCCATCACATATTTTCTTTATCGTTGCAATCGTCGGGCTACTATTTCTTGAACCAACAATATTACGAACTGTTGTAGGCGAAACGCCGGATATTATCGCAAGTTTATTAACTGTTATATTTTTCTGATCGCACAACTGAAAAATCCTACGTTTTATTGCCTCGTTTATTTTCATAATGCTCCACTCCTTTGTATTAAGATTAGTTTATCTTTTTACAATCAAAAGAGTGCGCTCAATTGAGTTGACTTTTATAAGAAAACATGATATGATTAACTTGTTACTTGATATTATCAGCGTTTCCTACTAACCAATCTATACTTACACCTAAAACTTTTGCGAAAACTTTCAATTCAATATCTGAAACCATCCGCTTTTCATGCTCTATGCTGGATAATATAGGCTGTGTGATATTCAATCCTTCCACCTGTAATTTTGCCAACAAATCTTTTTGTTCCATTGGTGGATTATGCATGGAACGTGCCATACGAATTTTATGACCGACTATATTTGTCCTCATAAATATACTCCATCATTATAAATATCAGTTTTTCTGATTTTATATTATTTTTTGCATTTATATATTTGATTTTCTTATATATTTAACATTTTCTTATGTTTAGGAAAAAATATGTCAAAAAAATTTACTATTTTCATCGGAAAACGGATTCTTCCCGACAGAATTATTAAAAAAATTGAGAGAAGTTTAATAAAGGATCTGCAAAAACACATAAGTGAAGGTGCAGAAATATTTTGCACCAGCGGTGCAATCGGCTTTGAGACTGCCGCGGCACATGCAGTAATTCGTCTGCGAAAGCGGAAACGGTTCCGGCATATTCAGTTGATCCTTTTGGATTTTGGACACAGTCAGGGACTTTACTGGAATGCAAAAAGCCAGCGGGTTTACGAAAGAATCCGCGATGCGGCAGATCAGATCATCCCAATTTTGGACAAGGATGCGGAAACAGATGCTATGCTGCAGCGAAAAGTGCTGGAGAAAGCAGATGTAAGCGCGTGCTGCGTGTACTGCTTACCGGATGAGCGGGACGGATCGGCGGCGCTTGTAGATTATGCATGGTGCTGCGGCTGCAAAGTCATCGCTATGCAAAGGAAATATTGGAGAGAAAAATATGGATGATTTGTATAATTCAAAGCAAATGGGGCGACTATGGTACATAACACATCAAATCCATTCTTTTTGCAAACAGAAAAAATGGACGCAAACCGATCTTGCAAGGCACGCTCATGTGAAGCCACGAAAAATCCAACGGCTTGAAGATGCTTTTTCAATAGATAAAGTAAATTTAGATACCTTATACCGTATTGCCGATGCACTGGACGTACCTATTACGGAATTTCTTAAAAGCTGAAAAAGACTCTCCATGTAGGAGAGTCTTTTCATTTTGCATGAACAAACTAACCCCCTAACAAAAGAACTTCCAAGTTTGCACAAACAAAAAGGCTCCCTCAGAAAAAGGGAGTGGATCGCCGAAAGCTTCACCAAACTTTAAAAGCCTCCTTTGTGCAAAAGGAGGTGGCGCGCCGAAGGCGTGACGGAGGAATTGTCTGTATATGCTGCCGATTTATAAATTCTTCAAAATGAACGTATGACAATCCCTCACCCGCTCCGCGGGAGCTCCCTTTGCACAAGGGAGGCTTTATTTAGTTTGCACAAACTTAAAAGTCTTTTGTTCAGAAGGAAGCCATACAAAGTCCGCACCCCCCGGCGCTATCCTATTGAAATTACTTCCGTCGCCGGATCAAAAGAAATCCGTGTTCCGCTGCTGACCTTTCCGTACAGCCAGGTTCCCGCCGTACCGTGCCCAGACAACACAAACCCGCCTGCGGGGATTACCATATTTCCCTGACCGTACACCGGTCGTTCAAACGCCCTGCCGTCTGCGCCCACACCAACCTCAAATCCATACGGATTGGTACCCGTACTCCTGCCCCGGTTATACAAAATCAACTGGTCGGTTCCACGTCCGGTATTCACACCGTTTACCGTGCGCCAGATCCCTTCTGTAGCGATTACCCGGTTGTTTTCAATGCGGACCTTATAATTTTCCCGCACGTGACCGTACAGCCACGCGCCCGCCGTACCGTGTCCGGACAGCACATAGCCACCGGAAGGCTTTTTCATATTTCCCACGCCGTATATGGGATTGCTGAGCGCAATGCCGTTTCTGTCAATTCCTACCTCAAACCCGTATTTGTTGGTTCCTGTATATTCTCTTGTATATCGCACCAGCGTATCCGCCGCTCTGCCGATATTGGTGCCTGCCAGATACCCTTCGGCGCCACTTCCGCCGGAAACTGCATATCCGTTTTTTCCCGCCGCGCGGATCTTATTCGGATAATCCGCAATCATATAATCCTGATCGCACACCACACCTGCAACAATATTGGAACGGAGTAAATTGGTTTCGCCGCCAAACTGCCACATCCCCAGAAGAGACAAGGGTGTATAATCACATTGCCGCGCCCACTGCGCCACCCAATGGGCATAAGGCTGCAATTCCTCATCATACAGATTCGAACGGAAGAACGATGTGGATGAATAAATCCCCACCCAGAATTCACGCTCCTCCAAATATGTGCACCATGCTTTTACCACATCGGTAAGTCTCCGTTTCCCCAGCGCACGCAGTGTATTATCTTCAACATCCAAATACACCGGCAAGTCAAACTGCCGACCCTTCAATACAGTATTATATAAAAACTCCGCTTCCTGCCGCGCTGCGTCAGTTGTCGTTGCCATACAGTACTGATACACGCCGCGATGCAGTCCGGCTGCTCCCGCCGCGGTATAATGCGAATCAAATCTTGCGTCCTTCCCGGTAGAATATGCTCCTCTCAAAATCGCAAACTGCACGCCTTCCTGCGCTGCCCTTTGAAAATTGAAATCGCCCTGCCATTTGGACACGTCGATTCCAAAGATATATGCCATTTTTTGTTCCTCACTTTCAATATTTCTGCGGCATACACAATGCCGGCACACAGACGCATTTCCCATTGCTGCATCTATGTACCGGTACTGTGCGAAAAAATATGTAAAATCAATCCTTCACGGATTCCTCCAACCTTACAATACGAATTTCCTGGGCCTGCAGGGCGTCCGACAGTTCTGCGACACCTCCGTATAATTCCTCATGCTCCTCCTGATTTTCTGTAGTCAGCGCAGTTAAGGTACTGTTGAGATTTTCCACAGAACAATTCAGCTTCGTCAGGGTGCGGGACAAATCATACACGATCTTTCCCGTGCCGATCCCTGCCGAAGTAAGCGTAATCAACCCCGCAACAACCTCCCAAGTCATATTTCTCATTCCTTTCTTTTCATGTCCCCGCTGTATACGTCCGGTACTATTATTGTATTCCCGTCCCCGTCCGGTTGCGACTGCAGGTATGTTTATGTTACATAAAATACAAAAATATTTCTCCCCACAGGGATTGACAAATACCCACAAGGGGTATATAATCAATGTATAAATACCCGACCCGGGTATTTATATCCAGTTAAAGTCCCTGTGTGCATGGGATCGTTTTACGAACCCTTAAAGCATGTCGCAGAGCATCTATAATTAAAGGCCCCTTGTGTGGGGGATTTGTTTCACGAAACCCCGAGGCATATCGCAACAGCTCCCATAATTAAAAGGCTCCCTTGTGCAAAGGGAGCTGTCACAGCTTTGCTGTGACTGAGGGATTGTCTACGTTCATTTTGCAGGATATACAAATCGGCAGTATGTTTTAACAATCCCTCCGTCTCACCTGCGGTGAGCCACCTCCCCTTGCACAGGGGAGGCTTTGGAAAAATGGAGACGCTGCGCCGCGACAGTACCCTAGGATCCGCTACGCGGCTCCAGCACAAGGGAGCCTACATTGTATTGCACGACAGCCGTGGGTTGCCTTACGACATTCCGCATAAAGGAAAATCTAAGCCTCTCCCCCAGCAAGGGGGGAGACCCGCAGCAAACTTTCGCCAAACGATATAAGCCTCCTTTGTGCAAAAGGAGGTGGCGCGGCGTTAGCCGCGACGGAGGAATTGTCTAAGCAATACTGTCGATTCGTAAACTATTTAAAATGAAAGAAGACAATCCCTCACCCGCTTTCGCGGGAGCTCCCTTTGCTGGGGGGAGCCTTTGGTCCGTAGTTTGCAGACTCCTTTTGCTGGGGGAGGCTTATAACACAATCCCCCTTTTACTGGAAAAACTTATATAACCCGCCGCATAAAGCGGCAGAATAGGAGAAACAATATGGAGAAAGAAACCTGCACCTGCCGGCACAAAGCAAAAGAGAGAGACGCAGCAACGCTGCGCAGTCTTCAAAACCGGCTCAGCCGCATTATGGGACAGCTTGGCGGCATCCAGAAAATGCTGGATGACAACCGCTACTGCGGCGATATACTGATACAGACAGCCGCTGTGGAACGGGCACTGCAAAGCTTCAGCTATCTGGTATTGCAGGAGCATCTTGAAACCTGCGTAGCAGAGGAGCTTTCCAAAGGAAATACAGCAATCGTAGCCGAAGCAGTGGAACTGATTAAGAAATTAAAATAAAGGAGACGGGCATGACAAAAGGAACTTTTCAGGTAACGGGCATGACCTGCGCAGCTTGTCAGGCGAATGTTACACGGCGCGTGAGCAAAATCGACGGCGTATCCGAAGTGGACGTAAATCTGCTTTCCGGACGGATGCAGCTTCTGTATGAACCGGATAAAACCAATCCCGGTGCAATCGCCGCCGCCGTAAAAGAAATTGGATACGGCGCATCCTTTGCCCAGGACACAGATAATAACGCACCGGATTTCACCCGGTCTTGGCAGGAAAGACGGGAACGGGAAGCAGCAGAACAGGCAGCGCTGCGCCGTCGACTCCTTTGGTCGGCAATCATTCTGATTCCGCTGATGTATCTTTCCATGGGTCCCATGCTCTCCCTGCCCCTGCCGCCCTTTTTCGCCGGAGCAGAAAACGTGCTGGTCTACGCATTGACCCAGTTATTCCTTACTCTGCCGGTAATGCTTATCAACAACAAATTTTTCCGTCAGGGATTTAAAGCGCTCTGGAAGCGTTCCCCCAATATGGATTCCCTCATCGCATTGGGGTCCACAGCGGCGCTGTTGTATAGTATTTATGCCATCTACCAAATGGCATGGACAGCAGGCAGAGGCGCATTGGACGCACACATGGCGCATTCCCTTTATTTTGAAGCTTGTGCCATGATTCTTACCTTGGTCACCGCAGGCAAATACCTGGAAGCGCGTTCCAAATCCAAAACCACCGCCGCGCTGGATAAAATGATGGATCTGGCGCCTGCTACTGCCACCGTAATCCGCGAGGGAGGCGAGGAAGTAATCCCCGCTCGGGAAATTGTAGTCGGAGACATAATCCTGATTCGCCCGGGAGACAGCATTCCCGCTGACGGAACAGTGATCAGCGGAAACGGCTATGTGGATCAGGCAGCTATTACCGGTGAAAGCATTCCGGTAGAGGTAGGCGCCCACAGTGAAGTAATCTGCGCAACGGTAAATCAAAACGGAACATTCCGATTCACCGCCTCCAAGGTAGGCGCGGACACTACCCTTGCACAAATGATCCGCCTTGTGGACGAGGCCGGAAGTTCCAAAGCGCCCGTGGCAAGACTGGCAGACAAAATCAGCGGCGTATTTGTGCCGGTTGTAATTCTTATCGCTCTGATTTGCGCCGCAGTGTGGCTTCTTGCCGGAGCAGATTTTTCCTTTGCCCTGTCCTGCGCCATCGGCGTGCTGGTTGTGTCCTGCCCCTGTGCGCTTGGACTTGCTACACCGGTTGCAATCATGGCTGGAACAGGTCGGGCGGCTGAAATGGGAATTCTCATAAAATCCGCAAAAGGACTGGAAACCCTGCACAGCGTAGATACAATTGTGCTGGATAAAACAGGTACCGTCACCAGTGGGCACCCGTCAGTAACAGATGCAGTTGTATTGGATTCTGCTCTTTCCCGGGAAGACTTCCTCCGTCTGGCAGCCGCTGCGGAAGCAGGCAGCGAACATCCTCTTGCCGAAGCCGTGCTGGAGTATGTGCGGGGGGAAAATATAGAAATTCCCCAGGGAGAAGCCTTTGAAGCTGTACCAGGGCGGGGCGTGCGCATTGTCCTTTCCGGAAAAACAGTGCTTGCAGGAAATGCAGCATTTCTTTTGGAAGAAGGACTGCAGCAGTCCGATCCCGCCGGAATGGAGAGAAGCCGCACACTGCTGGATCAGCTTTCATCCCAAGGAAAAACACCGATCCTGTTTGCAGCAGGCAAAAAAATTGCCGGAATTATTGCAGCGGCAGACACAGTACGTCCCACCAGCAAAACAGCGATTGAAACCTTCCACAAAATGGGACTCCATGTAGTCATGCTTACAGGAGATAACGAACAGGTTGCAAAAGCAGTAGCGGCGCAAATGGGCATTGAAGAAGTAATCGCCGGCGTACTGCCCACCGGAAAGGAAGCAAGCATCCGCGCCTTGCAGGAACAGGGGCGTACCGTAGCCATGGCGGGAGACGGCATCAATGATGCGCCCGCATTGGTGCGGGCAGATGTAGGAATCGCCGTAGGAGCCGGCACAGACATCGCCATGGACTCCGCAGATGTGGTTCTCATGAAGGACACCCTGCTGGATGCAGCACGGGCAATCTCCCTGAGCCGCGCCGTACTGCGCAATATTCGTATGAACCTGTTCTGGGCATTTTTCTACAATGTGCTTGGCATTCCTGTAGCGGCAGGCGCACTGTACCCCGCACTGGGACTGCTGCTCAGTCCTATGCTGTGCGCCGCAGCAATGAGCGTCAGCTCCCTGTGCGTAGTGACGAACGCGCTGCGTCTGCGTTTCTTTAAGGACAAAATAGAAAGCCCAAATGAAACAAGTAAATCCGGCGGCGATTTGCCGCCTGAAACAAAAGGAGATAATAAAATGGAAAAAGTATTAACAGTAGAAGGTATGATGTGCGGGCATTGCAAAGCCCATGTGGAAAAGGCGCTGGCAGAGCTTACCGGTGTTACCTCTGCCCAGGTGGATCTGGAAAAGAAAACCGCAGCGGTGGCATTATCCGAGAACGTGCCGGACGATGTTCTGAAAAACGCTGTGGAACAGGCAGGCTACACAGTAACCGGCATTGCAGGAAAGTAAAAAGATCCTGACAAATTTCATCCAAGGTCATTGACAGTGCCGGACACCATGTGTATAATAAAGCAAACGCATTATGCAAAAGTCCGCACCAAAGGGGTGCCCCCGGTGCGGATAAATTTTGCGAATACGCAGAACGGAGATTCATATGACCATTGAACAGATTCTTGCCGATATCAAAAGTGGTCGGCGCAAAAAAGTAATTTTAGACACAGACGCTTACAATGAAATTGACGACCAGTACGCGCTTACATACTGCTATCTTGCAGATTCCATTGATTTGCAGGCTGTATATGCCGTACCCTTCCATAACGACAAAAGCACCGGATTTGAAGACGGCATGGTGAAAAGCTATGAAGAAATTAAAAAAGTGCTGAACATGATCGACCCGGACTATACCACACCGGTATTTGAAGGCAGCCGCACCACAATCGAGGTCAGCGGCGGTCCGGTAGACAGCCCTGCGGCGCGCAATCTGATTGAGGTTGTGAAAAACTCGGATGAAATCGTTTATGTGCTGGCAATCGGTGCAATTACCAATGTTTCCTCCGCGCTGATGATGGATCCTTCCATAAAAGACAATATGGCAGTAATCTGGCTTGGCGGCAACCAAATCGAAGGCGACAATTTGGGCGAATTCAATCTGGTGCAGGATTTCACCGCCGGACAGATTTTGCTGAACTCCGGCGTACCGCTTCTGCTGTGCCCTGCATGGTTCATTGTGTCCGTGCTCACCACCAATATTGAGCTGACACGGGATCTGATGGGCTACAACAAAGTGTGCAACTATCTGGCAGGCATCACCGAACAAACCTGGAGAGACGCAGGAGAAAATCCGTCCTGGGTGCGCACTATATGGGATATCGCCGCACCTGCAATACTGGATAATCCGGATTGTGCCGAAATTGAAATTATTCCCACGCCGATTTTCACCGATCAGCGGATATATGCTTTTGACAGCACACGTCATAAGATGATGTATCTAAAATCCATCAACCGGGAAAAAGTGTTTGACGCTACCTGGAAGATTCTCAAATCTCTGAAGGATAAATAAATATAAAAGAAGGGACTGTAATTCTTACAGTCCCTTTTTCTTGTCTGAGAAAACATACAATAAATTAACGTTCCAAGAGAGGCACAGCATAAGCTTTCGCCAAACGTTACAAGGCTCCCTTGTGTAAAGGGAGCTGTCGCAAAGCGACTGAGGGATTGTCCTGCTATCATTTTGCAGGAATTCAAATCGGCAGTATGTTTTACAATCCCTCCGACACGGCTAATGCCGTGCCACCTCCCTTTGCACAAGGGAGGCTTTTTATGTTTGACGAAAGTTTGCGGCGCGACAGCACCCTATGGAGCCACGCAATGAATCCTCACATGGGACCCTTTTATTTTGTTTGTGCTGCACGACAGGCACCTTTGCACTATATTTCCCGCCCGTTAAAACTGAAAATACACAAAGTCCTGAGGATCATATCCTGCACCGTAGGATCCGAACAGCAAAATCACAGCAATCAGTATAAAATACACCGCATATCTGGGCACTACATACTGATTGATTTTACCTGCAAGATCCTTTTCAGAAATGAACCAATCGGCAACCAACAGCACCACTGTGCAGACAAGTACCATAAGCAGCGCATATGCCGACAGAGAAAATGAGGTACTGAAATCAACAATAAATCCGTGCTTCACGGTGCCAAGGATTGCATGCAGAATGTGCAGCGCGTCAGACAATGTGTTTGCACGGAAGAATATCCATGCAATGCAAGTCAGACAGAAGGTAATAAGCACCCGCAAAATATGCAGCCAGCCTGCACCGTCCCGGATATGCAGCAGAGTAAACAGCTTTTTGCGCAGCGGATCCAGCAGCTTTGATACAACCTGATACAAACCGTTCAAAATGCCCCAGATCACAAAGGTAAGCGCGGCGCCGTGCCACAAGCCGCTGACAGTGAACACAATCATAATATTCAAAAGGTGATGCGCCTTTGAGCAACGGCTTCCGCCCAGAGGAAAATACAAATAATCCTTGAACCATGACGACAGGGAAATATGCCAGCGCCGCCAAAAATCCTGGATAGACACTGCCAGATACGGACAATGGAAATTTTTCATCAAATCAAAGCCCATCATCTTGGCAGATCCTCTGGCTATATCGGAATAGGCTGAAAAATCACAGTATATCTGAATCGCAAAAGCAAGCGTTGCAATGATAAATTCTCCGCCTGAATGCTCGCCGGGCGCATTATATACAGTGTTCACCGCAACTGCAAGATTATCGGCAAGAACCATTTTCTTAAAGAGTCCCCAAAGGATTGGCAAAATCCCGTCCCGAATGTTCTCAAGCCTGAAGGGATGATATTCCTTTAACTGATGAAACATGTTCCCGGAACGTTCAATCGGTCCGGCAACAAGCTGCGGGAAAAAGGAAACAAACAGCGCATAGTCTGCAAAATTGCGCTCCGCCTGAATATCTTTTCTGTATACGTCAACCGTATATCCCAACGCCTGAAAGGTGTAGAAGGATATCCCAACAGGCAGCAGCACGTTCAGCGTTGTAGGCTGCAGATGCAGTCCGACAAAATTCAGCGTGCGGGTGATAATATCGGCTGTAAAGTTGAAATATTTAAAGAAGAAAAGAATTGCAAGATTAGACACAAAGCTGAGAACAAGCCACAGTTTCCGTTTGCCAAGCGCTGAACGATCCACCAGCAATCCGCAAACATATGTAATGAGCGTGGAAAGCAGCATCAGCAGGGAGTATTTCGGGCTCCAGCACATGTAAAACAAATAGCTTGCCGCCAATAGCTGATAGTTTCGGATCTTTGGCGGGAGGATATAATATAGAATGACATTCAGCGCCAAAAAGCACAGATATATCAAAGAATTAAAATTCAAAAGCTTCTGCCTCCGATTTCAATAGTATTAGGACTCGGTAGAGAGCGTCATGCCCTCCCGCAGGGAAGAGTAATGTGCAATGCGTTCTTCCCACAATTCCTTGTCACTGCATTCCGTTTCCGTATAACCCCATTCCGTAAGTTTTTCTGCAAGATACTGAGAGAACTTTTCCGCACCTAAGCAGTTCAGGTGCAGTTTATCGTAAAAATCTGTGGAAAAGTCCAGGGAGAGCATCTCAAAATCATCATTGAAATCAACAAATGTGGCGCCCAGGGCAGTCAGATCTTCTTCCAATTTGTTTCTGATGTCACTGTTCATCCGGGCGGACGTGGGGGAAATAAAAAATACAGGCTTTATACCGTCAGTCAGACATCTTTCTACTATTTTCTCCGCATACGCTAAATTTCGGCTGTAATTATCCGGATCCTCGGAAAATGTACGCTCTGTTATTTCTATAATCGGCTCGGCAGTTGTGAGAAATGTATATCCCGCCAACAGATCCGCATCATATCCATGAAGATTGGAACGGATTTCTTCTATTCCAGCCTTGTCCCAACGGTCGTGATAGGAGTACATGGGGAACAGAAGTTCGATGCGTTCCTCGCCCTTTGTTTCCTGTATTGTTGGAATCAGACGGTTGAGTCCCCACGGCATATACATAAGGTTTGCTTTGATGGACCGGTTGCTGCGGTCATAAAGCATGCCGGTTGCCTCAATAAAAACAGCTTTCGGGGACTGGGTTTTCAGACTTTCAAGAAAATACCGGTACGTTACAGGCATGGTCTGCTCCGGTCCCGCCATGATAAAAGTCGCAATCCCCGTGTTTTTATATATTTCGGAAGGAATGATATCGCAATACGTCAAAGACGACCCGTAAAACAGGATATCAATGGTATTTTCTTTTTCCTCACCGTACATGCCCCAAACAGCGCCATAATCCATTCGTTTCGGTGTGAGTATTCTTAAAACCATGCAGCAAAATAACGCCAGAGCCAACAGCAGGCACAGCAAGGCAGGCAGTTCTTTTTTCAACAACACAGGATGCGGTGTTTCCCTTAAAGTTTTATTATTTTCCATATGGTATCCATTTATATAGAATTGAATAATTTGTAAATACAGGCAAAATCATATCATTTTGCGTACTGTTTGTCAATCATGGAATCAGAAGGGCAAGCAGGATCAAAAAATATAAAATAGAAAAATTTTTGTCAAAATGTACACAAACACTTTTTTTATGGTACAATTGAGGAAAACACCCTGAAAGGTAACTTTAAGATGAAAAAAGCAATTCCACTCATCCTTGACACGGACATCGGAAGCGACATTGACGATACATGGGCGCTTGCCATGATTCTGAAAAGCCCCGAAATAGACTTAAAAATGGTAACAACCAATGAATATGATACCGTTTACAAAGCAAAGCTGAGTGCAAAAATGCTGCAGCTTGCCGGCAGAGAGGATGTCATTGTAGGAATCGGCGAAGTCGGGCACGAATCCTTCAACAGAATCCACGACTGGGTTGACGACTATGATCTTTCTGCATATCCAAATGTTCGTGAAAATGCAGCCGACGCAATGATAGAGTACATAATGGGCTCTGATGAAGAGGTTGTCATTCTTGCAATCGGCTCCTTTAAAAATCTTGCCGAGGCTTATGCAAAAGAACCGCGTATCGCGAAAAAAAGCCGTATCGTTGCAATTGCAGGCAACGTATACAACAATGGGTTTGTTGGCTGGTATCCCGCCCTTGCAAGCGAATGGAATATCCGCTGTGATCTTGACGCATGGCGGCGTGGCGTTGAAAATACGGATTGGGAAGTGGAGCTGCTTCCGCTTGACGTTTCCGGCGGAATTATTCTGGATACCCCTTATTTTGATAAAGTGCGCGAATACGGTAAAAAAGATCCTCTTGTGGGCGCTATGATTGAATGTACCGACATCTGGATGAAAAACCTGCCTTGGGACTATCACGGTCCCAGTTCTCCTTTGTTTGACACGGTAGGCGTATACTGTGTGATTACCCACAACAATCTGATCTATGAGCGGCTGCCGATTTATACGAATGATGCATCGCTTACTTTGATCGACCCCATGCGCGGCAAAGAAATGGACGTTGCCGTGAAGTGGGAAGATAAAGAGAAGTTCTATAAATTCCTTGTTGCCCGTCTTTGCGACGAAATCTGAAAGCATATGAAAAAAGCCCCGGGACACCCAGGGCTTTTTGATACCATTTTAATCAGCCGGAAATCTCATCCAGCAATGCGCTCATCATTTTGAAGTATGCCCGCTTCTTCTCGCCGGCAGCAAGAATTTCCCGCTGTTCTTCTTTGCTGTATTTCTCCAGCACTTCCATGCCGTCCTTGCCTTTATAGAGACGATCGGCAGTCTGTGCCAGATTGATGTCAACAGTCACAATTTCATTGCCCTGCTCGCAAATAACCAGATTGGACTTACCTGCCAGCAATTCTGCTACAGCACGGGATCCCATCCGTGCGCCTGCTACCCGGTCGCGTAAAGTGGGGCTGCCGCCGCGCACCACATGCGCAAGACGTGCAAACTTTGTTTCCACACCGGTGTTTTCCTGAATCCGCTTTGCGAATGCAGGATCCGCATAATCCGGAATCAGTTCGGAAACAATCACAATGAAGCTGCGCTTGCCGGCAGCCTTCAGCCGTTTGATCTTCTCATACATAGCCGCTTCATCAAAGGGAGATTCATTGATTACACAAGCTACCGCGCCGCAGGCAATGGCAGTCTGAATTGCGATGCCGCCTGCGTTATTTCCCATAACCTCTACTACATTGCATCTTGCATGGGATTCACAGGTATCCCGCAGGCGGTCAACCATTTCGACCACTGTATTCATCGCTGTGTCGTAGCCGATGGCATATTCTGTAGAAGTAATATCATTGTCAATGGTACAGGGAATGCCGATCGTAGGAATACCCCGGTTGGAAAGGTCTGTAGCGCCCCGGAACGTACCGTCGCCGCCGCAGGCTACTATTCCATCAATTTCATATTTTTTGCAGGTAGCAATGGCACGCGCCATGCCTTCCTCTGTCTTAAACTCCGCACACCGGTCAGAATACAGCATTGTGCCGCCGTGGGTTACCACATTGGAAACGTCCTGTGCAGTGAGAACACGCACATTATCATTGACAAGACCGCTG
>CASTST010000011.1 GCA_949451655.1 uncultured Eubacteriales bacterium | reverse complement strand
GCCCCCCTTGTGCAAAGGGGGGTGGGTTTTGCGTAGCAAAACTCGGGGGGATTGTAAAACTGCCGATTTGAAGATTATCTAAAATGATAGCATAGACAATCCCTCAGTCACAGCCGAGCTGTGACAGCTCCCTTTGCACAAGGGAGCCTTTAATTATGTTTGTGCTACGCAGACTCCAGCACAGGGGAGGCTTAGTAGGGTGTGTACTTGGAGCCTTTTTACTTATCGGAAATTTAAAGAAATTCCGCCGCGCTTTTGTAAACTTTTCATGAACATTGCATTCCCTCTTGAACAAGCTTCCTTTTTATGCTAAAATATATGGCACGCGTAAAGCGTAAAAACACACATGCGGCTGTATGATACTGCCGGGTGCCGGACAGGTTCCTGTCGGGTGCAGTTCGTTGCCGCGTGGTGGAAAAAACCTAAGGAGGACATTATCATGTCTGTTGTATCCATCAAACAGCTTCTTGAAGCAGGTGTGCATTTCGGTCACCACACAAGACGCTGGAACCCCAAAATGGCCGAATATATCTTCACTGAAAGAAACGGCATCTATATCATCGACCTGCAGAAAACCATTAAAAAGTTCGATGAAGCGTACATGTTCGTGCGTGAAATCTCTGAAGCAGGCGGGAAAGTGCTGTTTGTCGGCACAAAGAAGCAGGCTTCCGATACCATTCGTGAGGAAGCAGAGCGCTGCGGTCAGTACTATGTAAACGTACGTTGGCTGGGTGGCATGCTCACCAACTACAAAACCATCCGCTCCAGTATCGCAAGACTGACCAACCTGGAAAAAATGCAGGAAGACGGCACCTTCGATATGCTCCCGAAAAAGGAAGTTGCTATGCTCCAGAAAGAAATGATGATTCTGGAACGCAACCTGGGCGGTATCAAAACCATGAACGGACTGCCGGATGCAATCTTCATTGTTGACCCCCGCAAGGAACACAACGCTGTTCTGGAGGCAAAGAAGCTGGGCATCCCCGTAGTTGCAATCGTTGACACCAACTGTGATCCCGATGACGCAGATTATGTAATCCCCGGTAACGACGACGCAATCCGTGCGATTCGTCTTATCTCTTCTGTTCTGGCCGATGCTGTTATCGAAGGCAGACAGGGCGAACAGACAGAAGAAGCTGCAGCTGAAAAAGAAGCTGTGGAAGCAGAGGAAGCAGCGGCTGAGTAATCCCCCAAAAAATCTGAGTCTATGAAAGGTATGGTATAATATATATGGCAGCTATTACCGCAAAAATGGTAGCAGACCTGCGTGCAAAAACCGGCGTAGGTATGATGGAGTGCAAAAAGGCACTCAATGAAGCAAACGGCGACTTTGACGAAGCTGTAAAGCTCCTTCGTGAAAAGGGTCTGTCCGTAGCAGCAAAAAAAGCAGGCAGAATCGCCGCTGAAGGCGTTGTTGATATCATGGTAGAAGGCGACTGCGCTGTAATGATCGAAGTAAACGCAGAAACCGACTTCGTTGCAAAGAATGAAACCTTCAAAGAATTCGTTCGCGGCATTGAAAAAGCAATCCTTGCAGGCAAGCCGGCAACCATTGAAGAACTTCTCGCTCTCCAGTATGACGACAGCTTTACTGTAGATGCAAAATTGAAGGACATGATTTTCACCATCGGTGAAAATATGAACATCCGCCGCTTTGTTATCGTAGAAGGCATCTTCTCCACCTATATCCACGGCGCAGGCACCACCGGCGTTATCGTTAAATTCAACGCTGATGCTGACACCGCTGCAAAACCTGGCTTTGCAGAATTCGCAAAGAATATCGCGCTGCAAATCGCAGCCGGTTCTCCTCCTTCTTACGTAACACGGGATCAGGTTCCCGCTGCTGCTGTTGAAGAAGAAAAGCAGGTGCTGATCGCACAGATCAAAAATGATGAAAAAAATGCCAACAAGCCCGATGCAATCATTGAAAAAATGGTTACCGGTAAGATCGGCAAATTCTATCAGAGAGAATGCCTGGTTGAGCAGGGCTATGTAAAGGACGACAGCATGTCTGTTGGTCAGTACATGGAAGCTACCGCGAAGGAACTCGGCGGCGCAATCTCTATTGACAGCTTCTACCTCTATGAAAAGGGCGAAGGTCTGGAAAAGAAAGAAGACAATTTCGGCGATGAAATTGCTGAAATGCTGAACAAATAAATCCCCTTGCACTGCGCCCCAATAAATCAGGGTTTTGTCACGTGCCATCAGGCGATTTGAAATTGGATTACGGTGTAACCCTGCATGGGTTACACCGTTTTTTACTGGGCGATCCTCCAGCGTTCACATCATACTTTACAAAGAATCTTGTGTAAAGGGAGCTTCCGCGTTCGCAGGGGGGATTGTTTGTTGCTAACATGGAGCATCTGCAAAATGGATGATTGCACTTACAACAATCCCTCCGAGTTTTGCTACGCAAAACCCACCTCCCTTTGCACAAGGGAGGCTTTAGACGACGGGAGAATCCCTCCGTCACAGCTTCGCCGCGACACCTCCTTATGGAGCCGCCATTGAATCGGCTTGTGAAGTTTAATGTGCTGTCTCGTTAAAATTGGAAAGCTTAAAAATTTTTACACGGAAAGGAAAACTACATGAAACTTATCAAAGAATTCAAAAACTTTATCTCCCGCGGAAACGTTATTGATATGGCTGTCGGTGTCATCATCGGCGGCGCATTTACCGCTATCGTAAATTCACTGGTGCAGGATATCCTCAATCCCCTGCTTGGTCTGATCACCGGAGGCGTGGATTTTTCCTCGTTGGCTTTCACAGTAGGAAGCGGAGAAAACCCCGCAGTGTTCGCCTACGGCTCCTTTATTTCCGCCGTTATCAACTTCCTTTTGATTGCCCTTGTCCTGTTCCTGATTATAAAATCCATGAACAAACTCCATTTTAAAAAGCAAGTGGAGGTTCCTGCCGCCCCCACAACTAAAATTTGCCCCCACTGCAAATCCGAAATCGCCATTGAAGCAACCCGCTGCCCCCACTGCACTTCTGATCTAACTTTATAATATTATACATAATAAACCAAGAAGAACCGGAAATCCCGGTTCTTCTTTCATTATTCCTGCTCTTTCTCCTTCTCCTGATCGTTTTCCTCCGCTTCCTTTTTCTTCTGTTCCTCCCTCTCTAACTGCGCCATTTTTATTTCATGCCAATTTGTAGGCAAATGATGTATCATCGGCAGCTTTTCGCATTTCGCTTCAATCTTACGTGCCTCTTCCCATATCTTCGCAATCTTGTATGCCTCGCTCTTCTTATGCCACAGCTTTTTCGGATCTGTTGTTTCTCTCTCTATCACCTGCTCATTTCGCCAAATATCTAACGTTCTTTCGCCAACTCTAACCCAAACGCAGTCGTTGCACATACCCACATTGTTAAGGCTGACCTCTTCCCTGAAGCAGTGCCCCCTCCGGTTATAAATACAAAACTTGTTACCACATCTCATTCTTTTTTCTCACTTTCTTTATTAAATGTTAAATATGTATTACCTAATACATAACTTTTATTAAATCTTCCCTATAATCAGATTACATGTATCACATAATACAGATAGGGGAGAGGAATATGGAAAAGATCAAACAGGATTTGAGCATCGGCAAAAACATACAAAGAATTCGGAAATCCCGCAAGATGTCACAGAAAGACGTAACCATTCAAATGAATCTGCGCGGTCGGATGATTTCCGTTTCGGGTTACGCACATATTGAACAAGGCAGACAAAATTTGTATGTCAGTGATCTCATCATGCTCAAGGAAATTCTTGGCGTACCTTACGAAGCATTTTTCGAAGGACTATTGCCAGATAAGGAGTAAACCTGCATGAAGGTTCCCAAAAAACAAATCAGCATAACGCTGGACGCACCTCTGCTAAAAGAAGTGCGGCTGCTGGCACAGGAAGAAAACAGAACCCTGTCCGGCTATATCAACACTCTGCTGAAAGCGCACGTAGAAAACCGGCGCAAGGATACGGAGTGAGGGTGTGAAAATTTAAAAAAAGATTCAGTTAATTAAAGCTGGGTCTTTTTTTATTTTTTGCTCTAAAACGGAGCAAAATAATCAAGAAATTGCTATAAAATCTTTATGTTCTATATTAGAGCAAAGAAGGTGCAGACAATTATAAAAAATCCAATAGGTAATAAGATAAAAGCAGCAAGAAAAAATCTTGGTTTAACACAAGATCAAGTATCTGCGCGTTTGCAGACAGAAGGCTGTGATATTTCAAGAGGTACACTTGCTAAAATTGAAATTGGAATCAGAAAACTAAAAGCAAGCGAAGTTTCTGCTTTTGTTAAAGTTTTAAATTTGGATTATAAAGATTTTTTAGAATAGTCTTTTAATATTACTTTATATTACTTTGTATGATTTGTCAATATTTTGGATGAATTTGTAGTATCATTTTTTTGAGGTGAATGCTATGAAACCATTGAAAGAAAGAGTTAGCTTAACATTAGATGAAAATGTAATAAAAGCTATAAAGGATCTGGCAGATCAAAACGACAGGTCTTTTTCAGCATATGTAAATATAGTTTTGAAGAAACACATAGAAACTGAAAATAAAAAATAAGACAATCCCTCAGTCGGCTCCGCCGACAGCTCCCTTTGCACAAGGGAGCCTTTTTTGTTGGTGCGATTCTGTAAGAAGCCTTTTTTGTTGGTGCTAATTTTAGCATTACCGTGCAAGCCTGCACAAACCTAAGCCTCCCTTGTGCAAAGGGAGGTGGGTTTTGCGCAGCAAAACTCGGAGGGATTGTTAGTAAATTCTTTCATTTTGCAAATACTTCATATCGTTGGTTATACAATCCCTCAGTCGGCTTCGCCGCCATGCTCCAGAGGCTCGCAAAACGAGCCCCCGCACAAGGGAGCCAGTTGAAGGCTGCGATATTTTGCATTTTATATTACTTTATATTGTTTTTGTATGATTTTGCAGTTTTTTATTTTGTAATAATGTATAATATACTCGCATTTTAAATACGAGGTGAAAATTTATGCCATCTTTTAAAATACCAGTTATTCCGCCAACTACTAATAAGACAATTCGTTTCCCCGAAGACGTTGTAAAAAATGTAGAAAGAGTCATAGCGGGAACGAGCTGTACGTTCACAGCTTTTATTATTGCTGCGGTTCGGTCAGCAGTGGAACAAATTGAGACAACTGAAAATAAAAAATAAGACAATCCCTCAGTCGCTATCGCGACAGCTCCCTTTGCACAAGGGAGCCTTTTTTGTTGGTGCGATTTCGTAAGAAGCCTTTTTTGTTTGTGCTTCGCAATACCGTGCAGGTCTGCACAGTCCCAAGCCTCCCTTGTGCAAAGGGAGGTGGGTTTTGCGCAGCAAAACTCGGAGGAATTGTCAGCAGGTACTTTCATTTTGCAAATACTTCATATCGTTAGTTATACAATCCCTCAGTCGGCTCCGCCGACAGCTCCCTTTGCACAAGGGAGCCTTTTTTGTTGGTGCTAATTTTTAGCAATACCACGCAAGTCTGCACAGACCCAAGCCTCCTTTGTGCAAAAGGAGGTGGATCGCCGTAGGCGAGACGGAGGAATTGTCAGCGGTTTCTTTCATTTTGCAGATACTTCATATCGTCGGTTATACAATCCCCCACCCGCTACGCGGGAGCACCCTAGGATCCGCTGCGCGGCTCCAGCACAAGGGGGCCTTTTTATTTAGTGCGTTTCCACAAGGGAGCCTTTTTTGTTTGTGCAAAGCCTTTTTGTTTTGCCGGAAATGGAAAAAACTATTTACAAATCCCACATTTTGCAGTAAAATATATAAAAGTATGAGAATCCATGCTTTTGCCGTTTTTTCAAAAGCGGAAGAGCACATTATCCAAAGAAAGGTACTATCCCAATTATGAGCGTAGCATTTAAACGCGTGCTTCTGAAGCTGTCCGGCGAAGCCCTCGCCGCCAAGGACGGCGTAATCAATTATGAATATATCCAGCAAATCGGCGGCGTAGTCGGTCGTTGTATGCAGGAAGGCGCACAGGTTGCAATTGTTGTGGGCGCAGGCAACATCTGGCGGGGACGGCAGGGATTCGATATGAACCGCGTTCGCGCAGACCACATGGGCATGCTGGCAACTGCAATCAACGCCCTTGCCATTCAGGATGCATTCTTATCCGTTGGCGTAGATACAGTCGCCATGACTGCAAACCCCATGCCTGCTTTCGCAGAGCTTTACACCCAGCGGGACGCGATCCGCGCACTGGAGTCCGGCAAAGTTGTTGTGCTGGGCTGCGGCACTGGCAATCCCTTTTTCTCCACCGACACCGGCGCAGTGCTCCGGGCAGTGGAAATTGAAGCCGATGTAGTTTTAATGGCAAAGAACATCGACGGCGTATACACCGCAGATCCCAAGAAAGATCCCGATGCAAAGCGGCTTGACGAAACCACATACGACTACATTCTGTCCAATCATCTGGGCGTAATCGACATGACAGCGGCAAGCCTTGCCATGGATAACGATCTGCCCCTGTATCTGTTCGGGCTGGACAATGCGGAAAACATCTATCGCGTTATAAAAGGCGAAAAGATGGGAACGATTGTAAACAACGGAACAAAGTAAGCAGAAATCAGAAAAATAGAAAATTTAAGAAAAGGAATGGGAATGAACGATGAAATTAGACAACAAGCCTTTTGAAGAAAAAATGAAGAAAACCATCGCCGTATATGAAAGTCAGCTGGACTCCGTTCGGGCAGGCAGAGCAAATGTTGCAGTGCTCAACGGCATTGATGTGGAATATTACGGCACGCCTACTGCTATCAACCAGATGGCGGAAGTAAAGGTAACCGACGCGCGCACTCTCTGCATCACTCCCTGGGATGCAACCACGGTGAAAAACATTGAAAAAGCGCTTCTCGCTTCCGAACTGGGCATCACACCCCAATCTGATGGCAAGGTGATTCGTCTGATGTTCCCCCAGCTTACGGAGGAACGGCGTAAGGAAATGACCAAGCAGGTTGCAAAAATGGGCGAGGATACCAAAGTATCCGTCCGCAACATTCGCAGAGATGCGATTGACAAGGCAAAGGAACTGAAAAAGAGCGGCGAAATGACAGAGGATGAACAGAAACAGTCCGAAAAAGCAATTCAAGACCTCACAGACAAATATATTAAGGAAGTGGACGCAGTAACCGCGAAGAAAAACGCGGAGATCATGGATATCTGATCCGGCGGATACAACCTCCCCCGACGCCGCGGAGATCCGGGGCGTCGGGGGATTCTTGTTGCAGGATATTCCCACCACAAAAAGGAGACAGCCGGAAAATATTCCGGCAGACAACATATGTTTTTCAAAAAGAAAAATTTTGCTGCCGACATCATGAGCGCTGACATCAACAAGGTTGTAAAGGATACGGGGCTAACCCATATTGCCTTTATTATGGACGGCAACGGCAGATGGGCGACCGCAAAGGGACTTCCCCGGGAAGCGGGGCACAGCGTTGGGGTGAAAACCTTTAAAAAGACCGTATCCCGCTGCAGGGATTACGGAATTCAAACGGTCACCACATATGCGTTTTCCACGGAAAACTGGAAGCGCCCGGAAAATGAAGTCCGGGAAATTATGCGGCTGCTGGACACATATATTAAAGAAGCGGAAGACGACAACGAGAAAAACCGGATCCGCTATATTTTCCTTGGAGACAAATCCCGGCTGGATCCCCGGCTCCAGGAAAAGTGCAGTTACTTGGAAAATCTGACCCAGGATAATCCCCTCACGCTGAATATTGCGCTGAACTACGGCGGCAGAAGTGAAATCACCCAGGCATGCAACGCACTGATCGCGAAGGGCAATGCCGTCACAGAAGAGGATATCTCCGCCATGCTGTATACCCGGGAAAGCCCGGATCCGGATCTGATCGTGCGTACCGGCGGCGAATATAGATTGTCGAACTTTCTGCTGTGGCAAGCCGCCTATGCCGAACTGTATTTCACCGACTGCCTGTGGCCGGACTATGACGACATAGAGCTGCGGCGGGCTATTCTGGAATTTTCCAAAAGGAAGCGCCGTTTCGGAGGCGTATAATTTAAAGTAAAAAAGAAAGCATGAGAATAAAAAATGGTTAAACGTATTATCACCGGCGTAGTTGCCGCAGCACTCTTGGCTGCGGTGTGCATATTCGCCAATTCTATTGTTTTTTCTGTTGCCTTCGGTCTTTTGGCGCTGCTGGGTGTTTATGAAATGCTTGGCTGTATCGGCGCACGGCGTAACTTTGCAATCGCGTTGTGCTCCTACGCTATGACAATCATCGCAGTCGTGCTGATCCACACCGTCAGCCGCCATTCCCTGTACATTACCGCATATGCAGGGACACTGTTCTGCGTATTGCTGATTCTGTTTGCATCAGCAGTATTTTCCGACGGGCGCGTGTCTGTGGATAAAGTATGCATTGCTTTTACCACCTGTGCATATATAATCACCGGATTCATTTCTATTATTCTGCTGCGGGACATGCGCATGGGTAAATACGTATATCTGTTGGCATTTATCGGTCCTTGGATATCCGACACCTTTGCATATTTCACCGGTATGCTCCTTGGCAAGCACAAACTGATTCCCGCTGTCAGCCCGAAAAAGACAGTTGAGGGAAGTCTCGGCGGCATATTATTCTGCATCATTGGCTGTATCGCTTACGGATATGTCGTCAAAGCCATCACCGGCGGCGAAACCCAGTTCCATATTGTATTCTTAGCTCTGCTGGGACTGATTATTTCCATCGTATCGCAAATCGGAGATCTGATTTTCTCCCTGATCAAACGGCGGTACGATATCAAAGACTATGGCTTTATTTTCCCCGGTCACGGCGGCGTGCTGGATCGGTTCGACAGCGTGATCGCCACCGCTCCCCTGATTCTCATTGCCTGCGAATCGCTGGCAAAGTTAAATCTGATGTAACGGGGACAGCCCTATGAATACAGAAAAAAGAAGGGTCGCTGTGCTCGGATCTACCGGTTCTGTAGGTACCCAGGCACTCACCGCCCTTGAGAATACCCAAACAGAGCTTGCTCTGCTTACAGGCGGACAGAATCTCTCCCTTTTGGCAGAACAAATCCATACACTTCACCCCGCTATGGCGGCAGTCCCCACAGCAGAGGGGGCGGACCGGCTGCGGGGGATGCTTGGAAATACAAGAACCCGCATTTATGGCGGCGCAGACGCAATCTGCAAGGCAGTCGCAGACTGCGGAGCAGATCTCATCGTGCATGCTATATCCGGCATGGCAGGGATTCCTGCCGCACTGACTGCGGCAAATACCGGCGCACGGATTGCCATGGCAAATAAAGAAGCCATTATTGCGGCTGGGCATCTGATCTATGCACGGCTTGCAGAATCCGGTGGGGAGTTGATTCCCGTGGACAGTGAGCACAGCGCGATTTTTCAGTGTCTCACCGCCTCCGGTGCAGCCAATCCGGGTGCACCCGCCGACCCTTCCCGGGTGCGCAGAATTATATTGACCGCCTCCGGCGGACCGTTTTTCGGAAAAACAGCGGCGGAGCTTGCAGACGTAACGCCGGAAATGGCGCTTGCCCATCCCACCTGGAAAATGGGCAAAAAAATCACCATAGACAGCGCCACCCTGATGAATAAAGGCTTTGAATGGATTGAAGCCTGCCGGCTGTTCGGTGTTTCCGGCGATCAGGTGGAAATTGTTATACATAGACAAAGTATAATCCACTCCATGGTGGAATACATTGATACATCGGTGCTTGCACAGCTTTCCTATCCGGACATGGCGGACTGCGTGCGCTATGCGCTCCACTATCCGGATCGCGCCGCCTTTGACGGTCCCAGTCTGGATTTTGTCAAGCTCGGTTCTCTGACCTTTCACTGTCCGGATACAGACGCATTCCCTGCTCTGGACATCGCGCGGCAGGCATGGAAGGCAGGCGGCAGCGCTCCCGCTGCGCTGATTGCTGCGGACGAAATCGCTGTGGACGCGTTTCTGCAAAGAAAAATCGGCTTCATGGATATCCCCGCACTGGTGCGGGAAACCTTATCCATGTGCCCCGTCTGTCCGGTGCATACGGAAGAGGACGTATACGCGGCAGACAGCGCAGCAAGGCGGGCGGCACTGTCGCTGATTCAAGCATAGTTTATCCGTTTTCATGTATCTGAAAGGGTGTGATTTCCATTTCTACCGTATTATATATTCTGCTGGCTATTTTTATTTTTGGTGTGCTCATTTTCGTACACGAAGGCGGACACTATCTGTTTGCCCGTCTGTTTCATGTTTCCATCCGGGAATTCTCCATCGGTATGGGTCCAAAGCTTCTTACCCGCACCTCCAAAAAAACCGGAATCGCCTATTCCCTGCGCCTGTTCCCCATCGGCGGCTTTGTCAACATGGTTGGCGAGGATGAAGAAACAGACGATCCCAATGCCTTCAACAAGAAAAAAGTATGGCAGCGGATCATCATCGTCTGCGCCGGTGCACTCATCAATATATTGCTGGGTGTGATTATTACATCCGCTTTGATCTGTGCAAAGCCGGTGCTGGGCTCCACTGTAGTGGCAGAATTTGTCAACGGTGCAGCCTCTCAGGAAAAGGGGTTGGAAATTGATGACGAAATCATCAAGGTAGATGGGCATCGAGTACACATTGCTGATGAATTGATGTACGAAATCATGCGGCTGGGCATTGAACCGGTAGATCTTACTGTGCTTCGGAACGGAGAAACCGTTATCATAGAAGACGTGCAATTTCCGATTATTTCAGAATCGGGCACTGCTTTCGGAGATCGGGATTTTCTGGTCTATCCGGAAGACGTAACCGCCGGAACCCTTGTAAAACACTGCTTCTACAGAAGCGGCTACACCGTCCGCATGATCTGGGAATCGCTCTTTGATCTGGTCACTGGCAGATACGGTATACAGGCGGTATCCGGTCCGGTGGGCGTTACGGAAGCCCTTACGGAAGCGGCACAAACCAGCAGCTTCAATTTTCTGTATCTGGTTGCAGTAATCACGATGAACCTGGGGGTTGTCAATCTGCTCCCCCTTCCCGCTCTGGACGGCGGCCGACTTGTATTCCTGATTATTGAAGGAATCCGCAGAAAGCCTGTGAAGCCGGAAATAGAAGGCTATGTTCACTTTGCAGGAATGGCTCTGCTGATGCTTCTGATGGTGATTATCTGTGTGAAAGATGTTGTCGGATTGTTTTAAGGAAAGGAAAATTCCATGAGACGAAAAACCCGTGCAGTGCACGTAAAAAATATGATCATCGGCGGAGACGCGCCGGTGTCAATCCAGTCCATGACCAATCGTCCCGCAAAAGACATTGCGGGAACGATTGAACAAATTCAATCTCTTGCGGCGGCAGGCTGTGAAATCGTACGTATTGCCGTACCGGATACAGAAACAGCTGCCGTGTTTTCCCGGGCAAAGGAAGCAGGTGTGACCGTTCCGCTGGTGGCAGATATCCACTTTGATTACAGAATCGCGCTGGAGGCGGTACGCCACGGAGCGGACAAAATCCGCATCAATCCGGGCAATATCGGCAGTCCGGATCGGGTGCGCGCGGTTGCCGACGCTTGCAGAAACGCAGGCGTTCCCATCCGTATCGGCGTAAACGGCGGTTCCCTGGAAAAATCCCTTCTGGAAAAGTACGGCGGCCCCACAGCGGACGCGCTGGCGGAAAGTGCTCTCTGTCAGGCAGAAATGCTGGAGGACATGGGATTTCACGATATTGTGATTTCTATCAAATCCTCCCGGGTGGATACGATGATCCATGCGTGCCGCAAGGTAGCCGCCCAGTCAGATTATCCTCTGCATCTTGGCGTTACGGAAGCGGGCACAACGTACAGCGGCGTTATCAAAAACGCCATGGGAATCGGCGCACTGCTGTGCGACGGTATTGGCGATACCGTCCGGGTAACGCTGACCGCAGATCCGGCAGAGGAAGTGCGTGCCGCAAAAGAGATTCTTGCGGCGGCAGACGTGCGGAAAAACGGAATTTCTATTATATCCTGCCCCACCTGCGGCAGAACAAAAATTGATTTGATTGCAATCACAGAAGCGTACCGTGAAGCAGTCTCCGGCATAGATACGGGAGACAAAACAATCACCGCCGCTATAATGGGATGTGCGGTCAACGGTCCCGGCGAAGCGCGGGAAGCAGATTTTGGTGTTGCCGGCGGAGACGGCTGTGCCATTTTATTCCGCCGCGGCGAAAAGGTTCGGCGGATAGACGAGGACAAGCTGCTGGAGGTTCTTATGGAAGAAACCCGCCGCATGCTGGAAAGCTGTACGATTTAATACATAAAATTGGAGAACGTTATGGCAGAAGCACAAACACGCACATTAAAAACAATTTTCTCTCGTTATACGCCGCAAACCCAGCGGCAGCGGGAGATTTTTGACGCTGCTGCAAATGCGGTTCTTTCCGGGGATAAAGAAAAAAGCATGTATCAGGTTTCTTTTTCCCTTCCCTTTCTCTGTGATAAAAAGGATCTGTACACCATAGAAGATCAGCTTTGCGAGCTGTACGGACTGACCCTGCTCCGCCTTTTGCCGAGCTATCCGTCTGAACTGTTCAGCAGGGACTACATTCCCCAGGTACTGATTGAGTCAGGACGTGTGGGCGCTGTGTCCAACGGATTTTTCAACGACTGCAATATCAAGCTGGAGGGGGATAAAATTACCCTGTCTGTTCCCTTCACTGCCGGGGGCGTGGAACTTCTGGATCTGGGACGCACCGGCGACATCATCGCCGGCATCATCCGCAGCGAATTTTCCCTGTCCTATCAAGTGGAAATTGTCCAAAGCGAGGATTATCTCGCCTATCTTGAGCAGTTTAATCAGAAGCAGAATCAGGAAATCCGGGAGCACAAGCAACACGCCGATGCTCTGGCAGCCCAATATCAGGCGGAACAGGACCGGAAAGCACAGGAGGAAGCAGCAGCAAACCCTGTATATGAGCGGGTGGAATCCCTTTTTGATGGAGATTCGCAAGTGGAAACGGTGGGGGATTCCCTGATCCATGTAGGAAAAATGACCTTTGACGTGTCCGGCGGCGACGTTGTTTTCGGAGAAGATTTTGATCCCGACGATCCCACACCTCTGCGGAATATCAACCGTGCCGCCCGCCATGTGGTTGTGCTGGGACAGGTGTTCCAGGTCAAAACCAATGAAATCCGCGGCAGCGATAAATTTTCCGTCAGCATCGGCGTCACCGACAAGGACAGTTCTGCTTTCCTGCGTACCACACTGGAAGAAGGGGAAGCTATGGCACTGGCAGGCAGTGCCAAGCCGGGCACCTGTCTTGCAGCCTGCGGAAGTGTGCGGCAGGATAAATTCGGTGAATTCAATATCAATCTGAAATCGGCGAAAAAAATCAAAATGCATATCCGTCCGGATAACGCTGCAACGAAGCGAGTAGAACTGCATATGCATACGAACCTGTCCACCATGGACGCTACAGCCAAACCGGAGGAAATCGTAAAACGCGCGGCGGCATGGGGACAAAAAGCCATCGCTATCACCGACCACGGTACTGCTCAGGGATTTCCCACAGCCATGCTTGCAGCCAAAAAGCTGGAGGATTTCAAAGTTCTTTACGGCATTGAAGCGTATTTTGTAGACGACACTGCCCGCGCCCTATATGGCAGAACGGATATCGGCTTCGATGAAGAAATGATCGTTTTTGATATAGAAACCACCGGACTTTCCGTACAGAACTGTAAGATTACAGAAATTGGTGCCGTCAAGGTACGGGGGGGAGAAGTGCTTGAAACCTTCAACACCTTTGTCAATCCCCAGGTACCGATTCCGGAAAATATCACCGAACTCACCGGCATCACCGATGAAATGGTAGCAGACGCACCTCTCGTAGAGGAAGCGCTGCGGGCATTCTTCGATTTTACAGGGGATCGCCTGCTTATCGCCCACAATGCAGGATTCGATACCAGCTCTATCCGCCGGGCTGCGGACGAATGCGAATTACCCTTTGAAAATCCATATCTGGACACGGTATCCATGTCCAGATACGTAAATCCGGAATTAAAGCGCCACCGTCTGGATACCCTGGCAGAGTACTTCCAGCTTGGAGACTTCAACCATCACCGTGCATCGGATGACGCAGAGATGCTGGCGTATATTTTCTTTAAAATGATCGAAAAACTGCAAGATGAGGGAATCACCGATTTCACCCAAATGACCAACGCCATGAGTGAAAACGCAGACCCCCTCAAACTGCGTACATATCACCAGATCATTATTGCAAAAAATCTCACCGGACTGAAAAACCTGTACCGGCTTGTATCGGAATCGTACCTGAATTACTACCGGCGTACACCCCGTATTCCGAAAACACGTTTGACAGAACTGCGGGAAGGGCTGATAATCGGATCCGCCTGTGAAGCGGGCGAGCTGTTCCGGGCAATCCTGGAAAACAAACCCCAGGCCGCTATTGAGGAAATTGCATCCTTTTATGATTATCTGGAAATTCAGCCCATTGCAAACAACATGTTCCTGATCGAAAACGAAAAAGCAGCGGACGTGGAAGAACTGCGGGAACTGAACCGGAAAATTGTTGCCCTTGGAGAAAAACTGAATAAACCGGTGTGCGCTACCTGCGACGCCCACTACATTGATCCGGAAGATGAAATTTACCGCCGGATCCTGCTTACCGGTATGAAATTCCCGGATGCGGACAAGGTCAGCCACCTGTACATGCGTACCACAGAGGAAATGCTGGAGGAATTCTCCTATTTAGGGGAAGAAAAAGCATATGAGGTAGTGGTTACCAACACCAATAAAATTGCCGACATGGTAGAAAAAATGGATCCTATTCCGGCAGGGTCCTATCCCCCGCACATTGAGGGCAGCGAGGAAGAACTGACCAACAAATGTCATGAAATGGCAAAATCCATGTACGGCGATCCCCTGCCCGTGCAGGTGCAGGCAAGGCTGGAACGGGAACTGGACTCCATTATCAAAAACGGATTTGCCATTATGTATATCATCGCACGCCGTCTGGTGGACAACAGTGAATCCAAAGGATATCAGGTAGGCTCCAGAGGATCCGTAGGCTCCTCCTTTGCCGCCACCATGGGCGGCATTACCAAGGTAAATCCCCTGCCTCCCCATTATCGCTGCCCTGCATGCAGATACAGCGAATGGATTGAGGACGGCTCCGTCAAATCCGGATTTGACCTGCCCGCCAAGGACTGTCCCCAGTGCGGCAAGCCGGATATGATCCGGGATGGGCACAACATTCCTTTTGAAACGTTTCTCGGATTCTACGGAGACAAAACCCCGGATATCGACCTGAACTTTTCCGGCGATGTGCAGGGGGATGCCCATAAATACACAGAAGTGCTGTTCGGCAAGGGACACGCCTTCCGTGCCGGCACCATCGGCACGCTGGCAGAGAAAACTGCATTTGGATATGCGGCAAAATATCTGGAAGGCAAAGGGATTTCCGTGTGCCGCGCAGAGTTGGAACGGCTGATTAGCGGCTGCGTGGGTGTAAAACGAACCACAGGACAGCATCCCGGCGGAATCATCATCGTACCACAAGGATATGAAATCTATGATTTCTGTCCGGTACAGCACCCGGCAGACGACCCGAACTCCGGCACCATCACCACCCACTTCGAATTCAAATACCTTCATGACACGATCCTGAAGCTGGACATACTGGGACACGATATTCCCACCAAGTATAAACGACTGGAAGAGTACACAAATACCAATGTGTTGGACTGCAATCTCAGCGATCCCAAACTCTACCAGCTCTTCACCACGCCTGCTCCCCTGGGCGTGACCAAAGAAGAATTGCTTGGTGTGGATACGGGGACACTGGGGCTTCCCGAAATGAACACCAAGTTCGTGCGTGGCGTGCTCATCCAGGCGCAGCCGAAAACCTTTTCCGACCTTTTACAGATTTCCGGTCTGACCCATGGCACCGGCGTTTGGCTGGGTAATGCGGACATGCTGATTGATGCGGGAACCTGTACCATATCGGACGTAATCGGATGTCGTGACGATATCATGCTGTATCTGATTCAAAATCACAACATGGATAAGGCGATGTCCTTCGCCATCATGGAGGACGTGCGGAAAGGCAAGGGGCTGAAGCCAAACTATGAGGAAGCTATGATTGCCGCCGGCGTGCCGGACTGGTACATTGATTCCTGTAAAAAAATCAAATACATGTTCCCGAAAGCCCACGCGGCGGCATATGTAATCGACGCACTGCGTCTGGGCTGGTACAAAATTTACTATCCTAAGGAGTTTTACGCGGCATACTTTACTGCCGCCCCCGGCGGCGTGGAAGCCAGCATTGTATGCGGCGGCATACCGGCAGTCAAAGCCAAAATGGAAGAAATCAAAAACATGGGAAAAGACGCTACAGCAAAGGACAATGAAACCTTCAGTGCCCTGCAGCTTGTCAATGAAGCCATGGCACGGGGAATCCGCTTCCTTCCGGTGGATTTGAAGCAGTCCCACGCAAAAAAATTCCTTCCCCAAGAGGAAGGCATCCGCCTCCCGTTCAACTCCATCGGCGGGTTGGGAGATTCCGCCGCGGAACATATCATGCGCGCCAGAAATGAAGAAGATATTTTCTCCGTGGAAGATTTGCGTATTGCCGCCAAGCTGTCTAAATCCGTTATAGAGGTATTGGACGCAAACGGCGTATTCAAAGGCATGTCTCTGACCAACCAGCTTTCCTTTTTCTGATTTTCCCCTCCGGAATACCGGACAAAACCCTCTGCATATACTATAGATACACAAGTATATGCAGAAAACGGGAAAGGAACGGTCAGCACTATGGCTTGCAACACCAACAGCCTGAGCAACAAAATTGTCATCAGTGTTTGCGACGGCAGAAAACTGGGGCACATCTGCAACTATGAAATTGATTTGTGTAATGGATGTATCACAGCAATATTTGTCCCCGGAGAATGCGGGCGGTTTGGATTCGGACGGGGATCCGAGCTGCGGATCCCTTGGGATAAAATTCAGAAAGTCGGCGAGGATGCAATTCTCGTGGACGTTCCGGCACATGTACCGGAATGCAACTGCCCGCCGCAGCCGCCAAAAAAACGCTGGTTTTGGTGATAGGTAAAAAAGCCCCCCGGAAGGGGCTTTTTATTTAAGGCTCCCTTGTGAGAATCCACTGCGCGGCTCCATAAGGGGAACATGCCGAAGTTTTCAGCCTCCCCCAGCAAAAGGAGGCGGCACAGCAAAGCCTCTCTCCAATAAGCCTCCCCTGTGCAAGGGGAGGTGGGTTTTGCGTAGCAAAACTCGGAGGGGTTGTCTGAGCAATTCTATCAGTTGATTGATCCTGCAAAATGATAGTTATACAATCCCTCACCCGCTTTGCGGGAGCTCCCTTTGCACAAGGGAGCCTTTTATTTTGTGCTACGCGACATGCCTCAGGAGTTCGCTTTGTAACCCCCTGCGCAAGGAACCTTTTTTACTTGTGTTTCACTACCTTATCCCAGAAAAATCATCGGTTAAATTGACATTTTCTGTTTAATGTGGTAAAATAACTTTATTCTTATATCATAATCGTTCAAAGAAGAAAGGAATCTTATAATACGATGAAAAGAGTGGCTATCTTCCAAAACGATTTAAGCGTAGGCGGAATTCAAAAGTCCCTGATCAATCTGCTGCGCAATATCGACTATGACAGATTCTATGTGGATCTGTTTCTGTTCGCAGAAAACACATTCTGGAACGTGGATTTTCCTCCCCAGCTCCATGTAAATTATCTGCGCCCCGTATCCAAAGCTTATTCCTTTCTTCCTTTTAATATAGCAAAAAAGATGATCCGCCCGGACTTCGGAGAACGCGCGGAATACGATGTCGCTATCGACTTCAATTCCTATCAAAACAGCTGCGCCGTGGGCGTTATCAAAATCCCTGCAAAAAAGCGTGTCATGTGGATTCATAATGACGTGGAAATTAAGCTGCAAAATGAATGGAAATACCGCCTTCTTTGGAATCTTTTCAAAGGCAAATTTGCCTATTATGATGAATTCGTAGGCGTTTCTCAGGGCTTGATTCAACCCTTTCAAAAAATGTCCGGCGTGACGGATAAAAAATTCCGCGCCATTCAAAACTATATCGACACAGCAGAAATTGCCCGCAAAGTCCTGGAAGAACCGAAGGGTTTTGCTGTAGATCCGAACTGCTTCAATCTGGTTGGACTTGGTCGCCTGTGTCATCAAAAGGCATATGACATTATGCTGGATATCTTCGCACGTGCCGCAGCACGCAGAGAGGACTTGCGGCTGTATATTATCGGAGACGGACCAGACAGAGAGATGCTTTCGGAACAAATCAAAAAGCTGTCCCTTACGGATAAAGTCTTTCTTTTGGGCAATCAGTCCAATCCCTTCTGCTATATGCAGAAAATGGACGCTTTTATATCCACATCCCGTTATGAAGGACAGCCGCTGAATATTATGGAGGCAATGGCAGTAGGTCTGCCTCTGTACTGTACAAAAAATCTGGAGAAATATACCCAAAATCTTACCGGTTATGAAAACCTGGAAGAAGCACTGGTGCAGGCACAGAAGGAAGAAAAACATCCGGATGATCTGGCTGCATATAACAAGGAAATTACCGACAATATTGCAGATCTCATTGAAAATTAACTGTCGCAGAAAGGAAACTTCTAACTATGGTTAAGGTTTTGTCTGTTTTCGGCACACGACCGGAAACAATCAAAATGGCGCCGCTGGTGAAGGAACTGGAGCGGCGGGAAAACATACAAAGCATTGTGTGCGTTACCGGTCAGCACCGCCAGATGCTGGATCAGGTACTGCAGGCTTTTGATATACACCCGGATTATGATTTGAACATCATGAAGCAGGGACAAACCCTGTCGGACATTACAGAAGCAATTCTGCAAAAATTAGATCCTGTTCTTACAGAAACAAATCCTGATATCGTTCTGGTGCACGGTGATACTACAACAGCGTTTGCTGCAGCGCTTTGCGCATTCTACCGTAAAATCCCTGTAGGACATGTAGAAGCAGGTTTGCGCACGTATAATAAATATTCACCCTATCCGGAAGAAATCAACCGGCAGTTTATCAGCCTTGTTGCAGATATGAACTTTGCTCCGACAGAGCAAAGCCGGCAGCAGCTTCTGAATGAGGGAAAAGCAGCAGAATCCATTTTCGTCACCGGAAACACTGCAATCGACGCACTGAAGCTGACAGTACGTGAAGATTACGAGGATGATGTCACCCAATGGGCAAAAGGAAGCCGCCTGATCGTGCTCACCGCACATCGGCGGGAAAATCTGGGGGATCCCATGCGGGGGATGTTCCGTGCCATTCGCAGGATTTGTGAAAAGCACCCGGATGTAAAGGTGGTATATCCAGTGCATCTGAATCCTTTGGTTGTAGAAGCTGCAAACGAAATATTCGGCACTGCGGACAGCGTTCGGCTGATTCAACCTCTTGAAGTGGTAGAATTTCACAACCTCCTTGCAAAGTCCTATATGATTTTGACAGACAGCGGAGGAATTCAGGAAGAAGCGCCTTCCCTGCACAAACCCGTTATCGTGCTGCGGGATACGACCGAACGTCCGGAGGGTGTGGCAGCAGGCACACTGCGGCTTGCAGGCACAGAGGAAGAAACAATTTTCCGTATGATTGATGAACTGCTTTGCGATGCAGACCAGTACAATACTATGTGTCAGGCAAAAAATCCATATGGAGACGGACAAGCCTCTGCACGCATTGCAGACGCCATCCTGAACCGGTTCAATTTTTAATTTCGAGGTAAACCCATCGTATGAATACTAACGCTTCAGTTTTAACAAAAACAAAAAGAAAGCTTACTGATATTGTACCGGAACTGGTTTTCGTTCTGCTGCTGATTCAGCCGGTGCTTGATATTATCTCCTATTGGGCAACAGAATGGGAGCTGACCGTCTATACTACAGCTTTTCGTTTCCTTATGTTTGCCGGCGTTCTGCTGTACAGCTTCCTTATATCAGACAAAAAGCATCTCTATTTCCTATTCGGCGGCGTGATTGCACTGTATTGGATTTTGCACGTAGTCGCATGTTTGCGCTCTGCGGGTGGATATGCTTCTCCCTTTTCTGATCTGAACAACCTGCTGCGCACCGTCCAACTCCCCCTGTTCGCATTGAGTTTTATTACATTTTTCAAAAAAAGTGATCTCGTTCCCAAAAAGGTACAATGCGCTTTTTTTGCGAACATGGTAATCATGATCCACTCCGTTATATTCTCCTATATGACCGGCACACAGGTTTATATGTATGTAGAATCCCGGAAAGGCTTGATGGGCTGGGCAACAGTTCATAACGCGCAAAGTGCAATACTTACGTTTGTGATCCCGCTGCTGCTGCTTTACGTATACAAAAAGAAAAATAAAGCATTGTTTTATGCGGCCTGTGTAGTCTGCTTTGGTGTTCTGTTCTTCTCAGGCACAAAAGTGGATTATTATGCAATCTTTATAATCGCTCCCGCCGCTATGATTTTCCTGTTCATTCAGGGAGAGCGGAAGCCCTTCTACTATATAACACTTTTCGCTGTAACAGCGGCATGCCTGCTTTGTTACAGATCTTCCATCGCCCATGACATCTGGGCAGATCACACCGAATCCATGGGATATAAGCAAAGCTATGTGAACAATCTGGTCAGTACAGTTGAGCAAGATGTTCTTGGCTTGTCTTTGCCAAAAGATTTGGACAAAGAAAGCTATGACGCGCTGGATGACCGGATGAAAGATATGATCCGTGAAGTATATGAACTGTATCTGTATCCAATGGTAAACCGATTCGGCTTTGACCGTGTGCTGGAAAAGTATGAATATTCCCTTTCTGTATCAGATTTAACGGCAGTCCGGCAGCAAAAACGATACTTTGCGGAACTGGCTTGGGAAGACTCCGACTTTTTCACCCGTTGTTTCGGCTATGAGTATTCCACATTGATCGAACGATTTACAATTGAAGACGAAGACGGTGAGATCCAGGAATTTGAAACGATTTTCGATTTGGAAAATGATTTTCCCTCTGTATTCTTTTACAGCGGATATGTTGGATTTGCTATTTATATATTGTTCCTTGGATATTTTGCTGCTCTGATTGCAGTTGCTATCATCACCAGGGGCAAAAACTTATTACATTTGAAACTGCAATGGTAGGGGTTACCTTTGCACTTGCTCTGGGCGCATCGCAATTTTCCGGAAACGTGCTGCGCAGACCCAATGCATCCATTTATGTCTCCGCAATTTTAGCGTATGTTTATTATCTGACAGTGATTCAATACAACGTGAAGGTGCGGGATATTTTCAGCATATTTAATAAGGATAAGCGAAAGTTATGGAAGAACAGCACTCCGCAGAAAATTGAAAATGATAATGTGTAAATTTCTCTCTCTGATATAAAACACGCCCGCCGGCATACCGGCGGGCGTGTTT
Source organism: uncultured Eubacteriales bacterium (assembly GCA_949451655.1). Classification (GTDB taxonomy): domain Bacteria; phylum Bacillota; class Clostridia; order Oscillospirales; family CAG-272; genus Avispirillum. The sequence goes on along the minus strand of CASTST010000011.1, from coordinate 10,082 downwards.
CTTTAAAGTCCTCCTCCAGCAAAGGGAGGTGGCACAGCGCATATACTTCAACTGCCCCCCTTGTGCAAAGGGGGGGTGGCACAGCTTTGCTGTGACGGGGGGATTGTCTAAGTAACACTGCCGATTTGATAATCCCGCCAATGATAGAATTACAATCCCTCAGTCAGCTATCGCTGACAGCTCCCTTTGCACAAGGGAGCCTTAAGCTAATCTGTGCCTCCCCTGTGCAAGGGGAGGTGGGTTTTGCGTAGCAAAACTCGGAGGGGTTGTCTGAGCAATTCTATCAGTTGATTGATCCTGCAAAATGATTGTATAACAATCCCTCAGTCTCCGCTGCACGGAGCCAGCTCCCTTTACTGGAGGAACCTTTTCATGTTTTTCCTATGCGTTAGATTTCCCTTCATCATGACAACGCACCGCGTTCTTGTTTGCTCAGTTTATACGGTTTCCAATCCTGCCCTGCTGCATGCACCGGAAGTCCCTCCGTATTCGCTGTTGGATATTCTACTGCGTCACAGCAAAGGAACAAATACAGCGGCTCTTCTTTGGCGACCGCAACATCGGAAAAAACAAGACGAAAATGCCTGTAAAAATACTTCTGTTCTTCTTCTGCTACCGTACCGGTGGAAACTGTATTGCCTGATCCGTCCCGCAGTTCCCAGTAAAAATTGTCTCCGTTTTCCACGTCCAAATACTTATAGACACTTTCATTATATCGCCCGGTAATCTGCAATTCCCTGCCATCCTCATTATAGACCAGCGAATGCATGCTAAAATACCCATCGGCTGAAAGAGATTTTAAAAGCTTGTGTGTTACAAACGCATCTTTTCCCTGAGATGCATATGCCGCCTTAGCTGCATCCGTAGGCACGATTTCCGTAAGATTTCCTTTGTCATCCATCATGAAAATTCTGCCAAGCAAAAGAATCAATACAACAGCAAACAGAACAGCAAAAATTCTGCCTATAATCTTTCCGATTTTCATATAACTACCGTACTTTCCCTGATTTTATACAAATCTTTTTATGATTTTAACATAACATGCAATCAAATGCAATGAAATTTGTGAAAACAAATGATAATTCCCCTTTTCCTTGACAAAAAGAATAAAAAAGGATATAATATATTCTCGTAGGAATATGTCGTAAATACAACATCCGCCGGATAGAAAGGTCAGGTTTTCATGAGACTGGATTTAACGCAGCTGATGAACAAGCGCATTCCTTCACTGCACTTTGACTTTTTTCTCTCTATGGATGATGTGGAGGACGCACCGCAGCTGCCCGATGATATTGCTCTGCGCGCGCCTATACACGTTGTTGGTGATGTAATCGACAACGATGGTTACATGGCGCTGCGTGCCAAAGTAAAGGCAGACTATGCAACTGTGTGCGACCGATGCTTGGATCCGCTGGAAGGTACGGTGTCTTTTCCGTTGGATCGCATTGTCACAACCGGCTCTGCTGCCACTGAAAACATGGACGAGGATGATATTATCTGGGTCAAGGAAGGCGGCATTGATTTTGACCGGGAGGTTTTGGAGGCGGTCACATTGGAACTGCCTGTATATCACCTTTGCTGTGATGATTGTCCCGGGCTTTGCGATACCTGCGGCAAAAAAATCGGCAGCGGCTGTACCTGCGGAGAAAAAAAAGAAATTGATCCAAGAATGGAAATATTTCAAAAACTACTTGATAAAATGGATAAATAGTAGTATAATGGGTTGTAATAATCCTTTTTAACGATATAAAGGAGGGGATTCTAATGGCAGTACCGAAGAGAAAAGTTTCAAAAGCACGCAGAGACAAAAGACGCTCCAACGTGTGGAAGCTGTCCATGCCCGGCATGGTAAAGTGCTCCAACTGCGGTGAATATAACCTGACGCACAGAGTTTGCAGTGCATGCGGTTATTACAACGGCAAGCAGGTTGTTGCAAAAGAAGAAGCATAAGTACATGGTAAACCGCCTGAGCGCTATTTGTCGCTGCGGCGGTTTTTCCTTTGCAGAAACATTTTATCAGGAGAAATGCTGAAATGATACATCAGCCAAATCAAAAAAACCGTGCTCCCGAAGCCACGGTGCTGGCGCTTTTTCTCTGCGCCACAGTGGGATTTGTGTCCGCGTGCTTTCATCAAATCGCCGGACGGGGATTTCTGCAGATCCTATCTCTTATTTTTTACTGTGCAATGATTCTCATTCTGGTTCGGTATAAATTCTGCCGCATCCGGTATATCATCCGTCCAAATAGACAGGCAGAGGAAGAAGAAACTGACACTACCGGCAAGCAGAGCGGCAGTGCGCTGCACCTCCCCCCGAAACAATTGGATTTTGTCGTTGAAAAAGCGCAGGGGCGCCGGGCGCTCACAGCAGAATGCGTTCTGTCTCTGGGAACGCTTACAACATGTGTCGTTTTACCTGAAGGACGCAAAGAGCGCGGGAGAACCATCAAACAATACAGAAAAGCGAAAACCTATAAGTATTTGTGCAATATGGTTGGCGCTCGTCAATGTATGTTGGTATTTGCAGGTGGAGAAACAGACGATGTAAAACTGATTATTGAGGCTTCCGAGGAAATGGAAGGATATCTGTCTGCCGTTGCCCGCTATAACCGGGAGCAGAAGGAAAACACAAACTCCACCAATAAAGAGATAAGTTAATATAGGAAAGCCTCCCTTGTGCAAAGGGAGGTGGCGCGGCGTAGCCGTGGCGGAGGGATTGTCTAAGTAATTCTATCAGTTGATTGATCCTGCAAAATGATAGTTATACAATCCCTCAGTCAGCTATCGCTGACAGCTCCCTTTACACAAAGGAGCCTTTTTATGTTTGTACTCCGCAACAGTTCCCTTTACTGGTAGAAATCTTCATCAACATAAAGCCTCCCCCCAGTAAAGGGATGTGGCACGGTGCATGCAACGCAACAGCCCCCCCTTGTGCAAAGGGGGGGTGGCGGCCAAGCGCAGCGATGCCGTCGGGGGGATTGTCTGCAATACTCCCGATTTGTAGTTTATCCAAAATGATAGCATTATAATCCCCCAGTCTCCGCTGCGCGGAGACAGCCCCCCTTTGCACAAGGGGGCCTTTTTGTTTGTGCTACGCGGGAGCTTCCTTTGCCGGGGAGCCTTTTTAATTTAAGCCGCCCCTATCGGGGCGGCTTTTTCGTTATATATCCGCTTTTTCTGCATACATAGCGGCAAACTGTGCGATAAATTCCTTGCGCGCCGGCAAATTATCCCCCAGCAGCGTATCAAAAATTTCTTCCGTAGCTTTTGCGTCCGCTTCCGATACACGAATCAAGCGGCGGGTCGCCGGATTCATAGTAGTCTGCCACATCATATCCGGTTCGTTTTCACCCAGCCCCTTGGAACGCTGCAAAGTGTATTTCACATTGCCAAGCTGTTCCAGAATTTGGGTTTTCTCCGGCTCGTTATATGCAAAATAAATCTTATCCTTTGCTGTAATTTCATAAAGAGGCGACTCAGCAATGTATACCTTCCCCTCCAGAATCAAACTGGGAAGCAGCCGGTAAAACATCGTAAGCAGCAGCGTGCGGATCTGGAAACCGTCCTCATCTGCATCGGTACAGATAATAATTTTTGACCAGCGCAGCGATTCTATATCAAAGGGAACAAAATCCCCCTTGACCTTGCCGCGAATTTCCACGCCGCAGCCAATTACTCGAAGAAGATCCACAATTATATCGTTTTTAAAAATTTTTTCGTAGGTGCTTTTCAAGCAGTTCAGCGTTTTCCCCCGCACCGGAATAATTGCCTGAAATTCCGCATCCCTTCCCAGCTTACAGCTGGTCATAGCGGAATCTCCCTCTACAATGTACAGTTCCCGGCGCAGTGGATCTCTGGAGCGGCAGGAAACAAATTTTTCCACCCGGCTTGCCACGTCGTTGGTCGTTGCCAGCTTCTTTTTGATATTCAGACGGGTAGATTCCGCCGTTTCTCTGGAGCGTTTATTCACTAGCACCTGACTGACCAGCTTATCTGCCTCCATGGCGTTTTCCAGAAAATAGATTTCCAGCTTTTCTTTCAGAAAATCAGTGAGTGCTTCGGCGATAAAAGAGTTGGTAATGGCTTTTTTCGTCTGGTTTGCGTAGGAAGTCTGGGTGGAGAATGAATTGGTTACCAGCACCAGACAGTCTTCTACATCGGCAAAGGTGATCTTGGACTCGTTTTTGTTATATTTCCCAAGCGCCTTCAATCTCCGGTCTATAGCATATACAAAGGCGTTTTTTACCGCCCGTTCCGGAGAACCGCCATGCTCCAGAAAACTGGAGTTGTGATAATATTCCAGAACATTTACCGTATTGGAAACGCAAAAAGAAACCTCCGCAATCAGACGGTATTCTTCTTTGTCTGCCCTGTCCTTGCCCCGAACCTCCGGCATTTTCCAAAGTACCGGCTGAGTCATAGCAGTTTCCCCTGCAAGGCGTGCAACATAGTCGGATATACCGTTGGGATACAGAAATTCCTTTTCATCAAAGGAACCGTCCGCATTTTCATATCGGAGGCTGAACCGCAGCCCCGCATTGACAACCGCCTGCTTTTCCAGGGTATCCTCATAAAATGCACGGGGGATGGCAATATCGGTGAACACATCCAGATCCGGACGCCAGTATGTGACGGTACCGGTTCTGCGTTCTCCTTTTTCCAGTTCCCGCGTTTCCAGTTTGCCTACAGGATTTCCCTTTTTGAAAGACATATGGGACAAATTCTGTCCGTCAAAGGAATGCACTTCAAAAAATTCCGATGCGTACTGGGTGGCGCACGCGCCAAGTCCGTTCAGTCCCAGGGAAAACTCATATCCGCCCATGCCGGAATTGTTTTTATATTTTCCGCCTGCATACAACTCACAGTAGATCAGTTCCCAGTTGTGGCAGTCGTATTTCTCATTGTAGCCAAGGGGAACGCCGCGGCCCCGGTCGTCCACCTCGATGGAATGATCCCGGTAAACGGTGACGGTAATAGAAGAACCGTATCCCTCTCTTGCTTCATCTACAGCGTTGGACAATATTTCAAAAAAGGCATGCTCACAGCCCTCCAGCCCATCCGATCCAAATATAACTGCCGGACGAAGCCGCACCCGGTCGGCTCCCTCCAGTTTTTCTATGGATTGGTCGTTATACTGCGCCGTTTCCTTTTTCTTCGTCATGTACTTTTTACCCTTCCTTGCAACTGATACTTTAATCAGTTAAAATTTAAAATAGACTTTCCGTCTTTTGTTACCAGAAGATATCCGAAAACAGAATATCTGTCATCCTCCGGCAAATACCAGGAAACCCGTATTTTATAATACTCTTCACCTGTGTCTGTGTCCTGCATGATTCCCTCAGACGCAAAAGAATATTTATATCCTGTGTCCGGATCGGTATCTCCCATGTGTGCTTTTGCCGCAGCCAGCGCCTCTTCTTCCGTGATCTGCTTTCCGCCTTCACTGTCCGTACTGCCGGCAGAAGTGTCGTCCGGTGCAGAGGCAGCCTCCTCTGTTGTCACAGGGGATGTTGTATCCTCCTGTGTAGTATCAGCCTGTGTTGTCTCCGCGGTCGTTTCCTCAGCCATATCACGCACAGAACAAGCAGTCATACATAATAAAAGCAAACATAAAAATCCGACAATCCATCTTTTTTTCATAATTCTAAACCTCGTTTATCTCTCACTTTTCCTTGCCAAGTCCTGCGCCCAAAACCTTGAGATAATCCCCTTCCGTCAAGGTTTCCATATTGTAAAGCATCAGAACCTTGTCAATTCCGTTTTCCTCGCAGAATCGAAGCATTGGGACTTTATAATACCGCAGATCCACCAAAATCAAATCATAATGCTGCAGCAGAAAAGGCGCCATGCTGTGGGCAAAGGAATCCTTCAGTACAAGCAGCGTTTCCCGCTCCCCCATTCCATTGGCGGTAATATGGGTATACCCGAAATTGCCCCCAAGGAAAGAAGCATACTGATCTTTTTCCTCTAAAAATTCCCGCACATAAATACTGTCAAATACTGCATAGCTTTTTCCGTCACGTTCTTCATAGGTGCAGCCTGTATAGCCTTCAAACTGTCTCGTGTTATCCTCAATTGCCATCGTATAGCTTTCATTCTCGCCGTAATAATAGGTGATCGCATCCGGCTTCACCCATTTTGCACCTGCGGCAGACCAGGTTGTGCCATAGAAATCCTCTGAAACCGTCTCTGCTGTAAAAGCGTCCAGCGGCAAGGGCGTATCTCCCAGTGATTCTATTACCTGCGTATAAGCATAATATGCGCCCAGCGACGTCCAGTGATGATCTGTTTTATAATATACCGATTCCCCATCCGATGCATATCTGCGTAAGGAATCCCGCAGATTGATATATTCAAGATCCCGCTCACCTGCAATACCATCCAGAATGCCCCAGATACGGTCGGCATAATAGGATCCGTATGCGGCAGGCAAATATTTATCGCAGGTATCCTGTTTGCGTCCGGCAAAAGCGGTCACACACCGGATCTCCTGTTTCTGTGCAGCCTGCTGAAATCTTGCCGCAGCGTTCAGGTTGGTTTTCAGAACAGCCTCGTTTGGATAATCCACCCGGGTAATCAGATATCCGTCGCTGCCCAAAATGACTCCGTTATTTTGTCCTTTCAACTGCGCTGTTTCTGAAAGCGCCTTCACGCCTACGAAAAAATCCCGGAAGGGAAACTGATCCGCCATGTAGTCAGACACCTGCTCTGTGAGATTGCCGGAAAAGAAATTCTCCGCAGAAAGCTCCGGTGCAGCGGCAAGCGTCCGATTTTCCTGGGGAGAAAAATCAGAATCGGGAAGCACCCAAAACAGCACCGCCATCACATAAATAAATCCAAGCGTCAGCAGAATCAGCACAAGATCCGCGCCGCGGCTTTCTTTTTTCAGCCGCATTTGCAGCTGCAGGTATTTTGCCGCCTCACCGTCCGCTGTGATTTTCTCTTTTTTTGCCGGCACGCCATCGGGAACCGGCTGTATCTTTTTGGTTGTATCATCCATATATCGACTGTTTGCCGCCTTTCTGTCAGGTTAAAACCGGAAGTATAAAAACGGATTGTAGGAGGAATCCACCAGATATGCAGTGCACAGCACAAGCAGTGCGGCGCAGCCTGCGCTGATCGCCAATCTTGCGCCCTTTCCCTTTTCATACAGCTTATAAAACAGCTTTTTTGGAAGGGGAGTAGAAGCAATGCACAGCACTGCCAAAAACAGGATGCAGCGCAGTAAATCGTAAGTAGCACCCACCTCGGTAAAGGCGACCACGCCCTGCCCGAACATATAACCAAGATAGGTCATACCGGCACCCAGATCCTCAAAGACGAACAGCCACCAGCCAAACAGCACAATCACCAGCGTATAAATATGGCTGACAAATCCGGGCAGACGCTGGAGCAATTTATGCAGGAACAGTTTTTCGATTACAAGAAGGATGCAGTAATACAGCCCCCACAGCACATAGTTCCAGCTTGCGCCATGCCAGAATCCGGTGAGAAGCCAAACAATGACAATATTCCGATAATTTTTCAGTTTGGAGCAACGGTTGCCCCCAAGGGGAATATACACATATTCCCGGAACCAGGTTCCCATGGAAATATGCCAGCGCCGCCAGAATTCCGTAATACTTTTGGATACATACGGATAAAAGAAATTTTCTTTAAACTGAAAACCAAGCATTTTGCCAAGTCCGATTGCCATATCGGAATAGCCGGAGAAGTCAAAATAAATCTGAAAGGCGTAAAACAGCATACCCAGCCATGCGCCGACCACAGTGGCATCTGTGGCGGACAGAGTCTGAAAGCCTTCCCACATAGCGCCGGCACAATTGGCAAGGAGGATCTTTTTCCCAAGACCGCAAATAAACGTCCGCATACCGGAAGCAAACAGTTCGATATTATGGGGACGGGAACGAAGCTGATCGTCAATATCCTGATACCGCACAATAGGACCGGCAATCAACTGGGGAAACAGGGTCACATACGCACCGAAGGAAGCAATATTCCGCTGTACCCGGGCGTCGCCCCGATAGATGTCAATGGTGTAGGACATTGTCTGGAACGTATAGAAGGAAATGCCGATCGGCAGCTTTACATCTGCAAAAAGAGGGATTTTCTTTAAAAATTCAAAAGGAAGCAGCTGTAAATTGGACACGATAAACGTGTAATATTTAAAGAAGCCCAGCACGCTCAAGTTAATCACCGCACTTGCAATCACAAACCGGCGCGCTTTCTTTCGGTTGGTTTCCCGATATTTCCCTGCAAAATAGCCGCAGATATAGTCCACAATAATGGAAAACAGCATGATCGTAACATAAATCGGTTCTCCCCAGCCGTAAAACGCCAGGCTGACAAGGAGGAGAACCAAATTTCGAAACGCCAGAGGCACGATGAAATATATCATGATCGATGCTGCGAAGTACAAAAACAAAAACTCAAGGGATGAAAATACCATAAATTGTCTCCAAAGTAGGAATTGATGAAACAAATACAAATGCAATAGGGAAATAGTACACCGCGGATCCCGCCTAACTCCGAAAGCCTCCCCCCAGCAAAGGGGGCGGTGTTAGCTTTCGCCAAACGTTATAAGCCTCCCTTGTGCAAAGGGAGGTGGCACGGCGTCAGCTGTGCCGGAGGGATTGTATAAGTAATACTGCCGATTTGAAATCCTGCAAAATGATAGTAGAACAATCCCTCAGTCGCTTCGCGACAGCTCCCTTTGCACAAGGGAGCCTTTTATTTGGAAGACTTCGCGGAATTCCCTTTGCCGGGGGGAGCCTTTAAAAAACCTTATATTATTGTAGCATAGATCGCAAAAAAAGGAAAGAGTTTCTTTCAGACGTTTTCTTACAAAAGCTTTTCATTATAGTGGGCGCGGGATCCGCCGATAAACTTGGGTCTGGTGCGTGCTGCGTTCAATGTTGCCGCGCCGATTTTTTTCACGGACAAACGCAGGGGTACTGCTACCCGTTTCAGATGCATCCCAATTAGCGTCAATCCGATATCCAGTCCAGCGTCCGCCCGGATTTCTTCTACTACCACAGGATCTGCCGCTCCCTGATACGCCGCCGTTGCAAAAGAACCGCCCGCTTTCGGCTGGGGAACTGCATTTACAAATTCCGCCCCTGGTACCGCAGCCCGCTCTGTGACAATGGCGCGATTCAAATGTTCGCAGCACTGCGCCGCCAGATAAATCCCCAAAGGCGCAAAAACAGTAATAAGTCCTTCATATAATGCCTGCGCCGCTTGGGGAACAGATGCCGTACCGATACGCTCCCCGCATACCTCGCTAGTAGAGCATCCCACAACAACAATATTTCCCTTTTGCAGTCCAGCCGCCTCTACAAGTTCTGCCGCCGCAGCCCGTGCCTGTTCCTTCAATTCTTCATACATAATACTATAACCGTTCCTTTCTCATCTTTATGATAGTATTCCATTTTAACTGTTCTCATTCGCATCCAATTCCAGGATTTTCTCCACTGCCAAGTCCGCATATTCACCAAGCGTCATCCGGGCAGTCCCTGCAACATGAATCGCACATTTATCCCCCGGAATCAGCACCTTTTCCGCCCGACTGCGTCCTACTGCCTCCGCCATGGCGGGCGTTACTTCACCGGTCAATGATGCAGGAATGGCGATTCCTACCGGACCTGCAATATAGGACGCATGCTGTGCGGCACAAATCACCGGATACTCTCCCGTAGCACCGTGGTCCGCCCCGGCACGAAGCATAGCGGCAGTCGCAATGGAATTTGTCCCCACCGCCGTGACGGAAAATCCGGGGAGCGCTGCCTTAACCCGTTCTGTCAGCAAAGCGCCCAATCTGCCGCCCTGCCCGTCTATAATTAGAATTGTTTTTTTCATACCAATCTCCATTCCACCGCAAATCTTTGCTAAATTATAAGTATGTAGCCATCCTACATTTGTGCTGGAGCCTAAATCACACTAAAGCCCCTCCCCCAGTAAAGGGGAGCACGGTGTTAGCCTTCGCCAAACGTTATAAGCCTCCCACAGCAAAGAGAGGTGGCACAGCGCAGACTCTATCTTCTTGTAAAGCCTCCCCTGTGCAAGGGGAGGTGGGTTTTGCGC
>CASTST010000010.1 GCA_949451655.1 uncultured Eubacteriales bacterium | reverse complement strand
AATCTGCGGGATTCTTACAGAGGCTGTAACCAGCTTGGAAAACAATCATGCCCAGCAAATCGTTGTAGGCATTGGCATCAACTGTTCAACGGAAGATTTTCCAGAAGAGGTAGCCCGTGTAGCAGGGGCGCTTTATGGATGCGATGTGCGCCGGTGCGCTTTGTGCGCGGCTGTGACGGAAGAATTGTATGGCTTTATTGAGAAGTTGTCAGACCGTCCCTGGATGGAAGAATACCGCCGGGATTCTCTGGTGCTTGGCAAAACCATAAAATGTATACAGGGAGCAAAAACATACCTTGCCGTGGCGGAAGAAATTGATGATGCAGGAGGCTTGGTGGTTCGTTTGGAAGATGGGACCCGGGAGGTGCTGCATTCTGGTGAAATCAGCATTCGGCTGGCGGAGAAATAACGCATATTGCGGCAATAATCCCATTCATTTTACAATTTATACAATTGATTTCGTTCATTCACGAAAACATTCATTAAAATTCACAATCAATACTTACAGTTTTCATATATCTATGGTAGTATGATATTGGAAAAGGAACCGCTTTTTCCATATAAACAAAAAATGAACGTATAATCCGGTTGAATTTTCGAAAAATATTTTCCGGATCCAGCTGTAAGAAAAGGAATGTGAACAGATATGCATGATACATTGATCGACTCCGTTATAAGCAAACGAATTGAAGAAGCTGCCGCCCAGGGAGACGTAAGTCTTTTGCAGCAGCATTTGTCGCCCAACTATGATGAGCACGTGCATCAGATAGTATACCGGGCATTGGGACGTATCGGCGGATTGAGAAGTCTGCGGATTTTGGTGGCTGCCGCATCGGCAGAAACCTCTGACGAAACAAAGCAAGTAATTCTGGAAGCACTGGCAGATGCTGTATGGGCGCGCTCTTCTTTGGAATGATGTGCAAAATAATCCAAAAACTGTATTGCATTTTGCCCAAGTTATGATATACTATAAATATATCCATGTATGATACAATCTGACGCGGAAACGCGCAGGTGAAACCATTAAATTTACAGGAAAGGTATGGTGAATAACAAATGAGAAAAGAAGAAAAACGCGTAAGTCTGATTAAGATTATTACAATATCCGCAGGGGTTGCTCTGCTGATTGTCGCTGCAGCAGCACTGCTGTATAAGTTTTTCAAGAAGTATTTCCGCATTTCTTTTGACTGCGGCGATTGTGATACCTGCTGTCAGGATTGCTTTGGAGACGAGTTCGATCCTCTTTGCAGCTGTGACGAGGACTTTGCTCCCGGATGCAGCATTTGCGACGCATGTGAAGCAGAGGATGATATGGATGCAGAGGATGCAGCAGATGACGAAGCTGCACCGGAAGAAGCATAAGCGGCAAGGACGTTTTTGCATAGGTAAAAAGTGGATAGATGCGAAAGCGGACCTTACAGCGTCCGCTTTCTTTCTGTATATGAGACAGCGAACGAAAAGGCTCTCACTATTAAAGGGTTTTCTTAGGAGCATAAGTATCATAAGGCTCCCATGTGCTGGAGCCGCTACGCGGATCCTATGGATGGAACGGCGCAAATTCCATCCTACTTACTTAGCTTCCCCCCAGTAAGGGGACTGTCGCGCAGCACGCAACTTTTTAAAGGCCCCCTTGTGTAAAGGGGGCTGGCTCCACGCAGTGGAGACTGGGGGATTGTCTATACTATCATTTTGAATTATCTGCAAATCGACAATTTTACAATCCCTCCGTCATGCCTTACGGCATGCCACCTCCCTTTGCACAAGGGAGGCTATAGTGGGGCGTGATCTGTCGCCGTGCACCCCTTTGCTGGGGGGAGCCTTTAAAAAGTTGTGTGCCGCATGCCACCTCCCTTTACCGGGGGAGCCTATTGAAGTTTGTACCTCGTACATCACGGTATGTTTTTTGCTGATGCGGCATCCATTCAAAGAAAGTGTGTGAATTATTATGAATATGAAAAAAATTGCATTGGGACTTTGTATCCTTCTTATGCTCCTGTTTGCAGCAGCTTGCGGCAAAAAAACGGAAGCACAGGATACAGCCCCTGTAAAACAGATTACAGACTGGCGCAACCAAATCGAATATGACGGATCTTTTTATGTTTCCCGGGAAATAAAACTTCTGTATTCTCTGGACAAGGGAACAATCACCCTTTGGGATGACGGCGGAACGGGTGAAAAACTGCAAACCCTTACATACGATACCGCCGTAGCCGATGCAATGGAAAATCTGATCCGCGAGGATATCAACGGCGACGGATATGCAGATTTGCAGACAATATACAGCGAAAACCAGGGGGAAGCATGTTATAATTTGTGGCTGTGGAATGCAGAAGGCGGAAAGTATGTGCCGTGTGCAGCGTATCGACTGGTGAAAAATCCCATACCGGATTCGGATTCCGGTACAATCAGCAGTGTATTGGAAACGGAAGGATTTGGAACCGTGCGTTCTACTTATCAGTTTACCGACACATTGACATTGGAGTTGTCGTCTCAAACAGTAGAAGGTGCAGACGATATAGCTATGCAAATTGCACGTACCTTTACCGATGCTGCTGTGTCGCTTTCCGAGGGGGAAGCGGAGATAAATGGGGAAGCCTGTACTGTGTATACAGTTGGAACAGGTGCATCCGGCAGCGGGGCATATATTGCATATACACCGGACGCAGTATGGTATGCAGACATAAACTGCCTTGGACTCTATCGTGCCGTGGAGTGGAACGGCAGCGCATATACTTTGGGTCATTATATGGAGGATGCGGGAGAAGCACAGGATCTGGCGCAGGCTGCATATACTGCTGGAGATGTAACGATTGACATTACCGCAAAGGAAGAAGGTTTTTTCGGCGGACGCAGCGCTGTGCAATATACCATGGAAGCAGAAGGCAATTTCCTCTGTAAGCTATGCAAGTCGGATTTGGGCGGATGGTATGTGACTGCGGACGGTGCGATATACTATGCGATGTCCGATGGGGAAGTTGGCGAAGCCAGCGAATATGTATTTTCGTGACAGTATTGAAAAAGGAGACAAATATGTTTAAGAAGAAAATCAGCGAGCAGGAAAAGGAAGCTGCAAGAAAGAAAATGCAGGAGGTGTTCGGCGAATGTCATGAGATAACCGACAAGCCTCTGCGCCCGTTTATGCTGAAATGGCTTTCCGCCTTTGCTCCGGATATGGAATATTATGATGCAAAATCCTTTTGCCTGCCCAGACGAATGTATCAGAACAATCTTTGGCATGCGTTCAGCTTTCAGAAAACAGACTGTTATATGGGCGCGTTGGCGCAGGAAGCATTCTCAGGCGGCTTTTCGGGAATGTGTTATATTTTTTTGAATCGGGAAATGCTGCTATTTCAGATTCCGGATGGAAGCATTTTAAATCCGGAGACGGTGTCTGCTTTTGACAGTATCATTGTGACGGACAAGGCGTTTTCCTGCACCTATGTGCATACAGGCAAGGAAGATACCGGTCCGTATTTTAAAACGGCGGACGGACTTTCTGAGGCCTTTGTAGAAGCGGGTGAGGATGAACCGGAGCCGGAGGAAGGCTTTGTTCCTGATGTAGACGAGGACGATTTGCCGCCGGTGTTGTAAGCAGTTGACAGCACGGCGCATGTGTGGTACAATAAGCGCATGAATAACACGCCTCCTTTTACCGCCGGGTAAAAGGAATACAGCGTCAGACTTTCTATCGTTAGGCCTTAGCAGATAGAAAGAATCTGACGCTATTTTTTTATGTTGGGGTTGTATATGAAATCTACTGTTTTTCGCGAATGCATCCGGTATTGTGTTCCCAGCGTTTTGGGGATGCTGGGGCTGTCCTGCTATATTCTTGCGGACACATTTTTTATTGCAAATGGAATTGGAACCGATGGACTTGCTGCGCTGAATTTGGCGCTTCCAGTTTATAGTCTGATTCATGGTGTGGGGCTTATGCTGGGCGTTGGCGGTGCTACGCAGTTTTCCATTCGGAAAAGCCGTGTCGGTGCGGAAGCGAACAGCAGAGCATTTACGCATACTATCATTATCGCGGCGCTTTTTGCCGTTGTTTTTGTGTCGGCTGGTATGTTTCTTTCCGCACCGATTACGCATTTGCTGGGAGCAGATGCGGCGGTTTTTCAAATGAGTAAAACGTATCTGCAAATGCTGCTTCTGGGCTCACCTGCCTTCATACTGAATGAAGTTATATTGAGCTTTGTCCGCAATGACGGCAGTCCTCATTTGTCTATGGCGGCAATGGCAGGAGGCAGCGTTTCCAATATACTTTTGGATTACATATTTATTTTCCCGCTGCAAATGGGCATTTTCGGGGCGGTTCTGGCAACATGTATCGCGCCGGTTATCAGTCTTGGCATTTTGACTATCCATTTTTTACGAGGGAAAAACAGTTTTTATCCTGCGCGAGAGGCTTTGGAAGGACAGCTTATGAAAGGCATTGCCGCGGGGGGATTGCCGTCACTTGTGACGGAACTGTCCGGCGGTGTTGTCATGACTGTGTTTAATCAGATTGTGCTGCAGCTTTGCGGTAATATCGGTGTTGCGGCATATGGCGTTGTGGCAAATCTCTCTCTTGTTGTAATCGCTATGTATACCGGTGTGGGGCAGGGGATACAACCGATTGTCAGCCAAAACTGTGGTGTGGGAAATTTAAAGCATGCAAAGAGCGCGCTGCGCTTTGCGGTGTGGTTTACAGTGATTTTATCCGTATGTATCTATGGAGGCGTTTTCATTGGATGCGATTGGATTATAAACATTTTCAACAGTGAGAGGGATCCGGAACTGCACCGGATCGCCGCGGCGGGGTTGAAAATATATTTCACTGGGGGGATTTTTGCAGGGTGCAACGTTGTGCTTGCGTCTTATTTTGCTGCGGCAGAGCGCCCGCGACCGGGGAATATCGTTTCTTTGCTGCGGGGATTTGTATTGATTCTTCCTTTCGCGCTGATTCTTTCCCGGATAGGCGGGATGGCAGGCTTGTGGGCATCTTTTCCGGTGGCAGAGGGTGTGACGTTGATTGCGGGGTGGATGTTGTATATTCATGAGAAAGGGAAAACCGCCCCTTAATTAAAAAAACAATCAAAACAAAAAGGTCGCCCACTTATGGAGTACAAACGAAAATGACCCCCAGCAAAGGGACCCCCGCGAAGCACAAACAAAAAGGCTCCCATGTGAGGATCCACTGCGTGGCTCCATAGGGAGCTGGCACGGCTTTGCCGTGACTGAGGGATTGTTATGCTATCATTTTAAATAATCTACAAATCGGCAGTCTATACTACAAACAATCCCCCCGACTCGCTTAAGCGAGCCACCCCCCTTTGCACAAGGGGGGCTTAAAGATACGGTGGGGGCTTGCAGCGAGCCGGCTCCTCCTGTATACAAGGGGGATACGATGGGAGCTTGCGGCGTGTTCCGCCCTTTTGCATAGGGGGCTTTTCGTTTGACTTCGTTAAGCCGTAAAGCGGGCTTGGCATTTAGGATGTGCGCGCGGAAATCAGTTTCCGAGGGATTTTGTTGCCTGAACTGTTACATTTTCGTTGTAACAGGTGAACATTGCATTTACTTGATCTTTTTTCATTTTAGGTGTGAGCAAACTGATGATCGGCACCAGAATCAAACCGCCTACCATTGCGACAACGCCGGAGTAAAGGGAGTTCTTAAAGACAAATTCCAGAATGCCGCCGCTTACGCTGAATACGCCCATGGAAATCAGCATTTGCGTAATCATCAGGCAGGAGGAGAATACAAAGCTTACGGCAACGGACGCTTTTGTGGTACGTTTCCAGTACAGACCGTACAGGAAAGGAGCCAGGAAAGATCCTGCAAGAGCACCCCAGGAAACTCCCATCATCTGTGCGATCATGGAGAAATTGAAGGTATCCTTTAAAACGGCAAGCACGGCGGAAACAACAATAAAGAACAGAATGAACAAGCGCAGAATGACAAGCTGTGTTTTTTCTTTGGTTTCTTTTTTGCGCATCGGAAGGATTACGTCCAGCGTCAAAGTAGAACTGGAGGTCAGCACCAGGCTGGACAGGGTAGACATGGACGCAGACAGCACAAGCACCATAACCACTGCGATAATTACGCCGGGCATTTTCGAAAGCATGGTGGGAATGATACTGTCTGTCATCAGTTTTCCTGCATCGTTGTAAAGTGCCGGGCTGTCATACAGTCTGCCGAAGCCGCCGAGAAAATAGCAGCCGCCGGACACGATGATTGCAAAAATAGTAGAAATAATTGTGCCCTTTTTGATTGCGTCCTCGTTTTTGATGGAATAAAATTTACCCACCATTTGGGGCAGTCCCCATGTTCCCAGAGAAGTGAGCAGAACGACGATCAGCAGATACATTGGCTGCGGACCTACAAAGGAGCTGTATGCGCCTTCCAGTGCGCCTGCTTCCGGCGCCTGTACCTGAGACAGGGAAACAATCGACTGGCTAAGACCGCCATTGTCCGCAAGGACTGCGGCGATTACGGCAACAATGCCGCCAAGCATGATAATACCCTGGATAAAATCGTTGATGGCAGTTGCCATATAGCCGCCGAAAATAACATACAAGCCGGTGAGCCCTGCCATGACTGCGATAACCACCCAGTAGGGAATGTCAAAGGCAATGTGGAACAGACTGGAAAGTCCGTTGTACAAAGAGGCGGTGTAGGGAATCAGGAAAATAAAAACGATAAAGGATGCGGCGATTTTCAGCGCTTTGGAGTCAAACCGCTTGCCGAAAAAGTCCGGCATGGTTTTGGTGGAAAGATGCTGGGTCATGATGCGGGTTCTGCGCCCCAGAATGACCCAGGCAAGCAGGGAGCCGATAAAGGCGTTTCCAAGACCGATCCAGGTGGAAGCAAGTCCGAAATTCCAGCCGAACTGACCTGCATACCCTACAAAGACGACTGCGGAAAAGTAGGATGTACCGAATGCGAACGCGGAAAGCCAGGGACCTACAGACCGTCCGCCCAGAACAAAGCCGTTTACGTCTGTGGCGTGGCGGCGGCAGTACAATCCGATCCCTGTCATGACGGCGAAGAAGATCAGAAGCAGCACTGCGGTTAAAACTTTTGTGAACATAGAAAACCTCCTTAAATTATATTAAAAATTATTTTGTCGTTTGGGCTTCTACAAGACTGCCGCCGCAATATATGCTGCGCAGCTTTGGTTTTTCAATTTTTCCGGTGGGGTTTCTGGGAACATCTGCAAAAATGATTTTGCGGGGGCGTTTATATCGGGGCAGCTCCTTGCAGAATTCTTCAATTTCTGCTTCAGTTAAGGTGCAGCCCGGTTTGGGTTCGATAATTGCTGCTGTGATCTCGCCCAGTCTGTCGTCGGGCAGCCCGATTACAGCCACATCCTTGATTTTCTCATTTGCCCGCAGAAAATCTTCAATCTGTACCGGATAGATGTTTTCGCCGCCGGTTATGATTACGTCTTTTTTGCGGTCGACCAAATAAATAAATCCATCTTCATCGCACCGCGCCATGTCGCCTGTCCAAAGCCAGCCGTCCCGCAGAATCTCGCTTGTAGCACTGGGATTTTTATAATAGCACTTCATCACGCCCGGACCGCGCACGCACAATTCTCCCACATCACCCTGGGGTACCGGTGTGCCTGTGCTGTCCAATATTTTTGCTTCCCACAAATATCCGGGAATGCCAATGGCGCCCACCTTGTGAATATTTTCCACGCCCAGATGTACGCAGCCGGGACCGATTGATTCCGACAGACCATAGTTTGTATCATATTGGTGGTCGGGAAAAATCTGCATCCAGCGTTTGATCAGACTGGGTGGAACAGGCTGTGCACCGATATGCATCAGCCGCCACTGGGAAAGGCGGAATTTGTTCAATTGAAGCTCGCCCCGGTCGATTGCATCCAATATATCTTGCGCCCACGGCACCAGCAGCCACACAATGGTGGCTTTTTCCTGACTAACCGTTTGCAAAATCCATTCCGGGCTGACGCCCCGGAGCAGTACAGCGCGGCTGCCGGAAATCAGGCTGCCGAACCAGTGCATTTTCGCGCCGGTATGATACAGGGGCGGAATGCAAAGGAATACATCATCCCGGGTTTGTCCGTGGTGATTTTGCTCTGTTCTCGCAGAGTTAATAAGCGCCTTATGGCTGTGGAGGATTGCTTTGGGAAATCCGGTTGTGCCGGATGAAAAGTAGATTGCGGCATCATCTTCTTCTGTCAGTTCAATCGCAGGGGCAGTTTTGGAGCAATAGGTCAGGTATTTGCAAAAATCCTCTGCGCCGGCAGGAATATCCCGTCCTACAAAGAAAACGGTGGAAAGTCCCTGTACATCGCCCCTAATTTGTGCTACCCGGTCGGTAAATTCCGGTCCGTAAATCAGGGTTGTGGAATCGGAAAGCTCCAGGCAGTATTGAATTTCTTCGGCAGTGTAGCGGTAATTCATAGGTACGGCAAGGGCGCCGGTTTTCAGAATACCAAAATAAATCGGCAGCCATTCCAGGCAGTTCATAAGGAGAATTGCGACTTTGTCGCCCCGCCCGATTCCACGGGTGAGCAGGAGATTTGCAGCGCGGTTTGCCTGCTGTTCAAATTCCCGCCATGTGATGGCGCGGCGGTATTTTTCCCCTTCTGCTGTTTCAATCAAGTTGTATTCCCGCCAGGAGTTTGTCCGGCTGGGATGATTTTCCGGATTGATTTCAACAAGGGCTTCTTCATCCGGATACAGCCGTGCGTTCCGGTCTAATAAATCAACGTTGGTCATGTGATTTCCTTCCTGTATTTTTATGTGAATGTGTTTTTGATACGAGAGGTGTGGATTTCGTATAAGCCTCCCCCAGCGGGGAGAGGTGACATGCACAAGCACACACACCCTGTCTCACCCTCATGTGGAGAACCTGCTACACAGTTCCGGAGGGTGTCACGACAAAGCCTTTCCAATTGTTATAGCCCCCCTTGTGCAAAGGGGGGTGCCGATGCAATCGGCGGGGGGATTGTCTGTAGTATAGACTGCCGATTTGTAGATTATTTAAAATGATAGCAAAAACAATCCCTCACCCGCTGCGCGGGAGCTCCCTTTGCACAAGGGAGCCTTTTTGTTTGAATAAAGCTCTGCGACAACTCCCTATGGAGCCACGCAGTGGATCCTCACAAGGGAGCCTTTTGGAAATTCTTGTTTTCCGCCATCTCCCTTTGCTGGGGGAGGCTTTTCGCTTGTGCACAAACAAAAAGTCCTCATGAAGCTATGCTTCATGAGGACGAATCAATCGCGGTACCACCTCAATTGCCCCGAACGGGACCACTCAGCAAGCACGGCGCCGATTGGCGCGATGCCCAAGCGTTTATAACGGACGCCACGCCGTCGCCGTCTACTGGAGCGGTACACCGCTTTTTCAAAGCGAAACTCACGGGATGTAATTCTCCTTTGCAATCCTGCCGTCTTGCACCGCCGACGACTCTCTGGGAGGATTTAAGGCATAGGATACTTGTTCCCGGTCACTGCCTTTTCTATATCTATATACAATGTCAGCATATCACAAATAAAAGTTTTTGTCAAGAGAAAGGTGAAAATTGCGTAAAAACAAATTATAAGGATCCTTTTGTATTTACTTTGTGTGAAGCGCAACATCAAAAGAAAAATGTTGTTTATTCCTGCTCCAGCAGATTTAAAACGCGCATAAAATCCTGTGGAGGATCGCAGCGGAAGGTCACCTGTTCCCCGCTGGCAGGATGTACAAAGGAAATTTCGCCCGCATGGAGACACTGCCCGTGAAACAGGGTAGGATGCTTCTTTTCAAATGGGGTTTGTCCGCCTCCATATACGGGATCTCCCAAAACGGGATGTCCAATATAACTCATATGCACACGGATCTGGTGGGTGCGTCCCGTTTCCAGCCGCAGACGGCATAGAGTATGTCCTGCAAGGGAACGAATTGGTTCATAATGGGTAACGGCATGCCTGCCGCCGTCTCGCAGGACTGCCATTTTCTTTCGGTCGGTTTTGTGTCTGCCGATGGGAGCATCTACTGTGCCGGCGGTGTCAATTCTGCCCCGCAGAATTGCGCTGTATATCCGATACATGGAATGATCTGCAAGCTGCGCGGCAAGGGAAAGGTGTGCGGCGTTGTTTTTAGCCACAACGATCAGACCGCTTGTGTCACGGTCAATCCGGTGCACGATGCCGGGACGGATCACTCCGTTGATATCCGACAGACTGTTTCCGGCATGATACAAAAGGGCGGAAACGAGGGTTCCTTCCGTGTGTCCCGGAGCAGGGTGCACTACCATACCTTGGGGTTTATTTACGACCACGATATGTTCATCTTCATATACGATATCCAGAGGGATGTTTTCCGGCAGCACTTCACATTCCCGCACCGGTGGAAGCTGGATTGTAAATACGTTTCCGATTTCAGTCCGCAGACTTTTGGATACGGTGCGACCGCTGCACTGTACGGTGCCTGCATCCAGCAACTGCTGCACTGCGCTGCGGGACATGCCCAAAGCGGCAGATAAAAACACATCTACCCGCTTGCCGGCGTCTGCTTCTGTGACGGATATGATTTTTTCCGTTCCGTATTCGTTCATGCTTTTGGTCCGCTGCTGGGATTATGCTGCGCCGCTTTTTTCTTTTTGCCTTCCCGGATTTCAGAAAGAATCAGATACAGGATCAAAAGCGCACAACCAACGCAAACAAAGGAATCGGCTACGTTAAATACGTAAAACCGCATAAATTCCAGGTCAATGAAATCCACAACAGCGCCGCGGAAGATCCGGTCAATCATATTGCCGATTCCGCCGCCTAAAATCATACCTAAAGACAGGCGCACCAGCATGCTTTGGGGTTTTTCTTTCCACAGGTAGAACAGAATCGCTGCAATGGCGATTACAGACAGCACCATAAAGATCCAGCGGTGCTCGGAAAGGATGCCGAAAGCCGCCCCTTTGTTTTCAATGTATGTAAGACGAAAAACACCTTTGAGTCCTTCTGCAAAGGTGCCTTCCGCAATATTTTGTACAACCAGAAGCTTGGTGATCTGATCCAACAGGACAGCCACAGCTGTGATGATAAGGCACAAAATCATAGCGCGTTATTATCCTCATCCATATTTACAAAATTTTCTAAATATTTATTATAATCCGACATTGGGTCTACAGTTTCGGTGTCAAAAGCATAAACGGTATCTTTGGCTGTTTCATTGGTGTCCAGAATGAAAAAGTCGTCCTCTTCATCCGGCTCGGAATTTTGTACGGGTTCGGCGGGTTCATCCTGCTGGGTGGGAACTGTCTCCTGTTCCGGCGTTTGTTCCGGTTGTGTATCTGGTTCTGCCTCCGGTTCGGGTTCCAATGCGGAGGTTGCCTCAGATTCCGGTTCATCCTGTACAGCAATTTCCTCTACTTTGGGGAAAATACTGTCCTCGGGATATTCGGTGAATGCCGGGGCATCTGCCTCCGGCTCTCCTGCCTGTTCAAATGTATTGACAGCTTCGGCGATGCCGCTGTAATCCGGTTCGAAGGGGGTGGACTCGACAGCGCTGGCAATGGATTCGATCATTTCGATATGACTGCCGTACAATGCGAAAAGCTGATCCTTGAAGGAGGTTGCCTGATTTTTCAACACGTCCAGAACCTGCATGCGGTTTGCAACGACCCGATCCAGCTGGGATACAATTTTTCCGCATTCCGCCCGTGCATCGTCCAGCAGGACAGCGGCGCGCTGTTTTGCATCCAGAATCATGGACGCAGCCGCTTTTTTGGAATCGGCAATATTTTGCCGCAGATCATCCTCTGCCTTGGAGAAGCTTTCGATCAGATCTTCTGCCAGACTGATGCGTTTTTCCAGTTCCATAATCCGACCCTGAAAAAACTGATTTTTTTCGGAGAGATTCTCAATATATACATCCACTGCTTCCGGGTCATACCCTTTTTTTACGATGGGAAATCTCTGAATGGAATCTGCACTCATAACGCCACGCCCTTTCCTGACTGTTTGCCTGTCATTGATACTTTCTTGCTGCAAGATGCATCCTACCCCGCTGGGTAGGACGCCCGATTTCGTCTATTTTAAATTTTCCGTATCCACGCACGGATATAATATCACCTGCTGCTACCGATATATCTGTTTTTTCTATAGGATCATAATTCAGTTCTACCAGTCCCCGCTGGATCATTGCCGCTGCATCCTCGCGGGATACATTGCAAAGCGTCCGTACAACGCCATCCGCACGGGGGGATGCCACCGTGCCGGTAACCGGAATATATTGCTGCTGGGGAACAAAACCTTCCGGCAAGAGGCAGGGAGCTGCGCGCACTGCGTCCCGCCCTGCTTTTTTCAATTCGCTGATCAGATATGGGGTGCTTTTCGTCTGGCAGAACGCGATTGCATGAAAATCGTCCCACACTGTAATATCGCCTAAAATTTCCCGCTTTATACCCAGAGACATAAGGGACCCCAGCCAGTCCCGATGGGAAAGGGCACGGAATCCGCTGCCTTCCAGCAGAAGCGGATGAACAAAGCCGGACAGGAAATCGTTTTCCTGCGTTTCCTCAAGTTTTTCCGGAAGGGGAACATTGGCGGTGGCAGCTGGCGCTTCTGACGGCGGCGGACAAACACCCGTTTCCGATAATAGCTGGAGGTAGTGTGCTTCCCGTTCTTTGGTGAAAAGCTGTGCTGCGGGTTCCCGGTCAGATGCAAAGGATAGAATCCACGTCGGCAGGTAAATTGCCATTCGCCGTGTGGCTCCTGCGTATCCACCCCAGAAAAAAATCTGATCCGCCCGTTTTTCCATGATTGCGCTTTCAAACAGCAATCGCTGCTGTCGGGGAGATAAGAAAGAAGATGCGACCGCAGTATGATCCGCCCGGGCAGACAACTCTGCTCCCCTGGCAATCAGCAGCCGTTCTTCTTCAGAGATCCGGATGCCGCCGGGAAGGGTAGATAGATTTTGTTTTGTCATAATTGTTTCACGCGGTTTCTGTCATTTTTTCTGTTTACAGAACAAGCGCCGCCTCACGTGCGGGAAAGTCCAGCGCGGGAGACGGCAGCCGCTTCAATATAAAAATCAGTATTCGCCAAACTCTTCGGAGGTAGTTTCCTGGGGTGCGCTCTGGGGCTGCGGTGCGCCTCTCTTCGTGAGTTTTGCATCACCCACGTCTACATTGTTGGGGGTGATTACGTATGCGTTGGTTGCAATCTTCTTCAGCGATCCATCAATGGAATATGCAACGCCGGACAAAAAGTCAATGAGACGGCGCGCCGTTTCCTTATTGGTGCTTTCCAGGTTCAGAACAATGGTTCTTCTGGAAAGAAGATGATCTGCGATCTGTGCAACGCTGTCAAAGGATTCCGGTTTTACAACCTTCATTTCCAGTGCGCTGCCCGCAGTACCGGACAGACTGATTCCGCTGCCCATACCGATTCCGCCAAGTCCTGTGCCTGCGCCTGTGCTTACATTTGTGCCTGCGCCCATGCCGCTGGACATGGTGGAAGAAGTATCTATATCTTCCGGTTCTTCATAGGAGCCGAAGCTTTCTGCGTAGTATCCGTCGTCATTATAAGCGTCATCGTAAGCGTCTTCCGCGCCGCCCATTCTCTTTTTAATGTTATCAACAATGCCCATAAGTGTATACCTCCGGTTTATTTCGATTCTATGTATTAGGTGTTACAGGTAAATTCGCGGTCCGAAAATTGCACTTCCGATCCGAACCATTGTTGCGCCCGCCTCTATGGCAGCTTCAAAGCTGTCACTCATACCCATAGATAATACAGACTCTATTATATTATGCGATTTTTTTCGCAAAATGTCAAGGTAAATTTCATAGGTTTTACAAAAATATTTGAAATATTCGTCTTTTTTGCTGCAAATTGGAGCCATGGTCATGAGTCCGCGCAGCCGAACCCCGGGGATTTCCTCCAGTGCGCCGGTAAATTCGTCTGCCTGCTCGGGCAAGATGCCCGTTTTATTTTCTTCTCTGCCGATGTTGATCTCCGCCAGAATATCCGTTACCACGCCGGCAGCGACACTGCGTTTTCCGATTTCTTCTGCCAGACGGAGAGAATCTACCGACTGAATCATGTCCGCCTTTCCCACAATTTGCCGTACCTTGTTGGTTTGCAGGTGCCCCAGAATGTGCAGGGGCGCTTTTCCCCGGAGCTGATCGTATTTGGATAGGAATTCCTGCACCTTGTTTTCGCCTACGGCGGGCAGTCCCAGTTCCTGAATGGCAAAAAGAATATCTTCCGGATCCACTGTTTTGGTTGCAGCCAGCAGGGTGACTTCTCCGGTGATGGATTTGTCCCGCCGCAGCTTGGCATTTTCAATCTTTTCCGTGATTCGCTTGTAGTTTTCCGATATAATATATTTTCTTTCCTGTGTCATATCTGTATGCCTTTCTGGTATAAACTTAGCCGCTCAGTACCTTTCCGTGATACAGGGCTTTTCCTTCTGTGATGAGATTTTCATGCTGGGCGAGCCATTGATATCCCTCGGGCGGGTCTTCTTCCGGATTTGTGTTCACTATATAATATCCGTCTGTGACAATCAGTGTGGATATGGGGCGGAATGCTACGGTGGATCCGTCCAGCACATATACACCGGTCATCCCGTCTACAATACGCACCGCGGACATGGGAATTTGGAATCCGGTATATTCTGCCGTGAGGAACCGGACAGTCTGCGTTCTGGAAAAATCAAATCCGGCTGGCATTTCTCTGGTGGACAGGAGAATTGCGAACCGCTCGCCGCCTTCCAGAATTTTATATATTTCCATATTCAGACGGTATTCCTCGCCAGCACCGAAATAAACAGTGCACCGTCCGGCGTCTGCGTATACGTTCAGATATTCCCGATCCAGCATGCACACCATGAACCATTCGCTGTCGGTAACGATTTTGCCTGCGGCGCGCTCCTCATTTACAGGGGCGGCGTTCAGCTTTTCCGTCAGTGTGCCGAAGCTGAGGTTTTTATCTGTGAGAAAGTCTTTTGTAAACACAGATTCGTATCCGTCGCAGGCGGCATAATAATAGCCGCTGACAGGCGCTGTGATGGTTTCCAGGCAGGACCCCAATCCGGATACGAGGGAGTTTCGTTCTGCCTGCAATGCGGCAATTTCGCTTGCAAAATTGTTTCCTATCCCCGACAGGATCATGCGTTTGTTCACCGATTCCAGAAAGTCGGAACGCTGCAGCCCGATATCTGCTGTTCTGCCGCTGTCTCCGGCGGCGCGGATTTTGGACAGCACAGCGAAAATTTCTTCGTCAATCGTTTGCGCGTCCTTGAGTCCCTGCACGTCTCCGCTGGCGCATTCCTGCAGCAGGGCGATCTGCTGGTCGATTTGAGCCACTTTTTCCCGAACGTCCACGCTGCTGCCTGTATACAGCCGTGCGGCTTCCGCGTTCTTTGCCAGCCGGCTTCCGTTGCTTGCCATGGGAAACAATGTGTTGTTTCCGGCTGTGCCACCTCCGGAAAGAAGAAGCGCTTGCTCACTGCGGAAAATATACCCTTGCGCTTCCACTGTCTTTTCTACAGTGGTTTCAGCGACAGGCTGGATTTCCACTTCTCTTGTGAAGGTTCTCCACAAATGGAATCCCAGATAAAATATGAGACAAACGGACAGCAGTGCGCCCACGATACACAGCCCCACGCGTTTTAAATATTCTGTATCCATTTGAGAAGCCTCCTTTCAGGTTTATTGTATCTTATCACTCATATGGATCACCTGATCCGTTCCGTCCCCGCTTTGCAGCAGAGACTGTACAATCTCACCTTCCAGTGCGCGGCAGGAGAACAGCAGGGACTGGTTTCCCCTCTCCCCTGCTGCGGACAGCATGGTCAGAATTTTGGAAAGCCTGTCCGCATCCATGCGTGAGAAGCTTTCATCAAATACCGCCGGCGGCGGATCATCGGGAAACAGAACATTCAGTAAGGCATACCGGAGACTGACATATGCGGCGTCCCGGGTGCCTGCGGAAAGATAGTCCAGTTCTCTGGTTTTGTCCTGCGTGATGATATTCATGGAAAAATCTTTGGTGACGCCTACGGTGGGATATTTTCCGCCGGAGAACATCCCCAGGAGCAGTCCCGATTCGCTGACGATCCGGGGGAGAAGTCCCGCGCGAAGATTGTTTCCTGCTGCCTCCAACGCTTCCATGGCGGCAGTGATGCCTTTATACCGTTTTTGCAGTGCGGTCAGTTCCTCATTTATATTGCCGATTTTTTCAGCAAGGTCCGCAGGAGAAACAGATACCGCCCGCAGGGCGCTCAGCTTTTTCTCCCGCTCCAGCTGTTGTTTCTGATCTGCTTCCACATTGCTGCGGTACAACCCCGCATTCCGGCGCGCCTTGTCTGCTTCCTCTCTGGAAAATCCTGCCGCCTGCCGTCCTGCTTCTGTTGCCAGCGCCGCTGCTGCCTGAGACGTAATTTCGTTCTGCATGGCGGGATCCAGCACATCCGCAAAGGTGGACAGTCGTCCGGAGGCAGTGTGATAGGTTTCGGTGAGTTTTGTTTGTTCTGCCAGCAGATCTTTTGCTGCTGTCACAGCGTTTTCCGTCATGATGTCCGTATCGGGAACTTCCTCAGTGAACAGTACGGCGCATGCGCGCAGAGACTGGGTATCTTCCGCCTTTCCAGCTTCAGCTTTCGCGATTTCCTGCTCCCATACGCAGTATTCCGACGCGGGATCCGACCGCTGGCGGGACAGATGAATTTTTTCGTTGATTACTTCTTCCAGTGTCTCTATATCGGAAACGCCCCATTCGCTGAGGATGGTGTGATATTTTTTCAGCTTAGACAAGCTGTGAGCAAAGGCTGCAATGCCGCAGACTGCGGCAATTCCTGCAAATATGCCTGCGCCCATGGCAAGATATGCGTCCACGCTGTGCAGGAAAAAGCTTGCACAGCCGGCTGCTGCGGCGAGGATAAACAGAATCAGAGATACGGTAAAGGCACTTTTCCTGCTCCGCATTGCAGATGCTGCCTGCTCCGTTTGACTGCGGGTTTCGGCTTCCTCTTCCGCTGTCATTTCCGGGGGGAGACTGTCGTCAATATCCGCCTGGGAGCGGCGCATGGTGCGCAGCTTGGTTTCCCATACGGACAGTCCGTCAGACAGTCGTTCCATTGTTTGAATCTTTTCGCGGATGTCCCCATAGGAATCCAATGCGGACAGTTGTTCCTCCAACTGCCGAACCTGATCGCGGCAGGCGAGGGCTTCGTCCAGCCGGATTTTCCGCTGGATTTTGTCGTAGGCGTCCGCCTGCTGTGCAAACTGCATACCCATCTGCTTGCGTTGGGCGATCCGCGCTTCGCTGTCTGCCGCCGCACTTTCCAGGGCGATAATTTCTCCATTCTGTTCGGTCGCCGCGTCACGCTGACTTTCCAGTCGGCGTAGCTCCTGCTGCAATTCATAGATTTTTCCGCCGCCGCCATTTTTATAGAGCAGGGCTTTCCGTTCGTTATCCAGTATACGCATTGCCTTGCGGGAGTCGAGTCCCTCGTCGCCGGACAGCAGGATATTTTCAATGGCTTCCGTCATGCCGGTGCCGTCGATGCTGGTATCCCCCAGCTGGCGCACAAAGACGGAGTTGCAGAACATCTGCTCGGTCATGCCGAAAATGGCTTCCCCGGGCGCTTTGTCCCGAAAAAGGCGTTCGCCGGTAAGGTTGTCCGTCACGACCACCCGCTCCCGCAGGGTATCCCGATCCAGCTGCCCCACAGGGACGTACAGTTCTCGTTCGATCCGGTATTCCTGCTGGGTACCGGACAGGATCATTGTGCCGGCGGCGCAGCCTGTGTCCCAGTTGGCGTATTTGGTACGTTCTGCCAGTTCCCCATCTGTGCTTCTGCCGGACAGTCCGTACAGCATGAATTTGATAAACATGGCAACGGAACTTTTGCCGGATTCGTTGGGCCCCTCGAAAATATTCAGCCCGGGGGTCAGGGTTATATCTGTCTCCTTCAGGGGACCGAAGGAGGTGATGTGCATGGATTTTATGTACATATCAATCTATATGCCTTTCATTCAAGGGGGAGCGATTGGCCTGCGAGGGCTGCCATAGCGTACCGCAGCGCCCGGCTGCCGGTTTCCCGTTCCATGGAATCTGCGCTTTCCAGCTTTGGCAGCAGTACCCGGTAAAGCTCTCCCCGCATGCCGTAATCCTGCTTGAGTACGTCTGCATTCCAAGTAGGGACGGTAGCGTCCCGAACTTCCAGGTGGAACAGTTCTTCTCCAGCTTCCGCTAAGGCAGAGGTGTCAATGGAAAATTCCGGCGCGATACTGCCGGAGAGGGTGATCCGCAGCAGCACATCGTCTCCGAATGCTTCATTTTGTATCAGCATACGTACCGCTGCCAAGACGTCTCCCTGCTCTGCTGCACCGTCTACGTTCAGCGTGCGCTGCTCATAGATTCTGCGGCAGAAGCGAATCCGTTCCAGCTGGAGATGTTCTTTATCCAAGGTGACCAGCACCGCGCCTTTTACGCCGGTTTCGCCGAAGTCCCGTCCTTCCGGGCAGCCGCAGTATGCGCCGGGCACGGTAAGGGCTGCGGTGGCATTATCCGGATTGTGGATATGTGCCAGCGCGCAGTAGTCTGCACCGAAGCTCTCCAAAGCACCTGCGGGCAGGGGACCGTATGTACTGATGGGGGAGGTAGTGTCTCCGTGGGCGCACAGAATGTTGATCTCATCAGGATTTTCCACTGCTTTCCCTTCCAGGGGGCATGTCCGCAGGGAAGACTGCTCAAAAGCGTATCCGTAGACGCGGCAGTTCAGCTTTTCAAAGAAAAAGCTGGAAAGGGCGGCGGACTGAAAAATAAAAACATTTTCCGGAAAAATGTCTTTTTTTCTCCAGATGCTTTTTTCGTCTGCCGGATCATGGTTGCCCGGTGCAATGACTACCGGACAGTCCAGTGAAGAAAATTCTTTCCGGAGCAGGGCGACCGTGTCCCGGGTGACGAAATTTTTATCAAATAAATCTCCTGCAATCAGGAGAAGATCGACGGACTGCGTCCGCGCATATGTTATAATATCGGAAAACGCCGCGCGCAGTTCAGCGCGGCGCTTTTTAGCGGTCTCCGGGGACAGTCCTGCAAAGGGGCTGTCCAAATGGATATCGCCGGTATGGAGTATTTTCATGGGAGACGCTCCCTTTCTGCTTTGTATAATACATTAGTATATCATGCCCTGCTTTGCTTTGCAACGGACAAACTGTGAATTCTCTATGCATTATCTTCTGTCTGTATAGCTCCTTCTAAAAGAAGCAGCCGACGTTTGATCGGTGCGCCGTCCGGACCGCCGTAGCCGCCCAGATCTGCTGTGCCCACCACCCGGTGGCAGGGAATCAGAATCCACAGGGGGTTTTTCCGCATAGCGTTTCCCACGGCTCTTGCCGCCCGTGGATGTCCCGCGAGTGCTGCAAGATCCCCGTAGGTGACGGTGCTCCCGTAGGGAATGCGGGCAAGCGTTTCCCAGATTTTCTTTTGAAAATCTGTACCGTGCAATTTCAGAGGAAGGTCAAAAGATTTTCTCTTTCCTGCAAAGTATTCCTCCAGCTGCCGGGCACATTCCAGGCACAATTTGTCCGGTGTACTCTCGGTAGGAGAAATTGCCGGTGCAAAGCCTACGGAACAGATCCTGTCTCCGTCGGACAGGATCTGCAGCGGACCGAAGGGGCAATTCGGATACAGATAGGTATACATAAAGCGGTTCTCCTCTTAAATAAACAAACAGCCGATCCGGTAAGCAACTGCGGACAGGATCCACGCAACGCCGATCTGCATGACTGCCGCGCCTGCCGTCCACAGCCAGCTTTTGGATTCGCTGCGGATGGTTGCCAGCGCCGCAGCGCAGGGGATATACAGCAGAACGAATACCATAAGGGCATATGCGTTTGCGGCACCAAACCCGTATGCTGCCAGAGAAGCCCGAAGGGCGGTTGTGCCGGCGGCAGAGGAAATATTTTCAATGCCGAACAGAACGGCAAGGGAGGATACGACGACTTCCTTTGCGGCGATGCCTGCGATGAGCGCCACTGCAATCTGCCACATGCCAAGTCCGCAAGGAGTCAGCAGGAAGGCGGCACCCCGTCCGATCCATGCGGCAAAGCTGTCTTCCATAGAGGTGACGAATCCGCCGGGGCCGAAATTAAGCAATACCCAAAGCACGATAGATGCAAGGAAGATTGTGGTGCCCGCACGGGTGAGGTAATCCCGCACCTTTTCCCAAACGTACAGGACGACGGTGCGCAGGGCGGGCGCTTTATAATCAGGCAGTTCCATCAACAGCGGAAGCTGTTTTTCTTTTTTGTGCAGGCTTTTGGTGCATCGGGCAATGAGAATCGCAGTGAGCAGTCCGATGACGTACATGGAAAATGCTGCAACCGGTGCATAGTTTCCAAAGAATGCGCCGGCGATCAGAATATATACAGGCAGGCGGGCGCTGCAGGACATAAAAGGCGTCACCAGCATGACCCGCAGTCTGTCGCGGCGGGATTCCAGCGCCCGGCTTGCCATGATTGCGGGAACGGTACAGCCGAATCCCAGCAGCATGGGAATGAACGCTCTGCCGGACATGCCGAGGGAACCCATAATTCCATCCATAATATAGGCAACCCGCGCCATGTATCCGCTGTCCTCCAAAAATGCAAGCGCGAAAAACAACAGGACAATATTTGGCAGAAAGGTAAGGATTCCGCCTACGCCGGCGAGAATTCCGTCTGTTATCAGGGAGGTGAGCCAAGGGGCGGTGTGAATTGCGTCCAGTCCCTGTCCCACTGCGGAATACAGCTGATCCAGTGCAGCTTCCAGTGGGATTTTTGCAAGGTCTCCCAGTGTAAAGGTCAACAGGAACACAACTGCCATGATGGCAAAAAAGATCAGCAGTCCCCAGAAGGGATGCAGGAGTACATTGTCCACCCGGTCTGTGAAGGCACGGGGACGATTGTCGGTAAGACAAGCTGCTACTGCCGCCTCAATCCAGGCAAACCGCTCCTGTGCTTCCATTTGTTCAAATTGTGCCGCGGCAGGGACAGCTTTGGATTTTGCGGCTTCCAGCGCCGCGTCCATCAGGACATCCAACCCTTCCCGCCGCCGTGCGGATAGGGGAACGACCGGGATGCCCAGTTTTTGTGACAAGCGGTGTACATCCAGCTTCGCCCCTCTTTTTTTCAGAATATCCATCATATTCAGGGCAAGCACTACCGGAATGCCCAGCTCCATAAGCTGTATGGTCAGATACAGATTGCGGGTCAGACAGGATGCGTCTGCAACGTCGATGATTACATCTGCCCCGCCGGACAGAAGAAACTGCCGGGTCAGTTTTTCCTCCATAGTATAAGAGGAGAGGGAATATGTCCCCGGCAGATCCACCAGGGTGTGCCGCTCCCCTTTGTATGTACATGTACCTTCCTTTTTCTCTACCGTAACGCCGGGCCAGTTTGCCACCTTCAGCGATGCGCCGGTGTAGGCGTTGAATAAGGTGGTTTTTCCGCAGTTCGGATTGCCTGCAAATGCAATTGTCATAGCGCCTTCACCCCGGTGATTCCTCCCGCAGCCTGTGCGCCCAGTGCGTACCGCGCCCCCCTGGAACGGATTACCATAGTGCCGCTGCGCTTTTTATGCAGCACATGTACCTGACTGCCTGGGACAATTCCCAGTATCTGCAGTCGGTATTGCAGGGCTTCCTCCAGCCGGATTTTTGAAATGGACAGGGTTTCCCCTGCTTTGCAGTCCAGTAATGTCATGTTTTTGATCAGGTCTTTCTTTGAATTTGAGGTTTCTTTTTTTATCAAACGTTCTCCCCTCCATTATACTGTGCCTGTGCTCCCTTGTCAACGCGGTATGGCACGTTTTTTGGTATTGATTCTATCGGGAATTGTGTGTATAATATATATGAATGAAAGCATCCAAAAAATATCCGTATACAGGAAAGTGTTGATATAAAATGCAAAACAATATTTCTGCTGAAATCATCTCCGTGGGAACCGAACTCCTGCTGGGAGATATCACCAATACAAATACTGCATATCTTGCCCGTCGGCTGGCGGTGCTTGGAATCCCCCTATACCGGCAGACGGTGGTGGGCGATAATGCTGCCCGCCTCACCCAGGCGTTGGAGGAGGCGTATAGCCGCAGTAATTTAGTGATCCTCACAGGCGGACTTGGTCCCACCTGTGATGATATTACCAAAGAAACGGTGGCAAACTATTTTTCTCTCCCTATGGAGGAGGACGCACCCACCCGGAAAGCGATTGAAGACTATTTTCATGCAAAGGGACGTTCCTTTACAGAAAATAATCTGAAACAGTGTTTGGTACCTACAGGCGCCACGGTGTTTACCAATAGCTGGGGAACCGCGCCCGGAATCGGTATTGAGCAGGGCGGAAAATATGCAGTGCTTTTGCCGGGACCGCCTCATGAGCTGAAGCTGATGTATGAAGAAACGGTGCTGCCATGGCTTTCCAGACTGTCTCCCTATACGATTTATTCCTTGAATCTGCACCTTTCCGGCATCGGAGAAGGTGCGGCGGAGGCGATTCTCCGGGATATGATGGATGCAGGAGAGAATCCTACCGTTGCTCCCTATGCGGGAGAGGATGACGTGCGCATCCGAATTAGCGCCCGGGCGGAGAATGAGATGGAAGCCCGGAAAATGTGTGAAGATGCAGCGCGGGAAATTCGAAAGACTCCGGCAGGAAAATATATTTATGCCTGCACAGATACCCCGGAAGGGGCTGCGGCAGTGGTAGAGAGAACCCTGCTCACCCTGTTTGAAGAAAGGGGGCTTACCTTTGGTGCGGCGGAGTCCTGCACAGGCGGCACAGTATGTCAGCGAATCACTGCATTGCCTGGTGCGTCTGCCGTTTTACAGGGGGGGATTGTATCCTATTCCAACACAGTAAAGGCAGGAGTTCTGGGCGTGGAGCAGAAGGTTTTAGATACCTTTGGCGCTGTGTCGGAGGAATGTGCCGCACAAATGGCGCAGGGCGCTTTGCGCAGTCTCGGATGCGATGTTGCCGTGTCTGTCACCGGTATCGCCGGTCCGGACGGAGGTACACCGGAAAAGCCGGTGGGCACTGTTTGCTTTGCGGTTTCCTGTGCCGGGGGGGCGACCCATACCTGTACGGAGCATTACCGCAGCGGTCTGACCCGTGAGCGGATTCGCCGGCTTGCTTCCACAAAGGCGATGCAGCTTGCGATTGCGGCGGTAAAAGAAACGGGAGCCGAAGAGGCATGAAACGATTAGAACAAATTCACGGTCCGGGAGATCTGCGTGATATGAAGGGAGCGGAACTAAACGCTCTCGCGTCGGAAATCCGGGAAAAAATTCTGTCTTGTGTGTCGGAAACGGAGGGGCATCTTGCATCCAATCTGGGCATGGTAGAAGCAACGATTGCCCTGCACCGGGCGTTTGACAGTCCGAGAGATGCAATTGTATTTGATGTAGGGCATCAGGCGTATGCCCACAAATTGCTTACCGGCAGATATAAAGAATTTGATACAATCCGCCAGTTTGGAGGAATATCCGGTTTCACAAACCGCGAGGAAAGTGAGCATGATGTGCTCACAGCCGGTCATAGCGGCAGTGCGCTGCCAACGGCTCTGGGAATCGCCCGGGCGGCGGCAATGGAAGGATCGGACCGGTATGCGGTGGCAGTTGTGGGAGACGGATCCTTTACAAACGGGATGGTATATGAAACCCTCAACTGTTGTGCGGACGAGGGACTGCGGCTGATTATTCTGCTCAACGACAATGAAATGTCCATTTCCAAAAACGTAGGCGGTATATCCCGGTATTTTTCCCGTATGCGTACCTCACGGCGGTATTTTGCATTCAAACGGCGCTTGCAGGCGGGACTGCGCAAGCTTCCCTATATTGGAGAAGCGCTGATTATGGGTGCGTATCACATAAAAGAGTTTTTCAAGCGTCTCATTATGAAAACCAATATGTTTGAAAATATGGGACTGTATTATTTGGGACCTGTAGACGGCAACGATGAACAGAAAATCGAACTTTTGCTCCGGGAGGCAAAAACGAAAGACCGATGTACGCTGATTCATATGATTACCTTGAAGGGAAAGGGATATGCTCCTGCGGAGGAGCATCCGGCGCAGTATCATTTTGCCGGCGGCTTTGACTTGCACAAGGGTGTGTGCACGCCGCCTAAACGGACGTTTTCTTCTGTATTCGGCAGTCACATGTGTGCGCTGGCATTAGATGATCCCAAAATCGCGGCGGTGACTGCCGCCATGGATAAGGGAACGGGGCTGACAAATTTCAAGCATATTTTCCCGGATCGCTTTTTTGATATGGGAATTGCAGAGGAAGCGGCGGCTACCTTTACAGCCGGACTTGCCATTGGCGGTAGTGTGCCGGTGTACGCCGTATATTCCACTTTTCTCCAGCGGGCGTTTGATCAGCTTTGCGAGGATATCGCCATGCAGGGGATTCACGCGGTGATCGCCATTGACCGGGCGGGAATTGTCCCCGGAGACGGGATCACCCATCAGGGCGTGTACGATGTGTCCCTTCTTTCCTCTATCCCCGGCGTTACCTTGTATGCACCGGAAACCTATGAAGAATTGAAAACCTGCCTGGATCGGTGTATTGGCGGAGAAGGATTATGTGCGCTCCGGTACCCGAAAGGAGAAGAGGCGGACTATGACAGAACGCAGTTTCTGCCTGCCGGCGCGGATATTGCAGCTACGGACGGATCGCGGAGGGCGGATGCAGTGATTCTTACATATGGGCGGCTTACCAGCCATGCCGTTCTTGCTGCTGCGCAGCTGGCGGATCAATATAAGGTACGGATTGTGAAGCTTCTGCGGGTGCTGCCCCTGGATCTGGAGCAGATTGCAGCCTTGTGCAGAGACGCGGCTGTGGTATATGTGCTGGAGGAGAGTGTGCGCCGCGGCGGCGTGGGCGAAGCGGTGGCTGCATATTTTGCACAGCAGGAAGGAATGCCGGCTGTACATATCCGGTGCGTGGAGGGATTTTTGCCCCACGGAGATTTGGAAAGTCTTTACCGTCTGTGCGGCTTTATGCCGGAGCAGATCGCAGAGGAACTCGAAAGTCTGCTTGCTCCTTGAATTTTGCAGGAATGCATAAAGCATTCTGCATGAGAGATATGCGATATAGTTACCGCTAACATGGAGCCTCTCCTGTGAGGAACTCCTGTGTGGCTCTAAGAAAGGCGTGAGAAGGCCCCCTTGTGCAAAGGGGGCTGTCTCCGTATAGCGGAGACTGAGGGATTGTTTGCAGAGACTGTCGATTTCAAGATTATTCAAAATGATCGTATAGACAATCCCTCAGTCATGGCTTTGCCGCGACAGCTCCCTTTGCTGGGGGGGGCCTTCTCACGTGGGAACTCCCTATGGAGCAACGTAGTGGATCCTCACAAGGGAGCCTTTTTATTTATGCTCCGCGAACTCCACATAAGGGGAGCCTTTTAGGGGAAACAAAATACAATTCTCTGAAATTTTGCATAATTTGCGTTGACATATTGCAAAAATTGGATTATACTGTAAGAAACTCTGATAATTTTTTAAGGAGGACTACCGTGCAAAAAGAAACGAAAAGAAAAACAAAGCGGTTTCATGATATAAACGGTGACCGGGACGGTAAGATTGAGTTCTCGGAAACAACCAATCTGATTGAGCAGAGTGTGCATCATTATTCACTGCAGGATCGGGAAACCCCATATTTGTACCGGCAGCTTTACAGCTATGACGCAGTGCCCCGGGTTTCCTTCAACCACCGGTATGTGCCGATGAATATGCCGGATGAAATCTGGATTACGGACACCACCTTCCGGGATGGTCAACAGTCCCGCGCGCCCTTTACGGTGGATCAGATTGTGGATTTGTTCACTATGCTCCATAAACTGGGCGGTCCCAAAGGAATTATCCGGCAGACGGAATTTTTCGTCTACACGGAAAAGGATCGGGAGGCGCTGGCACGCTGTATGGATCTGGGATATGAATTTCCCGAAATTACCAGCTGGATTCGTGCGTCCACTCAGGATTTTCAGCTTGTGAAAAGTCTGGGCATCAAAGAGACCGGTGTTCTGGTTTCCTGTAGTGATTACCATATTTATAATAAAATGGGACTGACCCGTGCGAAGGCAATGGACAAGTATCTGGGTGTGGTGCAGGAAATTTTAGATATGGGCATTCGTCCCCGGTGCCATTTTGAAGATATTACCAGAGCGGATTTCTACGGCTTTGTAGTACCTTTTGCAAACGAACTGCGCAAGCTTGGCGAGGAAGCGGGCATTCCTGTGAAAATCCGTGCTTGCGATACCATGGGTTACGGCGTAACTTACCACGGCGCGGCGCTGCCAAGGAGCGTTTCCGGAATTATATACGGATTGATGCATTATGCCGGCATTGATTCCTCCATGCTGGAATGGCACGGTCACAATGATTTTTACAAAGTAGTGCCCAATGCGGCGACCGCATGGCTGTATGGCGCATCCGGTGTAAACTGCTCCCTGCTCGGAATCGGTGAGCGCACCGGCAACTGCCCCCTGGAGGCTATGGTTATGGAATATGCATCCCTGCGCGGTACGCTGGACGGTATGGATCCTACAGTAATTACAGAAATTGCCCGGTATTTTGAAAATCAGATTGGATACGAAATTCCGCCGCGCACACCTTTTGTGGGACATGATTTCAACGTTACCCGTGCGGGAATCCATGCGGACGGACTTCTCAAGGACGAGGAAATTTACAATATATTTAATACGGAGCTGATCTTGAACCGTCCTGCATCTGTGGCAATCGACGCTCACAGCGGACTGGCGGGTATTGCCCATTGGCTCAATGCGCAGCTTGCGGAAAAAGGAATTGATAAAACCTACGGCAAACGCAGCAGCGCAGTTATGAAAATCAAGGAAATGGTAGACGCTCAGTATGCAGCCGGTCGGAACACGACAATGAGCGATGTGGAGCTTTGCGAAATGGTGCGGCAGGTAATTCCCGGACTGGCAGATCGGTTTTAAGGGAGCTTTTCCAGAATTTTTCTGAAAAAAGAAAATTTCTATTGCATTTTGCTTTACACCGTGCTATAATACATAGGCGTTCTATCTGAACTGAACTTATTATTTGTTTATATATAGAAAGAAGAGGAGAGGCAAAATGACAACAGCACAGCTTGTAATCGGCATTATTTTAATCGTATTTGCTGTTTTTCTGGTAATCGCAGTATTGCTCCAGCAGGGCAAGGCGCACAATCTTTCCGGTACTATTGCCGGCGGCGCGGAGACTTTCTTCGGAAAATCCAAGGCGCAGACGATCAATAAAAAACTTTCTATTCTCACCACGGTTGTTGCTATTATTTTCGTGGTGCTGGTATGCTCCGTATACGTGATGCAGGATACCGGCAAGGCTTCTGACTTCAACAGCTTCTGGGGTATGGTATTTGGCGAAAACGAGGACGAGGATCTTCACGATCACGACCATGCGGAGGATACAACTGCAGCAGATGATACTACTGTTGCTGATGAAACCACGGCGGTTGATGACACTACTGTCGCTGACGACACCACAACGGCTGACGATACCACCACTGATGCAGCAACGACGGTTGATGCTGCGGAGTAAGTGAATTTAAAATACCATTGTACAGCGCCTTTCTGCGGAAAGTCGCTGTATTGTTATGTGGAAAATTATCAGCTTTTACATGACATAAAAGTTCTCCCAGTAAAAGGGGGCACGGCACAGTATCCGCTAAAAGCTTCCTTGCATAATGGATGTGGTCCGGCGTTAGTTTCCTCCAAACTTCATTAGCTGTCCTCCAGCAAAAGGGGGCTCCAGCGAAAGATAGACAAAAAGGCTCCATG
Source organism: uncultured Eubacteriales bacterium (assembly GCA_949451655.1). Lineage (GTDB taxonomy): Bacteria > Bacillota > Clostridia > Oscillospirales > CAG-272 > Avispirillum. The sequence goes on along the minus strand of CASTST010000010.1, from coordinate 5,393 downwards.
TGAGGATCCACTACGTGGCTCCAACCAAACCAAAAAGCCCCCCTTGTGCAAAGGGGGGTGGCACGGTCAAGCGCAGCGATCGTGTCGGGGGGATTGTTTCGCTATACTGCCGATTTATAAAAATCTAAAATGATCGTATAACAATCCCTCACCCGCTACGCGGGAGCTCCCTTTACCGGGGGGAGCCTTTTTTGTCTGCCTGTTCTTCGCTGGAGTCTCTTTTGCACAAGGGGGGCTTTTGGGTTTGGTTGGAACTACACAGCGGATCTTCACAAGGGAGCCTTTTTATATCCTGCAAATTTCTGTGCGCCCCAACAAAGAATCGGACAAATCTTGACTTTATACCGCAGAATGTGGTAAACTTACCACATATCGTTCGTAACAAAGGAGCAAGCGCATATGCCTACCAATTTGCAGATTACTACCATCACTATGCCCTGCCAGCATATGAACGGGGAGTCCTCCCTGCCGCCGCTGTCTAAACTGAACTTTTGGCATAGAAACGGAGATTCCGGTCTTTCCGAAGACGATGAATTATTCATCGGCTATGGTCACGTACCGTCCCCGTTTCCCTATCGGATGCAGGATATGTATACCCGCCCTCTCCATGATACGGAAATGCTGGCGGTTGTTTTGGAAAACGAATATTTAAAGGCAACATTTCTTCCCCAGTGGGGCGGAAAGCTTATGTCTCTGTTTGATAAAGAGAGTGGCAGAGATCTTTTATATAAAAATTCAGTGATGCGTCCCTGCAATTTAGCATTCCGTAATGCGTGGACATCCGGCGGTGTGGAATGGAACTGCGGTATGTTCGGACACCATGTGCATACCTGCGAGCCGATGTTCACCACCACAACCAAGCTTGCGGACGGCACGCCTGTGCTGCGTATGTATGAATTTGAACGGATTCGTCAGGTCGTTCAGCAAATGGATTTCTTCCTTCCGGCAGGATCAAGGGTGCTTTTTGCCCGCAACCGGATTATCAATCCGCTGCCTGATGTGGTTCCTATGTACTGGTGGAGTAATATCGCTGTGCCGGAAACGCCGGACACACGTATTATCGTTGATGCGGACGGTGCATATGTGGCGGACAATAATACCAGCCTTGCCCCCATTCCCGAATATAACGGGGATGATGTTACCTATCCTATCAACGTGCCTGCAGCAGGAGATTATTTCTATAACATTCCGCCTAAGAAGAGAAAATTTGAAGCGGCTGTGGATGCGGATGGATATGGACTGATCCATACGTCTACTATGCGGCTCCAAGGCAGAAAGCTGTTCTGTTGGGGACAGAATCCCGGCGGCGACCGGTGGCAGGAATACCTTACCGAGGATGGCAGCAACGACCGGTATATAGAGCTTCAGGCGGGGCTTGCACATACACAGTATGAGTGCATTCCCATGCCGCCAAATACAACATGGGAGTGGCTGGAAGCATATGGTGCAATACATGCAGACGGTGATACGGTGCACGGTGAATGGGAAGGTGCGAAAGCAGAAATTCGCAATCGCCTGAATGATATCATTACCGATGATGAAATGGACCGGATTCTGGAAGAAACAAAAGCAATGGCGAAAACTGCTGCAAATGGGGAAATGATTCTTTCCGGCAGCGGTTGGGGTGCCCTTGAAAATATGCGCCGGGAAAAGGAAGGTCGTCCTACTATGACATCTCACTTGGATTTTGGAACAGTAGGGGCGGAGCAGGCAGACTGGGTATGCCTGCTGCAGCGGGGCTTTTTCCCGGAGCATGATCCGGCGCAGGTGCCTCCTTCCTGGATGCTGCAAAAGGAATGGGTGCGTATGATGGAGAATGCTGTATCCGGCGGGAATCTGTTTTCCTGGTATGCGCATTTGCAGCTTGGTATGACCTACTTGTGCATGAACCGTTTGTCTGATGCGGAGGAGCTTCTGGAAAAATCTATGATGCTGAATCCTTCCTGTTGGGCAGTTTACGGTCTGGCATATGTAAAGCAGCAGCTTGGAAACAGTGCCGCTGCGGCAGCGCTTGCCGCCCGCGCATATCGGATGCGACCTACGGATATTTCTCTTGCCAAGGAAGCAATGGAACTGCTTGTGAACGCAGAAATGTATGAAGATGCATTGGAACTTGCTCAGGGCATGACTCCGGAAATGCAGACGGTGGGAAGGGTGCAGCTCTATACCACCCAGGCTCATATACGTCTCGGACATATTGAACAGGCAGAAGCGGCGTTGTATGCCGGCGGCGGTGTGGTTCTTCCGGATATACGTGAGGGAGAACTGAGCATTACAAATATGTATCTGGAAATTGCAGAAAAGAAGGCAGCCCGGGACGGCTTGCCTTTTGATCGGGAAACTGCCCCTGTTCCTCCTATTTTCGATTACCGGCAGTGCGACAGTACCAGACGGCGTCCCGCCCGGAAGAGAGTGCGCGGATGATGCGGGGACATACAAAGGCAGTCGGAAATATTATGCTGCTGGTCACTGCCATTATATGGGGGCTCTCCTTTGTGGCGCAAAGCGAAGCTATGGACTATATGGAGCCCCTCACCTTTCAGGCAGCGCGCAGCTTTGTTGGCAGTGCGGTGCTGATTCCGTTGATTTTGATAAACAGAAGAACGCGGAAAAAATATCACGCTGTCGGGCAACCGGAGCGACCAGCACGGAAGAAACTGCTTTTTGCAGGCACCGCCTGCGGTGTTGTTATGTTTGCCGCGGCGATGCTGCAGCAATACGGCATTGCTCTTGGCACCTCCGGCGGAAAAGCAGGGTTCATTACTGCTACATATATTCTGCTGGTTCCCCTGTTCGGACTTTTTCGTGGAAAAAAGTTACCGGTGCGTGTATGGATATGTGTGCTTGCAGCGCTTGGCGGACTGTATCTTCTGTGTATTACCGGCGGATTTTCCTTTGCGCCCAGCGATGGGATTGTACTGCTTGGTGCGGTCTTCTGGGCACTGCATATTCTGGTAATAGATCATCTTGCGCCGGGACTTGACGGCGTTCAGATTTCCTGCATCCAGTTTTTTGTGTCCGGTGTGCTGGCGGCGGTTGGAATGTTTTTCTTCGAGTCTCCCAGTTGGCAGCAGATTCTGGACGGTTGGGTCACGATTCTGTATGTGGGCGTTCTATCCAGCGGGGTAGGTTATACCTTGCAGATTTTAGGACAGCAGCGGACAGATCCGGCTATCGCATCACTTCTGATGAGTTTCGAATCCGTGTTTGCTGTGCTGGGCGGAATTGTAGTTATGCATCAGATTCCCACCGGCAGGGAATGGGTTGGATGTGCGCTTATGTTTGCAGCAATTATTTGTGCACAGCTTCCTGAAAAGGCACGAAAAGAATCATGATAAAAAAGGTGTCTGCTGAGGCTTTTTGATTTGGTCAAGACAAACAAGAGAAGGCTTCGCATGGTTCCCGATAAAAAGGCTCCCATGTGAGAATCCAGCTAAACAAAAGCCCCCCTTGTGCAAAGGGGGGGTGGCACGGTCAAGCGCAGCGATCGTGTCGGGGGGGATTGTTTTGCTATACTGCCGATTTATAGATTATACAAAATGATAGAAGGACAATCCCTCAGTCACGGCTGCGCCGTGACAGCTCCCTTTGCACAAGGGAGCCTTTTATTTGTGTGAAATTACGTGATTCCCCTTTGCTGGGGGCTTTTTATTTATGCGAAATTATGCAGTCCTCCTTGCACAAGGGGGATTTGAATATGCGAAAGGCAATCCCTCGGCTCCCTATGGAGCTTTTTTTGTTGGGTGCTGCGCGATGCCTATACTATATATGGAGGCTTTTGTTGGTCTGAATTCACACATAATATGTTAAATTTCACAAAAACATGTGAATTCCCATTGACGAATTTGCACATTTGTGTTAAAATAAACAAAATCAATGTGAGGAGGGTGACACATGTACAAGGATCGCAGAGAATGGGTGCGTCAGCAATTGATGCAAAAACCGTTCGTATCTTATGATGAACTTTTTTCCCAATTTCCGGGTGTGTCACAGATGACCCTGCGGCGAGATATCGACTATTTGGAAAAAACCGGTCAGGCAATCAAAGTGCGCGGCGGTGCCCGCAGCGCCCGGTTTTTATCCGATACGGTGGATGACCCCTATTTCAGCAGAATGTCGGAGAATGTGGATTCCAAAAAAAAGATTGCCGCAGTCGCCGCACGCTTTTTGGAGGCTGGACGGTCTATTTTCTTTGATTCCGGATCCACCCTGCAGCAGATGATTCCCTATGTGCCGGACGAGCGGTTTGTTTTCACTACAACCAGCCCTGCTGCCGCTATCGAACTTTCGCGAATCGGCAAACCAGTGATCAATCTGGTGGGCGGATGGCTGGATCGGGATTATCAGGCGGTGTCCGGTATGCAGGCAATGAAATATCTGGACGATGTGAATATTGATATTGCATTTCTTTCCCCTTCTGGTTTATCCGTGCAAAGCGGCTTTACCGGGGGCAATTACAACGAGTGTCAATTGAAGAAAGCAGTGGCGGAAAAAGCACGGCTGGTAGTCATGCTGATGGATCTGTCCAAGGCAGATAAAAGCCTGCCGTATACTTTCTGTCGGCTGGAGCAGGTGCAGGTGCTGATCTGCGATGGGGAATTGCCTGATCCGCTTATGCAGCAGGCGGCAGCACAGGGTGTGCAGATTATAGATGTTACCGGGAACGGGAAGAATGAGGACAATATATGATATTTGATACTTTGAAAAATTTAAAAAAATATAAAGGAATCAGCAAGAATCTGGACGCGGCAATCGACTTTATTGCCGGGACAGATTTTCGCGGGAGCAGCGAAGGCAAGACCGATGTGTGCGAAGCATTTTATTATACCAAGGCAACAATTGAGACAAGGGATATTACCGATGCGCCCTTTGAGGCGCACAGGAAATATATAGATATATTTATTCCACTGACAGGAAGGGAAATTGTGAAAACCGCAGATATAGGCAGTCTTACGGAAACCTATCCTTATCAGGACGCAGACGATTTTTATCTGTTTGAGGGACCGGCGCAGGTGAATGCGGTGAATACCCCAGAAACTTTTGCACTCCTGTTTCCCCAGGATGCGCACAATTCTGCCGGCGGCGTTGACGGGGAAGTAATCGAATTTGAAAAAATTGTTGTTAAGGTGCGGGTGGAGTAAGAAATTTCGCAAAGCCCAAAGCTCCTATGTGAGGATCCACTGCATGGCTCCAAAAGGGGCGCGCCGTAAGGCACCTTTCAGACAAAAAGCCCCCTTGTGTAAAGGGGGGTGGCTCGCCGTAGGCGAGACGGGGGGATTGTTTCACTATACTATCATTTTGCAGATCCTTTAGAATGATAACATAACAATCCCTCACCCGCTACGCGGGAGCACCCTAGGATCCGCTATGCGGCTCCAGCACAAGGGAGCCTT
>CASTST010000009.1 GCA_949451655.1 uncultured Eubacteriales bacterium | reverse complement strand
GCGGGGGGATTGTCTTTACTATCATTTTGAATAATCTGCAAATCGGCAGTGCAGCGAAACAATCCCTCACCCGCTACGCGGGAGCTCCCTTTACACAAGGGAGCCTATTGAAGTATATGCAAACTCCAGTTGAGGTAGCCTATCAAAGTCTGTACAAAATTCAAAGAAAAGGAATATAAAACCATGATCGCAGTTTTACGGCAAGACGCCACACAGGAGCAAATAGAAAGTCTTTGCAGCTGGTTTCGGGAAAAAGGACTGGACGTTCACATTTCCCGGGGAGAATATCAAACCATTCTGGGACTGATCGGCGACACCAGCCGTATTGATACAGACCTTTTGTGCGGACTTAGTATTATAGAATCTGCAACCCGGGTGTCCGAGCCTTACAAAAGCGCAAACCGGAAGTTTCATCCCCAGGATACTGTCGTATCTGTAACCGATACCGTGCGCATCGGCGGAGGACATTTTGCACTGATCGCCGGGCCCTGCTCCGTAGAAAGCACAGAGCAAATCACCACTGTTGCACAGGCAGTACAGAAAGCAGGGGCGGCAATCCTCCGTGGTGGCGCATTCAAGCCCCGCACCTCTCCCTACGATTTTCAGGGACTGGGCGGGGAAGGTATCAAAATGCTGTCCCAGGCAAAACAAATTACCGGCATGCCCATCGTGACGGAAATAATGAACGCCAATCAGCTGGATTTGTTTGAAGACGTAGACATTATCCAAGTTGGCGCACGCAATATGCAGAACTTTGATTTGCTGAAGGAATTGGGGCGCTGCGGCAAGCCCATCCTGCTGAAGCGGGGACTGTCCAGCACCATAAAGGAACTCCTTATGAGCGCGGAATATATCATGTCCGGCGGATGCGAAGATGTAATTCTGTGCGAGAGGGGCATCCGCACCTTTGAAACTTACACAAGAAACACATTGGATCTGTCTGCAATCGCTGTTCTTCGTGAACGTACCCACCTGCCTGTCATTGTGGATCCAAGCCATGCCACGGGCGCTGCCCGTCTGGTCGCTCCCATGGCACGTGCCGCTGCCGCAGCAGGTGCAGACGGAATTATGATTGAAGTACACAACAATCCCGCAAGCGCATTGTGCGATGGAGCACAGGCGCTGACGCCGGATCAGTTTGCTGCAGTGGCGGCAGACGTAAAAGCAGTGCGGAGCGCACTGAGATTCGACAAATGATTCAACAAAAGGAATGGTCTTAAATATGACTGTAGGAATAGCAGGACTCGGACTGATCGGCGGCTCTCTTGCAAAAGCATACAAAGCGGCAAAGGAACCGGCAACCGTTCTGGGCTTTGACCGGGACGTATCCATCACCCATATTGCTCAAATCGACGGCGCACTGGACGGGGAGCTTACAACAGATAAAATTGCAGAATGTGATTTGATTCTCATTGCTCTGTACACAGGCGCAGCAGCGGAATATCTGGAGAAAATTGCACCTTATGTTCGCCCGGATGCTGTAGTAGTGGACTGCTGCGGCACAAAACGTACCATCTGTAAGGCAGGCTTTGCCATCGCGGAAAAATACGGCTTTATCTACGCAGGTGGGCATCCCATGGCAGGATCCCAGTATTCCGGCTTTAAATACAGCCGGGCAAATCTGTTCTGGGGTTCTTCCATGATTATCGTCCCCTCCCGGTTTGACGATATTCATCTTACCGCGCATATTAAAAGCTTGCTGGAACCGGTAGGATTCGGCAGAATCACGATTACCATAGCAGAGGAGCATGACCAGATGATTGCATTTACCTCGCAAATGCCTCACGTGGTATCCAACGCCTTTATTAAAAGTCCTACGGCAAAAGCACACAAGGGATTTTCCGCAGGAAGCTACAAGGATCTTACCCGGGTTGCATGGCTGAACGAGGTCATGTGGACGGAACTGTTTTTCGAAAATCAGGATTTTCTGCTTCAGGAAATGGATTACTTGATCGACGCACTAAAGGAATACCGAACCGCACTGGCGGCGGGAGACAGAGAAACAATGAAGAAACTGCTGGCACAGGGACGCAAATGCAAGGAGGAAATAGACGGATAAATCGTCTGTGATCTGAACATATATGAAAACAATACAGGTAAACGCATCCAAACAATACGATGTTTGCATCGGTAAAAATATTCTGGGAGAGCTGGGCGCACGTGTTCGTGCACTTCTCGGCGCGCAAGCACGCATCGCCATTGTAACGGACAATACGGTAAACGCCCTCCACGGAGCGGCGCTGGAGAAAGCGCTGCACGGTATCGACTCCATAAAATTTGTATTTCCCGCAGGAGAAGCCTCTAAAACCATTTCCACCTATAGCTCCCTGCTGGAGTTTCTTGCTGAAAATCAATTGACCCGGACAGATGCAATCGTTGCCTTTGGCGGCGGTGTTGTGGGCGATCTTGCAGGATTCGCCGCCGCAACCTATCTGCGGGGGATCCCGTTCATTCAGGTTCCTACTACGCTCCTTGCCGCAGTGGATTCCTCCGTCGGCGGCAAAACTGCGGTGGACCTTGCCGCAGGAAAAAATCTGTGCGGTGCGTTCTGGCAGCCGGAACTGGTTTGGTGTGATTATACCCTATTGGACACACTGCCCGACGAAATCTTTTCCGATGGCATGGCGGAGGTAATCAAATACGGCATGATCCGGGATGAGAAATTATTCCGCCGCCTGCACCAGCCGGTACGTACAGATCCCGAGGATGTAATCGCTGCCTGCGTTTCCATAAAGCGGGACGTTGTGCAGGAGGACGAGCGGGACTGCGGAATCCGTGCCCTGCTCAATTTCGGACACACAGCAGCACACGGTATTGAGCTTTGCTCCGATTATCAGATTCCTCACGGCAGAGCCGTGGCGGCAGGTATGGTAATCGCCAGTCGCGGGGCACATAAGCTGGGGCTGTGCGAAGGGGATATCGCGGACAAGCTTTGCGATCTTCTGGCACTGTATGATTTACCAACCCGGTGTGATTTTTCGCCCCGTCAGCTTGCAGATGCGGCGCTTTCCGATAAAAAAAGAGCCGGCGGCAATATCACTTTGATTCTTCCGGAAAAAATCGGGCATTGCATCCCGTATAAAATTCCTGTCACCCATTTGGAAGATTTCTTCTGGGCGGGAATGGAGCAGTAAAGGCTCCCCGCCTAACTTCATCAGCCCCCCTTGTGCAAAGGGGGGGCACACCGTAGGTGTGACGGGGGGATTGTCCCTGCTGTCATTTTGAGCAATGTGCAAATCGGCGCTCTGCCTAAACAATCCCTCCGAGTTTTGCTACGCAAAACCCACCTCCCTTTACACAAGGGAGGCTAATGAAGTTGGTGCATACTTATTACTTTACTGAAGTTGTGTAGCAATTTCCTAAAAAGCCCTACAAAATTTGCTTTATTCAGATACATTATCCACGAAAGGAACCCAACATTATGACTGTTACTGTGAACGGCAAAAATCTGCATGGCACAGTCCCGGCAGTGACTTCAAAATCCATGGCGCACCGACTGCTGATCTGCGCCGCCCTTGCGGAGGAACCGACTACCATAGGATGCAGCGTCCTCTCTGAAGATATCGAAGCTACCTGGCACTGCCTGGAATCTTCCTTTGCTGACATCTCTTATTATAACGGCGCCTTTACAGTAACGCCGCATAAAAAAGCAACCAGTGCCACTATAGCAATAGACTGCGGTGAATCCGGATCCACCCTGCGGTTTCTTATCCCAATCCTGTGCGCCCGGGGCGTGCATGCGGACATTGCACTCCACGGCAGACTGCCCGCCCGCCCTCTCTCCCCCCTGCGGGAAGAGCTGATCCGCTGCGGCTGCACCCTCTCGGAACAGGGCTCCAATCCCCTGTCGGTACGGGGAAAACTCCAGTCCGGCAATTTTACCCTTCGGGGCGATGTGTCCTCTCAGTTTATTTCCGGACTCTTGTTTGCACTTCCACTTTGCGAGGGAGACAGTACCCTAACCATAACCGGAAAATTGGAATCCGCTTCTTATGTAGATATGACCCTGTGGACGCTGAACGCCTTCGGAATCGTAATTCAGCGCACCGAAACAGGATATAAAATCCCCGGCGGACAAACATACCGCTCCCCCGGAACAATTGAAGCGGAAGGAGACTGGTCGGCAGCAGCATTCTGGAAGGTGTGCAAATTTTTGGGAGCTCCTGTAGAGGTAACCGGACTGCGAAGTGATTCCCTGCAGGGGGACAAAGCAATCTGCGATATTCTTGAAAAAATGCGCACTGAGAAGAACTGCAAAATTGACATTGCAAACACACCGGATCTGGTGCTGATTCTTTCCGTTGCAGCACTGGGCACCCCGGGAGAAACTACAATCTGCAACGCTGCACGGGTGCGGCTGAAGGAAAGTGATCGCCTTGCCACTTCTGCGGCGCTGATCCGTACAATGGGCGGCACAGTGCAGGAACTGGAGGACGGACTGATTATCCAAGGGGGCGGCGCGCTTCATGGCGGTACAATTGACGCCACCGGAGATCACCGGATTGCCATGTCCGCTGCAATCGCTTCTGTAATCTGCGGAGACGTGACCATTCATGGCGCACAGTCCGCATCCAAATCCTATCCTGCGTTCTGGAAAGATTTCGAGATGCTGGGCGGCACGGTAGAATATAAGGAAGAGAGACTTTAACATGGCAAGCATATACGGAAACAAACTGAAAATATCCATATTCGGACAGTCCCATTCCGCCGGCATCGGCGTTACCGTAGACGGTCTGCCCGCAGGATTTTCCATAGATACGGCACAGCTTGGACAATTTCTTGCCCGCCGTGCGCCGGGAAAAAGTCCCCTGGCAACTCCCCGGCGGGAGGGAGACGAAGTAGAATTTTTATGCGGACTGTATAACGGCGCAACCTGCGGCGCACCCCTGACAGGAATCATCCGTAACACAAACACCCGCAGCGGCGACTATGCCAATTTGGCAGACTGCCCCCGTCCGGGGCACGCGGATTACACCGCCGCCGTAAAATGGAACGGGCATCAGGATCCCACCGGCGGCGGACATTTCTCCGGACGGTTGACTGCACCTTTATGTATTGCCGGAGGTATCGCCCTGCAAATTCTGGAAAAGCAGGGAATCACAGTAGGCGCGCACATTGCGCAAATTGAAAATGTAACCGACACCCCTTTTGACGATGTAAATATTTCTGCAAAAGAATTGAAAACGATCGCAGGAAAGTCCTTTCCTGTGGCAAATGACAATATTGCATCTGCCATGGAAGCGGCAATCCTTGCCGCGAAAAAAGCAGGCGACTCTGTTGGCGGCATTATCGAATGTGCCGCAGTAGGTCTGCCTGTAGGAACCGGGGATCCAATGTTTGACGGATTGGAAAGCAGGCTTGCTTCCATGCTGTTTGCTGTTCCGGCGGTTAAAGGTGTGGAATTCGGCGCAGGCTTTGGCTGCGCATCTATGCGAGGCAGTCAGTGCAACGATCCCTACTGCATCCGGGACGATGCGGTGCGTACCACTTCCAATAACAACGGCGGAATTCTGGGCGGAATCGCCAACGGAATGCCGATTCTGGTGCGGGCGGCGTTCAAGCCCACCCCCTCCATTGCAATAGAGCAGGACAGTGTGTCCCTATCCAAAATGGAAAACCAAAAGCTGGCTGTACACGGCAGACATGATCCGTGCATTGTGATCCGGGCGGTTCCGGTAGTAGAAGCGGCAGTTGCGCTGGCACTGCTGGATGCACTGCTCTGATCGATCATACATTATCCCCTACAGAAAGGTAAAAATAAACGATGGAACTGGATTTGAGCGAACTGCGCAAGGAAATTGACGCAGTTGACGAAAATATTGTAAAGCTGTTTTGCCGCCGGATGGAAATTTCCAAAAAAGTTTCCGATTATAAAGCGCAGCGCGGTCTGCCGGTGCTGGACGCCGCAAGAGAACGGCAGAAGCTGGTGCAGGTAACCGGTTTTGCCGACCCGGAAATGGAATCTTACATTTGTACCTTATATAATGCAATCTTCGAACTAAGCCGGGCGGAACAGGAAAAGCGCATGCATCCCAGATCCGATACGGTCGATACAATTACCCAGGCGATTGAAAAGACACCGAAAATGTTTCCCGCGCACGCCGCAGTCGCCTGTCAGGGAACAGAAGGCGCTTATTCTGCGCTGGCGGCACAGCGGCTGTTCCAATATCCTCAGCTATCCTACTATGAGCGCTGGGAAGATGTATTTGAAGCCATTGATTGCGGTGCGTGTACTTACGGCGTATTGCCTCTGGAAAACAGCAATGCAGGCTCCGTCACCCGGGTATACGATCTGATGATGCGCTATCATGTGCGTATTGTACGCAGCACCCGAATCCATATCGACCATCAGCTTTTGGCAAAACCGGAAACAAAGCTATCCGAAATCCGGGAGATTTTCTCTCACCCCCAGGCAATTGCCCAGTCTCAGGAATATCTCACTGCGTTAGGTGTAAAGGTCACCCCATGTGAGAATACCGCACAAGCGGCAAAAATGGTAGCAAACTCTCCCCGGCAGGATGTGGCAGCTCTTGCTTCCCGCTCCTGTGCATCTTTGTACGGATTGCAGCCGCTGGCTTCCTCTGTGCAGGACAACGGCAACAATCACACCCGGTTCATCTGTATTTCCAAAAACACGGAAATCTACCCCGGTGCGAATCGGACAAGCATTATGGTAGTAACGCCACACCGCCCCGGTGCACTGTATCAGGTAATGTCCCGCTTCAATGCGCTGGGTATCAACCTGATTAAGATAGAAAGCCGCCCTATTCCGGACAGGGATTTTGAATTTATGTTTTATTTTGATTTGGACGTGTCTGTATATGCGCCCCAATTTCTCCAGCTTATGGGAGAACTGGAGCACTTGTGCGACGAATTCCGCTATCTTGGTTCTTATAGTGAAATCGTATAAAAAAAGCAATACATAATCCGCAGGCGCGCCGATCTGAAAGGAGATCCTATGACTTACGGCTTATTGGGAGAAAAACTTTCCCACAGCTATTCCCCCCGCATCCATTCCATGCTGGGGAATTATACCTACGAGCTTTTCGCCGTCCCGAAAGAAGAGCTGGACGCATTCCTCACCGGCGGGGATTTTCTCGGACTCAATGTTACAATCCCCTATAAAAAGGCAGTGATTCCCTATCTTGCGGATATGTCTCCCGCTGCCCGTAAGCTGGGCAGCGTAAACACAATTCTGCGCCGGGAGGACGGCAGTCTTTGGGGAGACAATACCGATTACGGCGGATTCCGGTACCTGCTGCGGGGAAAAGAAGCATTGGTACGGGGAAAAAAGGCGCTGGTGCTGGGCAGCGGCGGCGCATCTGTAACAGTCGTTCAGGTTCTGCGGGACATGGGTGCCGGCGAGGTAATTGTCATTTCCCGGAGCGGTGAAAATAATTATGACAATCTGGACCGTCACGCCGATGCGCAGCTTATTGTAAATACTACGCCGGTGGGCATGTATCCGGAAGTCGGCATATCCCCCGTAGATCTGAGGCAGTTTCCCCGCCTTGGGTGTGTTGTAGATATAATTTACAATCCGGCAAAGACAGCGTTTATGCTGCAAGCGGAGGCAATGGGAATCCCCGCAGTGGGTGGGCTTGCCATGCTGGTTGCCCAGGCAAAATATGCAGCAGATTTATTTACCGGGAAAAAGCAGAAAGATGCTGTGATTGAAAAAATCCGGCAAAAGATCAACGGCGAAATGAAAAATATCGTTCTGATCGGTATGCCCGGCTGCGGCAAATCCATTATCGGAAAGCGGCTGGCAGCACTTCTGGGCAGAGAGTGGATTGATATTGATGAGGAAATTGTAAAAGCTGCGGGAAAAACCATTCCGGAAATTTTCAGCGAGGATGGAGAAGATGCATTCCGCCGGCTGGAGACGAAATGTGTTGCAGCAGCCGGCGCAAAAAGCGGATGTGTGATTTCCACAGGCGGCGGCGTAGTCACCCGGGCGGAAAACAAGGATTTGCTGCGGCAAAACGGAACGGTTGTGTATATTCGCCGGGAAATGTCCAAAACCTATAAAAGCCAGCTTTCCTCCGGGCAGTCCAATGTACAGCAAAGCCGTCCTCTGTTGGCAAAGCACACACCGGAGGAACTTGCCCGGCAGAGAATGCCAATGTATCTGGCGTGGTCGGATATTAAAATACTGAATATCGGAATCAACGAAACGGCATGGCAGTTGATTTCTTTTCTGCACCTCTCTCCTGCAAAAAAGAAAAAGCGTAAATGATAAAGGCGGAGCCGTATAGCGGATCAACCAAACAAAAAGCCCCCCTTGTGCAAGGGGGGTGGCACGGCGCAGCCGTGACGGGGGGATTGTTTAGCTGTACTTTCAATTTAATAATCCTGCAAAATTACAGTTAGAACAATCCCTCAGTCGCTTCGCGACAGCTCCCTATGGAGCCACGCAGTGGATCCTCACATGGGAGCCTTATGAAATTTGTTTGCCGCTTCGCGACAGCACCATAGGATCCGCGTAGCGGCTCCAGCTGGGGAAGCCTTTGCATCATATAAAAGAAAGGACCTGTTACAATAATGAAAATACTGATTCTCAACGGACCCAATCTGAATTTGCTCGGCTTGCGGGAGCCGGATATATACGGTACGGAAAGCTACCAGGCGCTGCTGGATTCTATCGACGAAACCTGCCGGCAGGCAGAAATCGAATATGAAGTATTTCAATCCAATCACGAGGGCGCCCTTGTAGATAAAATCCAGCAGGCATACGGTAATTTTGACGGAATTGTGATCAATCCGGCGGCCTATACCCACACCAGCGTTGCCATTCTGGACGCGCTGAAAGCAGTGGGACTGCCAACCGTGGAAGTACATCTGTCGGACGTGAACAGCCGGGAATCGTTCCGCAAAATATCCTATGTATCCGCAGCATGTGTAAAAACGATAGCCGGAAAAGGCTTTGCAGGATATTGGGAAGCTCTCCTCTTTTTAAAGGAACTGGAAAGGAAGAACCGGCATGATTTTTGATATACACACCCACTGTTTTCCCAATGCACTGGCTCACCGTGCCATTGCAAAGCTGTCCTTTGCATCCGGCGGACTGGAACCGCATACAGACGGCACCCTGCCATCTTTGGATGCACTGATGCGGCAGCAGGGGGTTGACGCTTTCGCGGTACAAAATATCGCTACCAATCCGGGGCAAATGAAAAAAGTGAACGATTTTGCCGCTTCCATACAGTGCAGTCATATTTTCCCCTTCGGCAGTGTGCATCCCGATGCACCGGACGCACTGGAAGAACTGGAACGCATTGCTTCTATGGGGATGCGGGGCGTCAAGCTGCACCCGGACTATCAGGATTTTTTTGTGGATGATCCCCGTATGTTTCCCATCTATAAGAAAGCCGCTGATTTAGGACTTGTAATCCTGTTCCACGCAGGGCAGGACTTTGGATACAGAGCACCTTTCCACTGTACGCCAAAGCGGCTGGCACGGGCGCTGCAGCATATAGACGGTCCGGTAATTGCCGCACACTGGGGCGGCGCCTGCATGGGAGAAGAAGTATTGCAGTATCTGTGCGGGCTGCCGCTATATTTTGATATATCTTTTGGATACGGAACCAAACCGCGCTCCGAAGCGCTGGATATTATTGAAAAACACGGAACCAAGCAGCTTTTATTCGGATCAGACTGTCCCTGGCACACCCCGGAAATGGAACTGCGACTGCTGGATACGCTGGAGTTGTCTCCGTCAGAGCGCAAGGATATTCTTTGGAACAATGCGGCTGCGTTGTTGAAGATACAGTAAATGACAAAAAAGCTCCCACCAGTGAAGGAAGCTGTCACGAAACAAAATTTCCCAAAAGGCTCCCATGTGAGGATCCACTGCGTGGCTCCATAGGGGATGCCGCGCAGTACCACACACATATAAAAGGCTCCCTTGTGTAAAGGGAGCTCCCGCGGAGCGGGTGAGGGATTGTCTAAGCAAAACTGCCGATTTGTAGATTATCTAAAATGATAGCAAAGACAATCCCTCCGACTCGGTCGCTACGCTTGGGCAATCCACCTCCCTTTGCACAAGGGAGGCTTTTCGTTAGGAGGGAGCTTTTTACTCTTTGCACGGGAGCTTTTTCGCTATGCTGTTTCCTTTATACAAGGGAGGCTTGCGCAGAAGATGCATTTTCTGTCTGGTTTTCCTTATGCTTTGCCTCTATTTGCTGCCGCAGCTCCTGCAGGGCATCTGCCAAGGATCCTACCTGATCAATCAGACCAATATCCACTGCCTCCCATCCATCAATGAGAGAGCCAACGTCTGTGGCAATCTGATCTGTACGCATCAGATATTCCCGGAATTTTTCATCGGACACATGGGAATGCTCTGTAATAAACCGAACAATCCGGTCCTGCATCCGTTCAAAATAATAATACGTTTGCGGTACGCCCACAACGGTGCCGCTCATACGCACCGGATGAATGGTCATCGTAGCAGAAGGAACAATAAAAGATTTTTTTGCGCAAACTGCCAGAGGCACGCCTATGGAGTGCCCACCGCCAAGCACCAGAGATACGGTCGGTTTGGACATTCCTGCAACCATTTCCGCAATTGCCAATCCGGCTTCTACATCGCCGCCCATGGTATTCAACACCAAAAGGAGCCCGTCTATCTCATCCGACTGCTCTATGGATACCAGCAGCGGAATGATATGCTCATATTTGGTCGCCTTCTGTCCGTCTCCTAATATAAAGTGCCCTTCCACCTGTCCTATAATTGTCAGGCAGTGTATGGTTTCCCCGTCTTTTTTGGAGATCACACTGCCGCTTTTCATAATAAAATCTAACTGTTCGTTTTCTGCTCCGTCGGTAGTATTTTCCCCGCCGGTGCTGTCCTCCGGATTTTCGCTGGTACTGTCATTTTTAAATTTGTTTTTATCTATGTCCATGTCCGTCTCCTTTTCTGTATTAAAATTCCTACTTATTATGTACGAATCTGGAAAAATCTATACTTCCACGTTGACAAAAGGAGATCTTATGCTATCATTAAATAAAAAGTATTTTAAATTGGAGAAATGTGCCAATGGAACTATGTGAAATATTAAAACGGGTGGACCACACCCTGCTTACCCCCACAGCCATGTGGGAGGATATCCAAAAAACCTGCGATGAAGGCATCTTCTACCAAACCGCATCTGTTTGTATTCCCCCGTCTTTTGTACGGCAGGCAGCAGACTATGCAGCGGGGCGCGTACCAATCTGTACGGTCATCGGATTTCCCAACGGATATATGACCACAGCGGCAAAATGCTTCGAGGCCCAGCAGGCGGTGACAGACGGCGCAGCAGAAATTGATATGGTAATCCATTTAGGCTGGGTGCGTGCAGGTATGTATGACGCAGTGCTGGAGGAAATCAATCAGGTAAAGCAGGCATGCAGCGGCAAACTGCTCAAGGTAATCATCGAAACCTGCCTTTTAACGGAGGAAGAAAAAATCCGCATGTGCGAAACTGTATCTGCCTCCAATGCAGACTTTATCAAAACGTCTACCGGTTTTTCTACAGGCGGTGCCACGCAGGAAGATATTATCCTGATGAAGGAACACATGGCTCCCGGCAAGAAAATCAAAGCAGCAGGAGGTGTCAGCGGCCCCCAGGCGGCGGCAGAAATGATCCGTCTGGGAGCAGACCGAATCGGCACAAGCCGGGTGATTGCAGCGCTGATACAAGAACAAAAGAATGGAGCAGATTATGAAACCATATCCAACACCGCATATTAACGCTTCCCCCTCGGATTTCGCGCCGGTGGTTCTGATGCCCGGCGATCCCCTGCGGGCAAAGTATATAGCAGAGAATTTTTTGGCAGACCCGGTACTGGTAAACAACGTCCGGGGAGTGCAGGGCTACACCGGAACCTATAACGGGCGGCGCGTCTCCGTAATGGCAAGCGGCATGGGCATGCCGTCTATGGGAATTTATTCCTATGAATTATTCAACTTTTTCGGTGTGGAAGCTATCATCCGGGTTGGATCTGCCGGGGGGATACAGGAAAGCGTCCGACTGCGGGATATTGTAATCGGGCAGGGGGCGTGCACAGATTCTGCCTTTTCTCACACCTTCCGCCTCCCCGGAACCTTTGCACCAATTGCAAGCTACCAATTGCTGGAGCACTGCACGGCGGCGGCAAAGAATGCAAAACTGCCTTTTCACGTGGGGAATCTTCTTTCCAGCGATATTTTTTATCATGATGATCCGGATTCCACTGCGCTTTGGAGCAAAATGGGTGTACTCGCAGTAGAAATGGAAGCTGCAGCATTATATATGAACGCTGCCCGTGCAGGAAAGCATGGGTTGGCTATCTGCACTGTGTCCGATCATCTGGTTACAGGAGAAGTCACAACGGCAGAGGAACGACAGACTTCCTTTACAGATATGATGCGCCTTGCCCTGGAAACAGCAGTATCTTTTACAGACAGCTTGCAGTGAAGGATAGAGGATTAGCATTTATTGACATCCCACTAATATGAAAAGCCTCCCCCCAGTAAAGGGAGGTGGCTCGCTGTAAGCGAGTCGGAGGGATTGTCTATGTTAAACTGCCGATTTATAGATCCTTCAAAATGATCGTAGTACAATCCCTCACCCGCTCCGCGGGAGTTCCCTATGGAGCCACGCAGTGGATCCTCACATGGGAGCCTTTTCTATTAGATTCCGCGGGAGCTCCCTATAGAGCCACGTAGTGGATCCTCTCAAGGGAGCCTTTTTCTTGTACTCTGCGACAGCTCGCTTTGCTGGGGGGAGCCTTTTTTGTTATAGCTCCTATAGAGCCACGATACAGAACTTATGTGAGATGTCGCCTCATAACCATCCGCTAACATGAAAGCCCCACGCGAGAACCTGCTATGCAGTTCCGAAGGGGTGGCTCACTGTAAGCGAGTCGGGGGGATTGTTTGCATTCATTCTATCGAAAAAAGGAGAGGGAAAATCCCTCTCCTTTTTGATTTCTTACTGAATCACATGATATACCAGCTTGCCTGCTGCATGCAGTTCCTGCGGCACATCAAATACACAGCAGCCATCTTCTTCCCGGATCGCTACAGGCGCATCGTTCAGCGTTACTTCCTTTGCACCGCCGAAAATGCGTGCCTGGAATCCACTAACCTCGCCAACTCCCGGAATAGCAGGATCAGAAGGCTTGGAATTTTCATCCTTCGCACGTCCGTCAAAACTTCCCTCCCGCGTGTTGATCACCAGATCAAATTCGCCCGTGGTACTGTTTTCCAAAGCGATTACTGTGGTTGCCATTTTACCGTCTTTATAATCGTAGGTGTAGCCGTCATCCTCACACAGGGTAAAGGATGCGTCTGCACCAGGATACACTTGAATGCAGTATGTGTCCGCGGTGGTTTCGTGCAGGTATCTCTGATATGCCATAGTGCACAGCACACTGCCGGCTTTCACCATCAGCGCCCCGCCCCGTCCCTTCGGGATCTGGTACTGAATTACCTGACCGCCTTCATATACCTCGCCGGTGAAGTAATCAATCCACTGTCCTTCCGGCAGCGTTACCTTCATATCAAATACAGCTACCAGCAGGCTGTCACCAAACATATAGGTGTTTGCAACCTGATCGTATTCCGGATGATCCGGATACATCAGCGGGAGCGCACGGGCAAGGGGCATGGATGTTTTTGCAGCCAGATGCGCCATAGAATAAATGTAGGGGAACAGCTCGCTGCGCAGATGAGAATAATACCGCACTGCTTCCAGAACCTCATCCCGCATGAACCAGGGCAGGTTCCAGTTGCGCCAGCCAAGCTGCTGGGTCCAGGGAGACAGGAATCCATAGTGGATACCTTCCAAAGAGGTGATGTCCATATCGCAGGTTACGTTGGAATGTCCGGACAGACCGTAGTTGAGCATTGCAACCACTGTGTCAAATCCGCCGCCGGTGTCACCTGCCCAGGACGCCGCGTACTGCTGTGTACCTGCGTAAACACAGGGAGTATAAATCATAGCACGGCGACCCGTGTGGTTTGCATATCCCTCTTTCATCTGTTTTACATACAGTACAGGGTATACGTTGTGCACTTCATCATCAAAGTATTTTCCGCCCCAAAGCCGGTCCGGATGATCGTTCACCTGGAACGCACCGTCCAGCTTGAACGCTTCCGCGCCGTTGTCACAGAATTTCTTCAGGTGCTCGAACCAGGGCTGATCCCGCACAGTCAGTCCATCCATATAAAGCGGGCACGCCAGATGTTCATCCAAAATAGAAGCGCCCTCAAAGGTATATTCCTTGCCCAATTCCTTCATCCGTTCACCAAGCTGCCGTTCTTCTTCAAAGAGCAGGTCATAGTTCTGGCACAGCCACAGGCTGAGACGGAAGCCCATTTCCCGCAGGGAATAGAAGAAGGTTTCCGGACCGCTTTGATCGTCCGGCAGCCATCCGGGAATATAGAACCGATCTTCGTCCAGCTTTTTGTCTACACTGGTATCATATTTCCGGCTCATCCACTGGGGCTCCAGACCTACCATATCGCAGGAGATATCCTCTCTGCGAAAGTTCAGGCAGTCGTACAGCATTTCTCTTGCATTGGTCTGTTCGTTGAGCACGAAGGTGTATCCATAAGCAAATTTCGGCAGCATAACAGGCGTTCCTGCAACTTTTCCGTGCAGTGCAAGGATATCAGCAAGGGAGCCGGATTCCGGCAGGAACAAATAGAAATCAATCATACCCTTATGGGTGGTAATTTTCACCTGATCGGGACTATCCTTGTCCATATCGAAAACAGATGCATAGGTGCAGTTAAGCAGCATGCCCCAACCGTTCATGGACATGATATAGGGAATGGGACCGTAGGACGCAATGTTGCGGATATCCAACCGGGACACAGAATTCCGGCGGGATATGCTTTTTCTGGATTCGTCTCCCAAACCGTACAAACGTTCCTTTTTATGCAGATCAATCTGCAATGTGAAGCCTTTATTCTGATATGGCTTGCCCTCATATCCGTCAAAATGGAATACAAGGGGTTCTTTTGTTCCCTCTACCCGCAGTGCACCGTCCTGCGTGACAGTCAGAGAAAATCTGCCCTGTGTTACGGTATTGCCGGATACAGATGCGCCGGTATCCACTTCTTTTTCCTTCAGGATGTTGTAGCGTGTCAGCAGTGTCTCGGCATAGGTTCCGTCAGCGGAAACACGGACGTGAAAAATTCCTTTGTCCACACTGGTGATTTCAAACTCACCTTGGGGATTTTTCTGATCTTTTACAATAAACATGGGTTGTTGTTTCAGCTTGCGCTGTCCTCCTGTAATTTTTATTATGTTAATATATTGGGGGTTGAAAACCCAACACTTACACCCTCCTAAAGCCCCCCTTGTGCAAAGGGGGGTGGCTCGCTGTAAGCGAGTCGGGGGGATTGTCTATGTTAAACTGTCGATTTATAGATCCTTCAAAATGATCGTAGTACAGTCCCTCAGTCACAATCGCTACGCTTGGCTGTGACAGCTCCCTATGGAGCCACGTAGTGGATCCTCACATGGGAGCCTTTTTACTAAACTTACACCTCCCCATTCGGAAGCCTTTCTATATTACTTTTCTGCAAGCGCTGCCCGGATAGAACGCGCCAACTGGTCTGCACAGGACGTCTGTTTGTGCCCGCAGATGTTTCCCGCAAGAATTTGCGCAACCTTTTCTGCATCCATGCCTTCTGTCAGTTTGCCGACTGCTTTCAGGTTGCCGTTGCATCCGCCGGTGAACCGGACATTTTTAATCGTGCCGTCCTCTTCCAACTCAAATGAAACTTCTGATGCACAGACACCTTTTAACTTGTAGGTATATTCCATGTAAAATTCCAATGCCTTTCTTTTATGTGTTCAATTATTTTGCTTTTTGTGTATCCGCCGGAAGCGTTGCCGCGAACAGGTATACAGCCGCATCCTTGCAGTTAATAGTCAAAGTTTCTTCCTCCGGTTTCTCGTCATCGTCCGGCTTGTCATCTTCCTCTTTTGTGGTATATTGGTATTTGTCAATATATCCAATCTCGTTTACAGAAAGTTTCCCTTTGGTGTTCACTGCTATGGTGAACAGTTCCTCCCGCGGGATATAGTCCAGATTGATACTGCCGTGTACAACATCAATTTTGCTTGTAAGTGCAGACAATGCTTTTGCTTGCACATCTCCCTCCGTCAAATTCAACGTAAGAAGGCGTGCGGTTGTATTCTCCAATTCCACGGCACAGGGCTGCGTTCCTGTTGAAGTAACGCTGAGTGCGGATCCGGTAGTTACGTTTTCCATTTTTACGGACCCGCTTTCCATAGTGAAAATATAGTCTGTATCTGTTTCCATATCCGCTACGGAAATATTTCCTGTCCGACTTTTCACTTCCAGACATTTCACATAGTCATCGTCTGTCAAATATATATTGATTGCCTTTTCTCCTTTTTTGGGAGACAACCGCAAAATGTACCGCAGTCCTTTGAAAGTAAATCCGCTTTCCCAGAATCGGAGCACAGAGGAAACATCCGGAGACTCTTTAAAGCTGATCAGGGATTTGCTCATAGAAAAGGAATATAGATTTTCATTAAAATGCAGAATTTCTATATAGGACTCCTGCGCACCGCCGATAACCTGGATTTTCGCGTCTGCCACATCCAACTTGATTTTATCAATTTTACTGCCGTCAAAAGAATACCGATATCCCTTTCCTTCTTCTAAGGAGGATGCAAAAAGCGGATCTCCTGCAGCGCTGCTTATACCTGCACCGATCAGGCAGGTAATCAGTCCCACACCCACCAGCACGGCGGCAACCATAAGAAAAACTTTGGATCTTTGTTTCATAGTTATGCCCCCGTCTTTCTATGGATTGGTGCCGGTTTCATCGTATGCCGCAAGGCACAAATCAGGTCTGAAAGCAGCAAACTTTGCATTTTGCAGTTTTTCATCTTTCAGAGTTACACCCCTCTCTCCAACGATTGATCATGGGCTTTACCTGCCGCAGAAAATAGCGCCCGAAAAGAAGCTCCTGGCGAAGTATGTACGGCAGTCCCCGGGTGGCTAAATAATAGGTCAGAACACCCAGCGCCAGAGCTGCGCCCGCGCAGATAATCCCAAGCCCGATTTCATAAATACCGATGCCCGCAGAGGTGGTGCAGATTTGAATAATCCCATATATCACGCCGACTAAAAAACCGGCGGTTCCCGCTACCACTTCACCGCCGATAAGCAAAAAGCTGGCAGCGATCAGTGCACACACAGTCAGAAAACACAAAACGAAAATAAACAGCAGCAGTGCACAAAATGTAGCTGTCAGGGGAAGTGTCAAAATAACTGTTGTCCAGAAAACTGCTTTGCCCCGACTCGTCAAAGGAACAAAGCCCTGCCGGGTCACTTCTTCCTTCCAAAGAGGATGTTCCTCCTTCTCCTGCACCGGCACGCCGACTTTGGTGTGTTCCATTTCATCCGGAATCTTCCGCGCCGGCGCAGCCTTTTCCAAATGAACCGGCGGCAAGCTGGTTCTGGTGTGCTCCATATTCCCACCCAGCGGATGGTGCGTGCCTGCGTCTGTAGGCTGCGGCGGCGTGCGAATCACCTTTGTGTCCATATCCGACCGCGCAGTGGCTTTCGGCACGGCTTTTTCCCGGATCAGCTTTGCCATACTTTCAGACAACGCTGTAAAATCCTCACCGGTACGATATCCTGCAATTTCCCGCAGATCCTCTTCCGTCAAGGTACGAATGAGGGTCCTCGTATATTCCGATGCGGTTAGCCTGTCGATTCCCCGCGCTGTCAGCGACTGAATCAGCCCGGCGGAAAATGTATCTATATTCAAACGAAAGCCCTCCTTTTTATCCGGATTCTATCCCGGCGACTCTTCTTATTTGTATGCCGGGTGCGGGACAGGTATGCCCCTGTCCAAATCTGCCGTTTGGTCTGGATTTTTTTCTTCATATGTGCTATACTCTATCCAGCAGTGCAAATATTTTACAGAAAATATTTGCCAATGTACTTATTCTAACAAAAAGCAGGATGCATTGCAATATGAGAATGCGAAAAAAACCGCGGGGAAAGGAAAGACTTTCCGTTTTATCCGCACTGACCGTATCCGTTCCCGCCGATGGGGGACGGGTTTCACTCAATTTTGAGAAGGAACTCCCGCTGCGTCTGGAAATCGGATGCGGCAAGGGAGATTTTATCCGCGGTCTGTCCCGGCAGGAGGCAGACTATAATTACCTTGCCATGGAACGCTGTGCAGATGTAGCTGTCATCGCCATGGAGAAATATGCCATAGACAGAGGACTGGGAAGGTCCTATCCCCAGGGGGGATGGGAAGCGCCGGACGGTACGGTATATAAGGACACGCCTTGGGACATCCCCCTGAATATGCGCGGAAACGTGCGGTTTATGCCCATGGAAGCAGGAGGGCTCACCGATTATTTTGAAGGCGGGATTTTTGAATCCATTTACGCAAACTTCAGCGATCCCTGGCCGAAAAAGGGGCATGCCCGCCGGCGGCTGACCCATCCGGATTTTCTGGAACGGTATCTGTATCTGCTGCGCCCCGGCGGATATTTCCGGTTTAAAACGGACAATGCCGGCTTGTTTGCATATTCCCTCGAAATGCTGGAGCAGTCTCCTTTTAAAGTAACTTTTGTAACCCATGACCTGCACAGCAGTGAACGGGCAGAAAATAATATCATGACGGAATATGAACGCAATTTTACTGCGAAGGGATTCCCCATTCATATGGTAGAAGCACGGAAGGATTAACAGTCTGTACAAACATTGTAAGCCTCCCGGAATCAAAAGCCCCCTTGTGCGGTGGTTCGGAAACGAACCACTGGGGCATGGCTCCGCATAGCGGAGACTGGGGGATTGTTTAAATAGACTGCCGATTTACAGATAATTTAAAATGACAGCAGGGACAATCCCTCAGTCGCTGTCGCTTCGCTTGGCGACAGCTCCCTATGGAGCCACGTAGTGGATCCTCACATGGGAGCCTTCTGGGAATTTTTGTTTCGCGGCAGTTTCCTTTGTCGGGGCGAGCCTTTCGGAAATCCAAGCCCCCCCTTTACGAATTATGCATTTTCTGTCCTGTTTACTCGTACATTTATAGTACAGTAAACGGACAGGAATGGATAGAATATGGGAATTGGAGAACTTTTGCTTATCGCCGTCAGCCTTGCTATGGACGCTTTTGCCGTGTCTGTGTGCAAAGGATTGTCTATGGGAAAAATCACTGTGGGAAACGCATGCCGCGCGGGACTGTGGTTCGGCGTGTTTCAGGCGCTGATGCCTCTCATCGGCTGGTTTTTGGGTGCACAGTTTTTGCAGTATATCGAAGCCTACGATCACTGGATCGCCTTTGCCCTTCTCACCCTGATCGGTGGAAATATGATTTTAGACGCCGTCCGGGAAGAGGAAAGCTGCGCAATTCCCCAAGGGATGTTTTTGCCTGCCCTTGCTACCAGTGTGGACGCACTGGCAATGGGGGTAGCTTTTTCCATGATTGCAGAAGAATGCAATATATGGGGCTGTGTGCTTATAATCGGACTGGTCACATTTATTTTATCGATAGCAGGCGTATTCATTGGAAGCTGCTTTGGAAACCGGTTCCTCCGGGGGGCAAAAATCACAGGCGGAGTCGTTCTGATCCTCATCGGCATAAAAATTGTGCTGGAGCATTTACATATACTTGGATAGAGCAAATGGAGAGTATGATGAAACGTGTTTTAACTGTGCAGGATATATCCTGCGTGGGCAAGTGTTCCCTCGGGGTGGCATTGCCTATTATCAGCGCCGCCGGCGCAGAAGCGGCAGTGCTGCCTACCGCGGTGCTTTCTGTCCACACCGCTTTCACTCACGTATACAAACGGGATTTATCCGAGGATATGGAAGCAATCTTTGCTTCCTGGGAGCAGGAAAAAATCGCGTTCGATTTTGTATATACAGGATATCTTGCTTCCCCGGAACAGACCGGCACCGTGTCCCGGTTTCTGGATCGCTTGCCCGGCGGAAACAAGACTGTATTTGTGGATCCGGTTATGGGGGATTTCGGCAGGCTGTACACCGGATTTCACGCTACCTTTCCGGGATATATGGCAGATTTGTGCGCCCGGGCAGACGTGATTGTGCCCAATCTGACGGAAGCCTGTGCCCTCCTGAACGAACCGTACCGGGAGGACTTCACCCGGGATCAGCTTACAGATTTGCTCCGCAGACTGTGCGCCATGGGTGCAAAATGCGCGGTACTCACCGGCGTGTCCCCTGTCGGTGATGCGGACAAGCTGGGCGTTCTGAAATATGACGGTCGGGACGGCTCCGTCTTTTCCTATTACGGGGAGCGGGTGCGGACAAGCCAGCCTCTTCACGGAACGGGAGATGTGTTTGCTTCCGCATGCGTGGGTGCCCTTGCCGCAGGAATGTGTCTGGACGACGCGCTGTCCCTTGCAGTGGAGTTCACCTCCCGCAGCGCCGCATGCTGGGCGGCGGCAGCCGACCGGCGCTGGTACGGCGTGGATTTTGAAACGGCGCTGCCCTATTATATAGACGAAATCCGCAGCTATACGAAAAAAATTTAATAGTTTATTTATAGTTGCGGCAGAACAATATGCTACAATATAATTGTATTATTCCGGCTGCACACCGGAAAGGAGTAGTGGATCAATGATTGAGGTTTCACATCTTGTAAAATCCTATGGGACAAACCTTGCCTTGGATGACGTGAGTTTTACAGTGGGCGAGCGGGAAATTTTGGGGCTGCTTGGTCCCAACGGGGCTGGAAAATCCACCGCGATGAATATTATGACAGGATATTTGTCTGCCAATGCAGGCACAGTCTGCATAGACGGCAAAGATATTCTGGAACAGCCCGGGGAGGCAAAAAAACGGATCGGCTTTTTGCCGGAAACGCCGCCCCTTTACGGGGATATGCGGGTGGAGGAGTATCTGCGGTTTGTATATGACTTGAAACAGTGCGACTATAACCGGGACGCCCATCTGGAGGAAATTTGCCGGGTAACCCGCCTATATGACGCACGCCGGCGCATTATTAAAAATCTGTCTACCGGATACAGACAGCGCCTGGGCATTGCACAGGCACTTGTGGGAAATCCCAAAGTGCTTGTTTTCGATGAGCCCACAGTGGGACTGGACCCGAAACAGATTATTGAAGTGCGCAATCTGATCCGCACACTGGGCAGAGAACACACAGTGATTTTATCCTCTCATATTTTGTCGGAGGTGCAGGCAGTTTGCGACCGGGTTGTAATTCTGGACGGCGGCAAGGTACTTTGCGATGAAAAAACAAACAGCATCAGCCGCACCATCCAGCAGAATACACGGATCCGGGTGAGCATCTGCGGCCCCCAGAAGGAAGTGCTGGAAGTGCTGCGGGCTGTGCCGGAGGTTACCAGCGCCACAGCTACAGGAGACAGAGAACGGGACAGCTTTTCCTATTTTGTAGAATCTGCTCCCGGCACGGACGTGCGCAAGGGCGTATTTTTCGCCATGGCGCAGCGGGAGTGGCCTGTAGTAGGCATGGAACAGGAAGGATATTCTCTGGAGGATGTGTTCCTGAAGCTGACCGAGGGCGTACAGCCCGGTAAAAAACAAAAAAAATAAAATACCGGAATTGAAGGAAAGGCAAGGGAATTTACATGTTTGCTATTTACAAGCGTGAAATGCGCGCCTATTTTACAACGCCGGCAGGCTATATTTTTATGGCAATTTTTCTTTGCGCCGCCGGATTTATATTCAGCTTGACCACATTGCAGGAGCAGTCCACTGATGTGTCGCTGTATTTTCAGATTTTGATGATCGCTTATATTGTGCTTATTCCGCTGCTGACCATGCGGTCCTTTGCAGAAGAAAAGCGGAACAAAACAGAACAGCTGCTGCTCACCGCGCCGGTGAGTTTGTGGAGTTTGGTGCTGGCAAAATTTCTTGCCGCATTCACCCTGTTTCTCGGAACGGTAGCAATTTCTTCTTTGTTTTTTGTAACCCTTGGAATATACGGAGATCCCAACTGGGGCAGAGTGCTTGGCTGTACTGTCGGCATGATTCTTATCGGAATCTGTTTCATTGCAATCGGCATGTTCCTGTCCTCTCTCACGGAAAATCAGTTCACCGCCGCCGTTACAACCATTGGCGTTTTGTGCGGACTTGTAGTGCTTGCCATGCTCAACGGAATTCTGGACAATTTCGTGCTGCGGCAGATTCTGGACTGGATTTCCATTTACAGCCGGTATTCCAACTTTACCATGGGCATTTTCGACTTTTCCAGCGCAGTGTACTATCTTTCCATGTGCGGCGTATTCCTGTTCCTCACGGTGCGCGTATATGAAAAGCGCCGGTTTGCATAAGGAGGCAGGAGCATGAACATTAAAAAACTGCAAAAAGCAAAGCTGCGCCGGCAGAGAAGAAATCAGTACACCGCCATGTCCTCTGTAATCACCGCCCTGCTGATCGCCCTGGTGATTGTATTCAATATGGCATTTTTCGCCCTGGCAAATCACTTCACCTGGTATGCGGATATGACGAAGGATCAGATATATTCCCTGTCCGACGCCACACTGGATCTGCTCCGGGATGTGGAAGGGGAAACCGACATTTACTTTACCGTAGAGTCAGACAAAATCCGGGATGCAAGCCCCTATCTGTTTTATGTATATCAAACAGCGCTGCAGCTGGAATCAAAATTTGACAACATCCATGTGGAATGCGTGGATATTATTAAAAACCCCGGATTTTTCAAGGAATACTATACCACTGCTGCACAGGATATCAAAACCACTTCTGTAGTTGTGAAATGCGGCACAGAATTCCGTCTGTTCAATATGGACGCATTTTTCGTGCACGATGAGGAGTACAGCAAAATCTGGGGATATCAGGCAGAACAGAAATTTGTGTCCGCAATCCTGTCCATGACCTCCGCGGAGCTGCCTGTAGTGCATATGACCACCCAGCACGGAGAAGCTGTGGATGATAACGCGTCCGCATTGGTAAGCCTTTTCAACGATGCGGGATATACGGTAAAAAATATTGATCTTTCCAAAGAAGAAATTGATGAGGACGCACGGATTGTTGTCATCAACAATCCTATATATGATTTCGCCGGCATAGAAGCGGACAGCAGCGACGCCAACGAAATCGATAAGCTGGACCGGTTTCTGGACAGCTACGGCTGCCTGATGGTATTTACTTCCCCTGAATATGCAGGAAATCTGACAAACCTGAGTGAACTGCTTTCTGAATGGGGGATCGGCTTTAACGGAGATACCTACATGCGGGACACTGCCAACGCCATTTCCACAGACGGCAAGGCAATTGTAACCCAGTATGCTGAAAAAGATACCCTTGGCGCGTCCCTGTATCTGGATTTACTGGAGAAAGACCGGGCGCCCAAAACAATTCTGCGCAACGCAATGCCCCTGAATATTCTGTGGGAAGATGATCCGGCACTGGAAGGCACGAAGGTCGTTTCCCCGGTTCTCTGGTCCCATGACAGCGCACAAATGATTCAAAACGGGGAAACAGTTTCTACCGGAGCGCAGCCACTCATGACCATTTCCCGGGAGAGCCGGATTGAAAACAACGAATATTACTATTCCTATGTGCTGGTCAGCGGCAGTGCAGACTATACGGACCCGGCATATCTGCTGTCCAGTGCTTATGGCAACAGAGACATTCTATATAATACCATGCGGCTGACCGGACGGGATCGGATCATAGCAGATATTGAAATGAAGGTGCTGGATGATACCAGCATGGATATCACCACTGCCCAGGCGAACCGGTGGACTGTGGCTCTGACCGTGACAATGCCTGTGCTCATCGGCGCAGCGGGACTTGTGGTGCACATCAGGAGACGGAACGGATGAAACGGCAGAAAATACTGATTATTGTACTGCTCTCCCTGTTTGCACTGCTCCTTTGCGGATATTTTTTCCTCATTCGTCCCATGACGGCGACTGTAGAGGAAGGTGAAAATCCACCGGAAACAGAGGCGGGAGAGGCACTGGGAAGCGGGGATCGGTTTTTCCTGTTCGGATCCCTGTCCCGCAGCGATATAGAACAGATTGCAGTAGAAAACGAATATGGCTCCTTTGCCTTTTATCAGGCGGAAGAAGGAAAATTCCGGATCAAGGGGTTCGACGCCGTGCCCTTTGATGAACAGCAATTTTCTTTGCTTGTTAATGTAACTGCATACACCTTGTCCAAAACCAAAGTGGGAAGCAACTTATCCGATAAAAAAATCGCGGAATACGGACTGGATGCACCGTCTGCCAAATGGACGGTGACAGCAAACGGCGGCGACAAGTTCACGGTTCTCGTAGGGGACAGGCTGCTTACCGGCGGCGGATACTACTGCATGCTGGAGGGGCGGCGCAGCGTATACGTATTGGGAACAGAAGTTGCAGACACCATTCTGGTTCCCATAGAAAAATATGTAACGCCTGTACTGACAACCGGCATATCTCAGGACGATTACTACACAGTCAATCATTTCACTGTGTATCAGGATGAGGAAATGCTGCTGCGCATCCGTCTGAAGGATAAAAAAGAGCAAAACAATCCCAATGCCCTTGCAGAAAACATCATGGATTATCCTACAGCATATTATCCTGATTCCAACAAGCTGTATGAGATTATTTTTTCTTATCTGGAACTGCGGGCAGATTCCTGCTATAAGCTGGGCGCTGCGGCGGAGGATTTTGCAGCAGTTGGTTTGGATCATCCTGCTCACAGCATCACATTTGAATATGCAAACCGGAAATATGAGCTGTATTTCTCCGCCCTGACGGAAGAGGGTACCTACTATGTATATTCCAATCTGTATCCAAATGTAATCGGTATTATCGGCGGCGAGGCGCATTCCTATCTGGAATATTCCCTGATTGACTGGATTGATCCATATGTATATCAGCAGTATATTACAAACATCCGGCAGATTCGGATAACTACCGATTCTGTGCAGGCTGAATTTCAGCTGAAACATGATGTAGACGAAAATCAGAAGCAGCTTTTGACTGTCACAACGGAAGGGAAAAAACTGACAGAGGATTATATTCCCCAGTTCCGGAATTTTTATAAATCGCTGGTCGCCCTTGCCATTCAGGATTATTACGCTGCGGACGAGTTCGGCACGATGTCGCCGGAAGAAATGGAAGCATTTGCGGCAGATCCGGACAATGCATATATGACCTTCACAGCAACAAACCTTGCAGGAGATGCAACAGTGTATCGGTTTTATCCCTATTCCACCCGTCATTCGCTGGTAACAATCGACGGTGTAGGTGAGTTTTATGTGCTGACGGATCTTGTAAAGAAAATTGAGAACGATACGATTCGAATATTAAACGGTGAAGAAATCACCGCCTTTGGAAAAAGTTGAAAAGTTAAAAGAAACCGCCTATCGGCGGTTTCTTTCATATTATTGGGAAAGAAGAAAAAAACCTTGTGCTGGAGCCGCTATGCGGATCCTAGGATGCCCCGCGACAGCACCAAGCTTTATAAGGCTCCCTTGTGCAAAGGGAGCTGTCGCGATAGCGACTGAAGGATTGTCTTGTTTAGCTGTGGTTTGCAGCATCGCTAAATCGACAGTTATACCAAACAATCCCTCCGACTCGCTTGCAGCGAGCCACCTCCCTTTACACAAGGGAGGCTTTGAGGATGGTGGGAGCTTGCAGCATACCACCCTCGGAACTGCGCAGCAGATCCTCTCACAAGGGGACTTTTGGCATTGATGAACACCCTCTATCTCAACTATGCCCTCTTTGCACATGGGGGGGGTTTCGTAGATTTGGTCTTGCAGCATGCCACCCCTTTGCTGGGAGGAGGCTTTTTCTAAATAATGAAAAAACACCCTGGGAGATTGCTACGCAACTCCCGGAGTGTTCTTTTTGTTTTCTCTTACCGATCCGAATCATCGTCCGGTCTTGGCGGCACATTTGAAACCTCGCTGCGCTGTTCTTTTTCTTCCTCCAGCTTGCGGGCTTCTTCACGGCGGCGCTCATTTTCTTTAATTTGCAGCGCCCGCGCCTCATTTTCCGCCTCACTGCGGCGGCGCTTCTCCGCATACATTTCTTCCAGTTCCTCTATTGTTACGTCCGAATTTTCCATAACGCGCCGGAACTGCTCGCCGTTCATGATTTCGTTCTTAACCAGATACTTGGCGATAAAATGCAGCTTATCAATATTCTCAGACAGCAAACGTTTCGCTTCGTTATAAGATTCATTGATGATCTTTTCAATCTGTTCGTCAATCTTTGCGGCTATTGCTTCTGAGAAGTCACGGTTCTGGGAGAAATCCCTTCCCAGGAACACTTCCGTATCACTGTGACCGCTTCCAAACAGAATCGGTCCCAGATCACTCATACCAAGCTGCATGACCATTTTCCGGGCAATCTGTGTGGCACGCTGAATATCATTGGACGCACCGCCGGAGAAGTCGTCAAATATTAGCTGCTCTGCAACCCGACCGCCAAGGAGCATGGATATCTTTTGCTTTAGTTCGTTGCGGTAAACGCTGAACTTATCTTCCGCAGGCAGATTCAAGGTATACCCCAAAGCATTTCCGCTGGGGATAATGGAAATCTGATGCACAGGATCAATCAGCGGCAGCAAATGAGAAAGCACTGCGTGACCGGCTTCATGATACGCCGTTTTAAGTTTTTCTGATTCTTTGATCCGCATGGATTTTTTCTGAGGACCTGCAACAATTTTCGTGAAAGCATCCTCAATTTCATCCATACCAATCAGGGATTTGTTCTTCCGGGCTGCAAGCAGTGCAGCCTCGTTCAACAGGTTCGCAAGATCCGCACCGGTGAAGCCGGAAGTGGTTTTCGCAATAACAGCAAGATCCACACCTGCTTCCATAGGCTTGTTGCGTGCGTGCACTTTAAGAATTTCTTCCCGTCCGTGGATATCCGGCTGATGCACGGTAATCTGCCGGTCAAACCGACCGGGACGCAGAAGCGCAGGATCCAGTACATCGGGACGGTTGGTTGCCGCAATCACAATGATGCCTTCTGTGGAACCGAATCCGTCCATTTCAACCAGAAGCTGGTTGAGCGTTTGCTCACGTTCATCGTGACCGCCGCCAAGTCCTGTACCGCGCTGACGACCGACAGCATCAATTTCATCTATAAATACGATAGACGCAGGATTTTTGCGGGCTGTTTCAAACAGATCCCGCACACGGGACGCACCCACACCTACATACATTTCCACAAAATCAGATCCGGAAATGGAATAGAAAGGAACGCCTGCTTCCCCTGCCACTGCTTTGGCAAGCAGGGTTTTACCCGTTCCGGGAGGACCCATCAGCAATACACCGTGGGGAATTTTTGCACCAAGCTTGGTAAACTTCTGGGGATCCTTCAAAAATTCAACAATTTCTTCCAGTTCCGCCTTTTCTTCATCCGCACCGGCAACGTCCCGGAAATATACTTTTACCTTGTCTCCGGTGCGCATTTTTGCTTTGCCGAAATTGCCGATTTTGCTGCCCTTTCCGCCGGTGGCCTGGCTCATCATATACCACCAGAGAACAATAAAGACAATGGCAATGATCAGATAGGGCAAAAAGCTGACCCACCAGGGCACGATGGTCGCAGGCTTGAGATCATACTCCGTAATGATACCTGCATCGTACTGCTCGTCGATCAGATCCTTCATATCCAGAAGGAATACATTTACATCTGCCAGTCTGTATTTCAGCACAGACTGCTTGCCGCCGTCCTCCTGCGCGCGCACAATCAGTTTCAAAGTGGCGGTATTGTAGTCAACGGAGAATTGCTCCACCTGTTCGTCTTTAAAGTAATTTACGATGTCGCCGTAGGTAAGCTCCGTTTTGGATCCGCCTCCGTAAAGCAGCGAGATAACAACAATCACCACTGCGATGAGAGCCACATACCAAACTGCGACCTTTAAACCGTTTTTCTTCATGAAAAGTCAATCCTTTCTTTGGTCTGCACGATATAGCTGCAAAATCCGGACTTTATTCTGTATATATTTCCGGTTTCAGAATTCCCACATACGGAAGGGAGCGATATTTTTCCGCATAATCCAGTCCGTATCCCACAACAAACGCGTCGGGAATTTCCTGTCCCACATAATCGGGTGTATAATCCACTTCCCGGCGGGAAGGTTTATCTAAAAGTGCGGCGGAACGAACGCTGCGCGCACCGTTGATTTGTAAATAAGAGACCAGATAGGACAGCGTTCTGCCGCTGTCGATGATATCTTCAATAATGAGTATGTCCTTTTTACTGAGATCCTGCCGATGCAAATCCAAAAGAATGTTGATTCTTCCGCTGGTTACGGAGCCGTTTCCATAGGAAGAAACCTTCATGCAGTCGATCTCACAGGGGATGGAAAGCTTTTTCATCAAGTCCCCCATAAAAACAAGGCTCCCTTTCAGTATGCACAGGAGAAGCAGGTTTTTATCCTTATAATCTGCATCAATTTGCGCCGCCATACGGGAAACTGTCTCATCCAGTTGTGTTTCACTGATCAGAACCTGTTCAACGTCCCGATCCCACACATCGTGATGTTCCTTCATACGCCTGGAACCAACCTTTCTGTGTTTTGAACACTATTATGTTTCGGCACACCATACGCCGATGTAAACAGGATTTTCTGCGGACGCATTCCCGCCGCATCCATCCCGGGGACGCAGACCGGGCACCCACACAATTCCCTCGCTGTCACACAGCAGCGGGAAAGCATCCCGCAAATGCAGGGGAATTTTCAAGGCGCCCAGAAGTTTTTTTAATTTTTTATGCATGCCGCCGGTGTAATATACATCGCCGGCTTCTCTGGTACGAATAAAAATACTACCATTTATTTTATCAAAATCCAACGTGCTGTATATTGCTAAATTGTAAATATTTTGGGCAGGCGGAACAATATTAGACCGGCACTTTGACATTTTTATTAAATATGGACCAAAAACAACCATACTTTCTACAGAAAGGGGCACAGGAGCAGGTGCGGCAGATTTCAGAATGTCCGACTGGGCGCCGACTCGGATGACGTTTTCTTCCGCAAACAGCACTGCCTGTCCGGGCAAGCTGATACGTCCTGTTTTTCCGCTGCGAATGAGTGACATACAGTCTGACAGATGCACCTGGGACAGATTGTCCGCAGATCCGGTATAAT
Source organism: uncultured Eubacteriales bacterium (assembly GCA_949451655.1). Classification (GTDB taxonomy): domain Bacteria; phylum Bacillota; class Clostridia; order Oscillospirales; family CAG-272; genus Avispirillum. The sequence goes on along the minus strand of CASTST010000009.1, from coordinate 5,798 downwards.
TTCGGTACATGACAAGAATGCCCCGGGAGAGCAGCGCAGGCGACGCATCGGATACCGCATCTCTTGGAATAAATCCCTCCGGGGAGAGTATCCGGGATGCGGCGGATTCCAGACAGGTGAGATCATCTGCAAGGGAAGCACTCATCCGCAGTGCAGCCTCCTCGCATCGCGGATTGATTTTCTGCATGGCAGGAATCATGTTTTTTCGGATGAAGTTTCTGGTGTAGGCAGTATCATCGTTCGTGCAGTCTGTAACGTAAGCAATGCCCTCGCCTGCCGCATACGCGCGTATTTCCTGAGACGTGCAGCACAAAAGGGGACGAATAATATACCCGTCCCGTACAGGTGAAATACCGCACAAACCTCTTGCCCCGGTACCTCTTGCCAGATGAAACAACACCGTTTCCAGATGATCCGTAGCATTGTGGGCGGTAGCGATTACGCAGTTTTCAAGGCTGCTTCGTATTTCCTCCAAAAAAGCATAACGCACCGCTCTTGCACATTCTTCCAGTCCCTGTCCTGTATCCTTTGCAAGAGTTGGAATGTCTGCACGCCGACAGTAAAATGGAATTTCCAGCTTTTCACAAAGACTGCGGCAGAAAGCCTCGTCTGCATCCGCTTCCTCACCCCGGATACAATGATTCAAATGGGCTGCTGCAAGACGAATACCCCACGCCGGCAGATACTGGTGCAGAAACCGGAGCAATACGACAGAATCAGCACCACCGGAAAGGGCGCACAAAACGGTGCCGCAATCCTCCAGAATCGGCAAAATTTTTAAGTTTATTAAATTTTTTTCGATTTTATCAAACAGTTTCACGTAGGTGCTCCTTTGATCGGATTCATCCATTATCCGTAAACCTTCAGTGCATATTCCAGCGCCAATCCTCCGCCCAATGTAATTACGGCAGACAGAGCGGCATATTCCAGCATTTCAGGGATCTGAATTATGTAAGCAGGTGTGGCAAGAGACAGCGTTTCATTTGCTGCGCTGCCGACAGCAAGACAAATGAAAAAAAGCTGCACAAGCACCGCGCTGAAGCAAAGCTTCATCAGCACCTGGATTTTGTTTTGGGTCAGCTGCATGGCTTTTTTATTCCTTTTCATAAATTGCTATATGTATTGTACCAGAAAAAACGGTTTAATACAAGCGGTAAATCCTGCACACATGGGCAGGAGGTGGCAGGAGAAAGCTCCTTTCGACTTAACAAGCCTCCTCCAGTAAAAGGAGCTGGCATACAGCCAATCAAAAATGGCTCCCCCGGCAAAGGGCGCTGTCGCGGATCATCAAACTTCATAAGACACCCAGTAAAGGTGCTATCGCGAAGCACTAAACTTCGTAAGGCCCCCTTGTGCAAAGGGGGCTCCCGCGATAGCGGGTGGGGGATTGTTTTGCTATCATTTTGGATTATCAGTAAATTGGCAGTTTTATATAGACAATCCCTCCGACTCGCTTACAGCGAGCCACCTCCCTTTGCACAAGGGAGGCTATTCGTAAGGTAAGAGATTACAGCGAATCCTCCCCTTTGCACAAGGGGGCCTTACGAAGTTTAGTGCTTCTCGACAGTGCCCTTTGCTAGGGGGAGGCTATTCGTAAGGCGGGGATTACAGCAACCTCTCCCCTTTACTGGAGGTCTTTTAACACGAATCCTCTTCTTTACCGGGGAAGACTTATAAAATTGTACAAATCTATTGACGTTTGCGGGGGCGTGTGCTAAAATTATTTTGATTATTTTGGCACCATTCCATAGAGGAGGACATATATGCGGCATCTGCGCTCATTCCTGTATCGCCTTGGGAATATACACCGAAAAAACGGATTTACCGGGGCGGACCTGTTTGCCTTGCTTGCATGCGCGTTTGTCTGCGCCTCCTTTACCTGCGCGGCAGCGGGAGACTTCACCAGCCTTGCCTGGGTGCGGCAAATGCCGCCTCTTCTTTTTTGGGGAACATTTCTGTCTGTGCTGATTCTCGTATGGGTAGGCTTTTTGCTTGCAAAAACAACACGTGTTATCAACTGGTGCCTGTTTGTATCCGGGCTTCTGTATAGTCTGCTGCTGGTTGGAACCCTGTCCGGGGATCTCTTTTTTAATATCGGTATTGGTGCGGTTCTTGTCATCATTACCAAATACCTCACAAAAGAAAACCGTCTCGGACTGGAAGGCATCTCCTTTTCCTGGCGTACATCTCTGTATGTAACTGCAGCGGTATTCTGTCTGTTTTGCCTGTTCGTCAGCTTCTGCACGGTGGCAAAATATAAAGCATTTGCCCACGGCACCTTCGATTTCGGAATCTTCTGCCAGATGTTTGAACAGATGGCGAAAACAGGTCTACCGTATACAACGGTGGAACGCAGCCGGTATCTTTCTCATTTTGCCGTTCATTTTTCCCCTATCTATTACCTGCTTCTCCCCGGATATATGCTGTTCCGCAGTCCGGTGTATCTGCTGTGCGCACAAGCGGTGATTGTAGGGCTTGGCATGTTCCCCCTGCGGCGGATCTGCCGCACGTTGGGATTTTCACCCCTTCTTGCAACCGGCGCCGCAGTGTTGTATGCACTGTATCCTTCTATGGCGAACGGCTGTTTCTACGATTTTCATGAAAACAAATTTCTGTCAGTTCTGCTGCTGTATATGATTTCCTTTATACTGGAGCAAAAGCGGATTCCTGCCGCCGTGTCCGCACTGCTGGTACTATGCGTGAAAGAGGATGCTTTCATCTATGTGGCAGCGGTGGCGCTGTGGATGCTTTTATCCGGAAGAGACCGATGGTTTGCGGTAGGTACAATTGCCGTATCCCTGCTTTGGTTTGTATTTGCCTGTGCTATGATCCGTCTGTCAGGCGGGGAAATCATGTCCGACCGGTTCGCTAACTTTACAGCGTCTGCTGACGGCGGCAATCTGCTGACGACAGTGCGCACGTGCTTTTACGATATCGGATATCTGATCCGGGAGGTTTTCTCCGGCGCTGAAACAGAGGTATATTCAGAACTTACCTATTCCGGTCAGAAGCTGGAATTTGTTCTGTGGCTGTGCGCTCCGCTTCTGTTTACACCATTTGCGGGAAAGCGGTCTGTCCAGCTTGTACTGCTGATTCCCCTGCTGGTAGTCAATCTCATGCCGGACTGGATGTATCAGTTTGACATTGACTTTCAGTATACCTACGGAACTGCCGCACTGCTCCTTGTATCGGCGCTGCTGACTGTTTCAGGATGGGGATCTTCCGGGCGGCGGCTGTTCTTCTGCAGCGCCTTATCCTTATGTATGGTTTTTACGGTATCCGCCGTATATCCCAAAGCCCAACGCAGCATTGCAAGATATTATAACAACAAAGCGGAATACGATACAACTGCGGACGCGCTGAAAAGTATCCCCGCCGATGCTTCTGTGACAGCATACGGATACATGATGCCGCATTTGTATTATGTGGATGATTTGCACGCCTGCCCCGATTATTATGCGCCTCTGGAGCAGACAGAATATTATGTATTGGATACCCGATACGATACGGACACGCACACAAAAAAGATGCTGGCTGCTATGGGAGACGACTACACCCTGATTACCCAGGCAGGATATGTACAGATTTATCGGCTGAAAGCAGCGGCACAGTAAATGGAGAAAGGATAAAAAAGGTATTGCAGCAAGATGGCAGATAAAAATATACACGGCGAGCACCGCAAAAGGATGCGCGCCAAGCTGTCAAAATACGGCGGGGATGTTTTTGAACCCCATGAACTGCTGGAAATGCTGCTGTATTTCTCTATATCACAGAAAAATACAAATCCTACCGCACATGCACTGCTTGACAGCAAAAGCTGTCTCGGTCTGTTGGAAAGCAGTCCCGAACAGCTGCAGCAAGCAGACGGGGTCGGTCCGGCAAGTGCGCAGCTTATTAAAATGTCCGGCATTTTTGCACGCCGTGCCATACTGGAAGAATTAAAAGGGGATCCGCTGGAAAATACCTTTCAGCGATGCTTGTATCTGTATCTTTGGTACAGGGGAAAACCTGCATCTACCGTGACTGCTCTGCTGCTGGATGAAAGCTGCCGGGTAATTGAAAATACAATTTTGTCTCAGGGAAGATATATCCGTCCCCAGTCTTATGGGGATTTGATTTTGGCATTGGCAGAGCAGCATCAGGCACACGGTGTGATTTTAGCGCACAATCATGCAAACAATGTGCGCGAACCGTCTGTGGAGGATCTGTATCTTACAGGGCAAATCCGGAACATACTCTCCGATTCCCCCTATACGTTTTACGGACATTATATAGTAACAAACACAGATTGTTTTCAATGTCCGGATGTTTAATAGAAAGGTATAAGCAGTAAATATGAGAGAAAAACAGGCATTTCTGGAATGCGGACAAGTGGTAAACACCCATGGGGTAAAAGGCGCCGTGCGTTTGGCGAATCGTTGTGACACCCCAGCTGTTCTGGCATCCTTAAAAACAATGTATCTTTTGGAAAACGGTGTATACCGGGCTATGTCGGTACTGCACGCTTCCGTACAAAAAAATATGGTTTTGGCAACTTTCGAGGGAATTGACACATTGGAAGCTGCAGTTGCCCTGCGGGACAAGGTGTTGTATGCAAAGCGGGAGGACCTGCCCCTGCCGGAAGGATCTCATTTTGTGGCAGATCTGCTGGGGCTTCCGGTAATTGATGCAGATACAGGCGAAAAATGCGGCGTGCTGGAAGATGTGACTTTTCCCGGTGCACATCCGGTATATGTAGTGCGGGACGATGAGGGAACCTTCATGATTCCTGCCGTGCCTGCGTTTATTATGGATATATCCTTCGGGCAGGAAAAACCGGAGGGAATCTATGTACATTTGATTGAGGGGATGCGGGAGGTATGATGCACTTTGATATTTTGACGCTGTTTCCTGCCATGGTGGAAACCGTTTTGTCAGAGAGTATCATCGGACGCGCCCAAAAAAACGGGATTTTAGAAGTGCGCGCGCACAACATCCGGGACTATTCGGAAAATAAGCATCGCAGGGTGGATGACACACCGTACGGCGGCGGCAGGGGAATGCTGATGGCAGCGCCGCCGGTGTGGAACTGCTGGCAGGCAGTTCTGGCAGGCGCAGGAGAGGGCGAACAGATCCGGACAATTTATCTGTCTCCCAGAGGGAAAACCTTCACCCAGGAAGACGCGGGACGACTGTCCCGGTATGATCGGCTGATTCTGCTATGCGGGCATTATGAAGGGATTGACCAACGCGCAGTGGACGCAGTAGCGGACGAGGAAATCTCCATAGGCGATTATGTGCTCACCGGCGGGGAACTGCCTGCATGTATATTGGCAGACAGTGTGGGGCGGCTGATCGACGGCGTTTTGCCGGAAGCGGAATGTCACGAAAAGGAAAGCTTTGAAAAATACCTTTTGGAATATCCGCAATATACACGTCCGGAAGTATTTCGCGGTGAGCATGTACCGGAGGTACTGCTCAGCGGGCACCATGAAAATATCGACAAGTGGCGGCTTGCCCAGGCGGAGGAAGTCACCCGGCAACGCCGACCGGATCTGTATCAACTGTATTTGGAAACGTATAAAGAAAAATAAACAGCAAACACCCCAGCAAAGGGAGCCCTCTCTAAACTAACCCCCCTGTGCAAGGAAAGGTGGCTCGCCGCAGGCTTACACCATACCCCAAAGCCCCTTGTGCTGGCGTAAGTCATCCCCATACCCCAGCCTCTCTTGTGTAAAGGAAGGTAGCACGGCGTTAGTCATCCCCCATACCCTAAAGCCCCCTTGTGTAAAAGGAGGTGGCACGGCGTTAGTCATCCC
>CASTST010000008.1 GCA_949451655.1 uncultured Eubacteriales bacterium | reverse complement strand
ACAATCCCTCAGTCTCCGCTATGCGGAGCCAGCTCCCTTTGCACAAGGGAGCCTTCTTTATTTTGTTTGTGCTTCGCAGGAGCCCCCTTTGCATAAGGGGGCTTCCGCTAAACCTAAACCTTCCTTGTATAAAGGGAGCTGGAACACTGCAAGTTTCTACCTTCTACATCAGCTTCAATGTGCGAAAGCTCCCACTTAACCTCATAGCCTCCCCTGTGCAAGGGGAGGTGGCACGGCGCAGCCGTGTCGGAGGGATTGTATAAACATACTGCCGATTTGATGATCCTGCAAAATGATAGTATAACAATCCCCCAGTCTCCGCTGCGTGGAGCCATGCCCCAGGGGTTCGTTTCACGAACCCCGCACAAGGGGACCTTCTTTACTTCATGCTCTGCGGGAGCCTTTTAGACTGTGATTCATTAGCACTCCTTTTACCAAGGAAAATCTTTTCATTTACTGAAAACTGCACAACTTGTTAATTTTCTTGTTTTCTGTCTCTTTTGGTTGAAACGGTAAAAAAATCATGATACAATAAATGCACAATCAATCGGAGGAATAGTTACATGTTTGCAGATTCATTTTCATTTGAAACATTCAAAGGCACAAAATGGACGGCGCCGTATCGGCTGCGTCTGCCTGAAAATTATAGCATCGAAAAAAAATATCCCGTGGTACTTTTCTACCATGCCGCAGGGGAGCGCGGAAGCGACAATATGATGCAGCTTTCCATTGGACTGCCCGTAGCAATGCAGGATCCGGAAAGCCCCCTGTATAACGCGATCATCATCGCACCGCAGTGCCCGCTGGACAAAAAATGGGTTGACACAGACTGGCGGCTGGGAAATTACAGCATGGATGGTATCGAGGAAACCATATACATGCAGACAGCGCTGGAGCTGCTGGACTACATACTGAAAAAATACAGCTGCGACAAATCCAGAATCTATACCATGGGCATTTCCATGGGTGCGTTTGCCGTATGGTATACCCTTGCCCGCCACGGCGAGCGTTTCGCCGCTGCTTTCGCTTGCTGCGGCGCAGGAGACCCTTCCAAAGCGCAGTTGCTGCGCGACATTCCCATCTGGTGTTATCACGGCGATCTTGACGCAGAAGTCCCTTCGGACAGCACCAGAAACATGGCAAAAGCCATTGAAGCTGCCGGCGGCAAAAAAATTCATTATACAGAATTCCCCGGCGTAAATCATTGGAGCTGGGACGCTGCTTACGGCAGTCATGAAGATATCCGCGCAATGTTCCGGGAAGTCAAAAAGTAAGCGAAACATATCTGATTTGAATAGATTTTACTCCCCATAAGGAGGGGGATACCTATGAAATCCATAAAAACAGCCGTAGCAATGCTTTTGCTCCTATCCGTTTTAGGCAGTTTGTTCATCTCATGTACAGAAAAACAAAATCCGGATGACACAACGCAAACAGATGCATCCGGCTCTGATGATTTTCCCCATCAAAACAAAGACCATATTACAGTGTGTATTGATCCGGGTCACGGGTTCGGCGATGTAGGCTGCGGACCCGCGCTCCTGAACGCATATGAATATGAAATTACCCTCTCCGTTGCAAAGCTGCTGCAAAAGAAACTGGAGGACAAAGGCGTTACCGTAATTCTAACTCATGACGGAAAAGAGTTTCCCCAGGCAAGCTACATCGCCGCAAAAGCGGACAAATATAATCTGGAATACAAACCGGAAAACATGGTGGACAACGACGTTTTCAGCGCTTATGAACGGGTGATCTATGAAAATGTACTGGATAAGGAAACAAAGGGCGGACTGGATCTGTTCGTTTCCCTGCATGTGAATTCTATAGAAAACGCGGATCACATCTCCGGCATGTCGATTGATTACTGCGAGGACAACCCCAATAAGGAATTTTTAAACGCCTTTTCTAAGCTTCTGGAAAAAACATATTTAGATGCGCAGCTTACCAGCAAATTTACGATTTTTGAAGACACATACGAAGATTCCTTTATTGTAACCAAATACACGCAGGTTCCTTCTGTTCTCATCGAAATGGGCTACTCCACCAACGAAAAGGATGCAGCAGATCTGCGTTCCGAAAGCTGGCAGAATCAGTTTGCCGACCTGCTTGCAGAAAAAATCTGCTTTGCTCTCGGAAAATGACGAAAAACGTCTTGACAGTCCATTCATGCACATGTTATACTAATCAAAATCAATACAGGGGTGCTGCGCACATGGCGCGGCTGAGACGGCAGTAGCCGAACCCTTTAACCTGATACGGATAATGCCGGCGTAGGGAGACATTGCATAATCAATTTTACCCTGCGGGAAAATCCGCAGGGTATTTTTTGTTGAATGTAATATATTGAAAGGACTGTATCCATTTATGTCATCAAACACCAAACCCGGACCCTCTGTCCGCCTGACGGAAAGCGCCGTCATGATCGCACTTGCCACGATCCTCAGCCTGCTCAAATTGGTAGACCTGCCATACGGCGGCAGTATCACGCTTGCATCTATGCTGCCTGTCCTGCTGATTGCATACCGGTATGGTACCGCATGGGGATTGCTCACCGGATTCGTACACGGTGTAGTACAGTTTGTGCTGGGCACCAGTGTCCTCAGTTATGTTACCGGCGCTATGTCTGTAGCCGCTGTGATTGTATTCGATTATTTCCTTGCTTTTGCAGTCATCGGACTGGGCGGACTTTTCAAAAAATGTATCAGACAGCAAAATCTTGCTCTCTGCACAGGCGCTGTACTTGCAGGAGTGCTGCGGTATATCTGTCATGTAATTTCCGGATGTACCGTATGGGTGGGGCTTTCCATTCCAACCGCCGGTGCGCTGGCTTATTCTTTAGTATATAATGCAACATATATGATTCCGGAAACACTGGTTCTTGCCCTTGCAGCATATTATATCGGTTCCGCCGTGAACTTCTCCGGCAGCCATCTGACCACGCTGAAAAAGGAAGATACTACTGTACGTGGAAGGGTGGTTCATCTGATTAGCGGAGCAATACTTTGCTGTGCAGGAATTTTTGATATTGTCTCCATTTTTAAAACACTGCAGAATGCTGAAACCGGGGAATTCGATATCACCGGAATTGTCAATACAAACTGGATTGCCATTATTGCAGTGTCCGCTGCAGCCGTGCTGATCAGTATAGTGCTCGTTCTGATTCAGCGTACAGCAGGGCGAAAAGTACAAAATTAAAATAATGTAACCATAAAAGCCTTTTCCGACAAAGGGAGGCGGCACGGCGCAAGCTTCCATTTCCTTCATAAGCCCCCCTTGTGCAAAGGAACGTGGTATGCCAAAGGCTATCTCCAACCTCATAAGCCTCCTTTGTGCAAAAGGAGGTGGCACGGTGCAGCCGTGTCGGAGGAATTGTATAATATACTGCCGATTTATTGATTCTGCAAAATGATAGAATAACAATCCCTCACCCGCTTCGCGGGAGCTCCCTAGGATCCGCTATGCGGCTCCTAGGGAGCCTTTTTATGTGGGTGCTTACTTTGCGACATACTCCAGGAGTTCGCCATGCGACCTTCAGCAAAAGGAGGCGGCACGCCGCAAGCTTCCATTTCCTTCATAAGCCCCCCTTGTGCAAAGGAACGTGGTATGCCAAAGGCTCTCTCCAACCTCATAAGCCTCCTTTGTGCAAAAGGAGGTGGCGCGGCGCAGCCGTGTCGGAGGAATTGTATAAACATACTGCCGATTTGATGATCCTGCAAAATGATAGCAGGACAATCCCTCAGTCGCTTTGCGACAGCCCCCTTTGCACAAGGGGGCCTTTTCATGTGGGTGTTACACGGGAGTTCCCTTTGCTGGGGGGAGCCTTTTTCTATTTGCGCTGCGCGGCTCCGGCACATGGGAGTCTTTGCGTTTGTATTTCATAAAAAAATCATAAAAATTCTTTTTATCTGCTTGACATTCCGGTTTGAGTGGCTATAATGTTTAGAGTATAAATTGCAATGCAAAAGGTCAGGTTAGAACAATGAAGAAAAAAGTCGGAATTGTCGGGTACGGCGGCATGGGTCAGTGGCATGCATGCAGCATCACCGGCACCACATATCTGGAAGCTATCCCGTTTGAGGAAAGCGACGTCGCTGAAATCGTTGGCGTGTATGACATTGATCCGGAAAAATGCCGCAAGGCACAGAACGACGGATATACTGCATATGACTCTCTGGACGCACTCCTTGCAGTACCGGAGATAGATATTATTGTAGTTGCCACCCCTAACGACGTTCATGAACCCATCGCAATCCGTGCAATGGAAGCAGGCAAACATGTTATCGTAGAAAAGCCGGTTACAATGTCCTGCGAGGCACTGGATGCAATGATCGCAGCGGCAGAGAAAAACGGCAAAATGTTTTCCGTACATCAGAACCGGCGGTTTGACGATTATTATGTAGCAATGAAAAAGCTGGCAGACGATGGCGCTATCGGCGATATCATCAGCATTGAATCCAGAATCCACGGAGATCACGGCGTGCCGGGAGACTGGCGCAAAACTGTAGAACAGGGCGGCGGCATGCTCTATGACTGGGGCGTGCATATGCTGGATCAGCAGCTTTGGATGCTGGGATACGATGTAGACCGGGTATATGCGCATTTCGACTACCTCACAGGAATCCCTGTGGATGATGGTTGCTATGTGGATGTGTTTCTGAAAAGCGGCAAGGTACTGCACACAGAAATTTGCACCTATAACTTTATCCCACTGCCTATGATGTATATGCGGGGCAGAACCGGCACCGCATTATTTGGCACATGGGGCGATGATATCCGCGTGGTGCGCTGCACCGACTGGGGAGATCATGACAGCATCCTGCCGGTAAAAGCCGCTGCAGGACTGACGAAAACAATGGCACCGCGGACAGATCGGTCTATGGAGCAGTTCACTGTAAAACTGCCCAAAACAGATGTGCACAATTATTACCGCAATTTCTGTGCCGCTATTGACGGAAAGGAACCGCTTCTTGTTACTCATGAACAGATGCGTATGGTAATGCGGGTAATTATGGCAGCATTTGAATCTGCAAAAACAAATAGCGTAGTAAAATTATAAAATATAAACTCCCCCTTATGTAAGGGGGAGTTTTGTTAGTCTAAGCTTCCGACCTCCCCCGGCAAAGAGGTGCGCAGCGTAAACTTCTACTTCCTTCATAAGCCTTTGCAAAAGGACATGGCATGCTAAAGGCTCTTTCCAATCTCATAAGCCCCCTTGTGCAAAGGGGGGGGACGGCCAAGCGCAGCGATGCCGTCGGGGGGGATTGTAAAACAATCATTTTGTAGAATCAATAAATCGACAGTGAATATATACAATCCCTCCGTCACGGCAAATGCCGTGCCACCTCCCTTTACACAAGGGAGGCTTATGATATCTGGCGAAAACTTATTGTATCAGTTTCCTTTACTGGGGGAGCTTTTTCTCATTCTTTATATTCCCTATATAATGAACTTTTAAAGCTTGTATAAACCTTACTTCCTTTTTATTCAAAAAATTTTCCTTTATGGAAATTTTCATTCCCTAAATTTTTTGCTGTCAGCCGAAACAGAACACAGCCGTCCGGGCACACGATGTCCTTGCAGTATTTTCCGCTACCGCCAAGGTTCTCCAAATCCCCGCCGCTTCTGACTGCCTCCATAATGGGAAACAGCAGCATCATTACCTTGGAGCAGATTCCCTGCCCATTTTTATTGACCGGGCACCCATATGTGCAGGTATACTTGTCTCCGATTTCTTCACCGTTTCTGCAATATCGTTCTGTGTGATCGCCGCGCAGAAATCCTGTTACTTCAATTTCAAATTCGTATTCCTCTGCATACCACTTTTTCATAAATACACACCCTCCTTTTCACATTTAATATACCACACACATCCGAACCTGTCAAATTTCCCTCTTGACAAACCCATGCACCCATGCTATACTGAATTTTACAAATATTCATGCGGACCATGTTGTCCGGTAAACGGTAGTTTGGTCGTGCCAAGAGAGCCGCCTCCAAGGTGTAATGGCGGACGCGACAACCGGATGGTACCAGCCGCAGGTGTAAAATTTTATAAAATTGAGTGAAACGCTCGGGTGGAACCGTGCGGACGATGTCCTCACCCCGACACATTTTTGTCGGTGCGGGGATTTTTTCTTTTCCCGCCGCGACATGAAATTCAACGGCTGCACGCCAAAGAAAGGAAAAGAAATGATGCGTATTCAATTTCAAAACGGACCCGAAATCGAAGTCGGGCAGGCAGCGTCTGTATATGACCTTGCCGCGCAAGCCGGCGTAATCTCCCGGGATGTCATCGCCGCACAGATCGGCGATGCTGTAACAGATCTTTCCGCAACAGTGTCGGAGGATGCACAAATCCGCCTGCTTACCTTTGCCGATGAAGAGGGACAGCGTGTATTCAACCACACTGCAAGCCACATCCTCGCTCAGGCGGTCAAACGCCTGTATCCGGAAACGAAATTAGCAATTGGTCCTGCTATCGACAACGGGTTCTACTACGATTTCGATTCAGAAGTCTCCTTCACGCCTGAAATCCTCACCAAATTAGAAGGGGAAATGAAAAAAATCGTGAAGGAAAACCTTCGTATGGAACGGTTTTCTCTCCCCCGCGCGGAAGCCATTGCACTGATGGAAAAAGCAGACGAACCGTATAAGGTGCAGCTGATCTCCCGGGTACCGGAAGGAGAAGAAATTTCCTTCTACCGGCAGGGCGACTTTACCGATCTGTGTGCAGGCGCACATCTGTTTGCTACAGGACTGGTGAAAGCATTCAAGCTCACCTCCTGCACAGGCGCTTACTGGGAAGGCAATAGCGACAATAAAATGCTCCAGCGTATCTACGGTACCGCTTTCCCGAAAAAAGATCAATTAAACGAATATCTTGCTATGGTGGAAGAAGCCAAAAAGCGGGATCACAACAAAATTGGTCGGGAACTGGAATATTTCACCACAGTTGATGTAATCGGACAGGGACTGCCGATTCTCATGCCTAAAGGAGCAAAAGTAATACAAACCCTCCAGCGGTTTGTAGAGGATGAAGAAGCCCGCCGTGGATACGTGCTCACCAAAACGCCTTATATGGCAAAACGGGAGCTGTATAAAATCTCCGGTCACTGGGATCACTACCGGGACGGCATGTTTATTCTGGGCGATCCGGATGACGAAAGTAAGGAATGCCTTGCCCTGCGTCCCATGACATGCCCCTTCCAGTATCAGGTATATCTGAACAAAAAACGTTCCTACCGGGATCTGCCTATGCGGCTTGCAGAAACCTCCACCCTGTTCCGGAAAGAGGATTCGGGAGAAATGCACGGACTGATCCGGGTTCGGCAGTTTACCATTTCTGAGGGGCATATCGTACTGCGTCCCGATCAGCTTGCGCAAGAATTCAAAGGCTGTCTGGAGCTTGCAAAATATATGCTGGAAACCTTGGGACTGGCAGAGGATTGCACCTATCGGTTCTCCCAGTGGGATCCCAATAATACGGAAAAATATGAAGGTACAGCCGAGCAGTGGGAAGAAGCCCAGGCTGTGATGAAAAATCTGCTGGATGAAATCGGGCTGGATTACAAAATCGGTATTGACGAAGCCGCTTTCTACGGTCCCAAGCTGGACATTCAGATCAAAAACGTGCACGGTAAGGAAGATACACTGATCACATTGCAAATTGACATGCTGCTGGCAAAGAAATTTGGCATGGAATATACCGATTCGGACAACACGCCCAAGACACCGTATATCATTCACCGGACCAGTATCGGCTGTTACGAACGCACGCTGGCGCTGCTGCTGGAGAAATATGCCGGCGCGCTGCCCCTGTGGATTGCGCCCGTGCAGGTAACGGTGCTGCCGGTGTCTAACCTGTTTGAAGAATATGCCGTGCAAGTGCGCGACAAGCTGCAAGCCGCCGGCATCCGCGTGGAAATGGATGCCCGCAATGAGAAGATTGGCTACCGTGTGCGGGAAGCACAGCTTTCCAAGGTACCCTATATGGCAATCGTCGGTGCTGACGAGCAGGAAGCCGGAACAGTATCTGTGCGTGCGCGCAAGGAAGGCGAAGGCGGTCTGATGTCTGTAGATGAATTTGTGGCAAAGGTTCTTCTGGAAATCGCTGAAAAAAGAAAGTAATAAAAATGCTCCCCGATGGGGAGCATTTTTATTATACAGACAAAAAGATCCCTTTGCAAAAGGGGCTCCACGCAACATCCAACATTAAAAGGCTCCCTTGTGCTGGAGCCGCATAGCGGATCCTAGGGTGCTCCCGCGCAGCGGGTGAGGGATTGTTTCTGCTATCATTTCAGAAAATCTGCAAATCGGAAGTTTACGCAAACAATCCCTCCGAGTTTTGCTACGCAAAACCCACCTCCCTTTGCACAAGGGAGGCTTTACTGTTAGTATTGGAGCCACGCAGTAGATCCTTACAAGGGAGCCCTTACATTTTTACTAAACAAAAGCTCCCCTATTGGGGAGCCCTTTCTTATCAAAACTGGTTCGCTGGCGACACTGCATTCAAGTCCGCAAAGGTCAATATATCCGACAAAATATAATTGGATACAAACATGCCCGCATGGGTCAGCGCAATATTGTCACCCCGCCGCACCATATATCCTTTCTTCAAATAAAAGGGAAGCTTGGATCCGTACAACTCCAGAAAATCACTGCCGAACGTCCGCTGAAATTCTCCAAGGGGAAGCCCTTCCGCAAGCCGGAACTTCAGCATGATATATTCGCCCATGCGCGCCTTGCCTTTGATTTCTTCCGACGACGCAGTGATGCCGATGTCACTCTCAATATGTTCAATTCCCTTGATATATGCTTGAATATTCGGCACAAAGGAAAACCGGTTCCCGTTAAAATAGGAATGTGCCCCGGTGCCAAGCCCCAGATATTCCTCGCAGTTCCAGTATTTCAGATTGTGCTTGCACATTTTCCCAGGCTGTGCAAAATTGCTGATTTCATACTGCTTGTACCCACGCCTTTCCAAAAGTGCGCAGGCCGCCTCGTACATCTCAAATTCCGTATCCTCATCCGGCAGCACCAACTGACGCCTGTTCTGATAAAACGGCGTGCCGGGTTCGATTTTTAAATTATACAGCGATACATGCTCCGGACGAAGGCGTGTAACGTAATCCACTGAGCGCAGCAAACTTTCGGTCGTCTGCCGGGGAATGCCAAACATCAGATCCACACTGATATTTTGAATTTTTGCCCGGCGTGCGTCCCGATAGCATTGCTCAAAGTCTGCCCGGCTGTGGATTCTGGAAAGCGCTTTCAATTCTCCTGGATCGGCAGACTGCAGTCCGATACTGATCCGGTTGACCCCGGCTCTGCGCATGCGAACAAAGGTTTTATAAGAAGCAGTGGCAGGATTTACCTCCACGGTAAATTCTGCATTTTTTGCAAGATGAAAAGTACGCCGCACCCCGCGGATCATCCGCAGGAGCTGCTCCTCGGGAAGTGCCGTAGGCGTTCCGCCGCCAATATACACACTGTCCGGCAGACGCTCCGCCACAGCGCTTTTATAGTATTCCATATGAGAAAGAAGCGCGTTTACATACCGCTCACAAACCGTTTCATCCCCCGGAACAAAGGAATAAAAATCGCAGTATGCGCACTTGCTCCGGCAAAAGGGAACATGCACATAAATACCAAGCTTCCCGCCGACATTCTGACTGATAGGCATAAGCGATTTCTCCTTTCCGCTGACCTGAATGAAACAATTCCTATACAGTATATAATACCACAAATCCCGAACGCATGCAAGCTGTTTTCCCTTCAAATTCCCCCGAAAGTCTGAATTTACTGTGAATTTAGCAGGATTCTATTGAAATCAATCGGAAATTACTATATACTATATTGTGTATTTTACTATAAAATTATAAATCCAAAAAACGGGACTGGAGACTGTATATGAAAGACTTTCACGTAGAAACAAAATGCATTCAGGAGGGCTGGAAACCGGAAAACGGTGAAGCCCGTGTGCTCCCGATCTATCAGAGCACCACATATAAATACGACAGCGGCGAGCATCTGGGAAAGCTGTTCGATCTGAGCGTGCCCGGACATATGTATACCAGAATTTCCAATCCCACCGTTTCCTGTGTAGAGGAAAAAATTGCAGCATTGGAAGGCGGCGTTGGCGCACTGTGTACCTCATCGGGACAGGCGGCGTCTCTTCTTGCCATTCTGAATATTGCCAGCGCAGGCGAGAACTTTATATCCTGCTCCACAATCTACGGCGGTACTGTAAATCTGTTTGCCGTAACCATGAAGCGCATGGGCATTGAAGTACGCTTTGCTACCCCGGATATGACGGATGCCGAAATTCACGCCCTGTTTGACGATAAAACCCGCCTGGTATTCGGTGAAACCATAGCAAACCCTGCACTGGAAGTGCTGGATATCGAACGCTTTGCAGGCATCGCCCATGCACATAGCGTCCCTCTCGTTGTGGACAATACCTTTGCAACACCGATTCTTTGCCGTCCTTTTACCTTCGGCGCGGATATTGTGATCCATTCTACCACAAAATATATGGACGGACATGCGTCCGTTGTCGGCGGCGTAATTGTAGACAGCGGAAAATTTAACTGGGAAGCCTCCGGAAAATATCCGGAACTGACTACGCCGGATGAAAGCTACCACGGCGTGGTATATACTCGGGATTTTGGAGCTGCCGCATATATTACCAAAGCACGGGTGCAGCTCATGCGGGATCTGGGAACATGTCCCCAGCCTCTTGCCATGTATATCCTGAATCTGGGATTGGAAACCCTTGCGCTCCGTATGGAACGCCACTACGAAAACGGTCTTGCCGTGGCAAAATATCTGGCAGGTCATGACAAAATCACCTGGGTAAAAAATCCTGCGCTGTCTGACTCCGATCAGCATGAAAAATGTGTGAAATATCTGGGCGGAAAATCCTGCGGCGTAGTATCCTTCGGCGTGAAGGGCGGACGGGATGCCGCTATGCAGTTTATGAATCATCTGCAGCTTGCACAGATTGTGGTTCATGTTGCAGACGCACGCACCAGCGTGCTCCATCCCGCTTCCACCACGCACCGACAGCTTACCGACCAACAGCTTGTGGACGCCGGCATCGGCGCGGATCTGATCCGCATGTCTGTAGGCATTGAAAACATCAACGACATTCTTGCCGATATTGAAAACGCTCTGTCCGCAGTATAAAAACGAAAACGGAGGACAAACCGTTGCCAATCAAAATACCAAACGCTTTGCCCGCAACGGAAACCCTGCAAAGCGAAAATATATTTGTTATTACGGAAACCCGTGCTATCACACAGGATATCCGTCCCCTGAAAATCGCAATCCTAAATCTGATGCCCACAAAAATCACCACAGAAACCCAATTGGCACGACTGCTGGGCAATACGCCCCTGCAAGTGGAAGTGGTTCTGCTCCATACAGCAACCCATAAAGCACGCAACACCTCTACCGAGCACATGCTGTCTTTCTACCGCACCCATGAAGATGTTATGGATTATAAGTTCGACGGCATGATAATTACAGGCGCGCCCGTGGAAAAAATGGAATTTGAAGACGTTGCCTATTGGGATGAACTATGCCGGATCATGGAATGGTCGAAAACTCATGTGACCAGCACCCTGCATATATGCTGGGGAGCGCAGGCGGGACTGTACTACCATTACGGCATACAAAAGCATCTTCTGCCGGAAAAGCTTTCCGGCATCTTCCCCCATAAAAAGGACCGGAAAACTTCGATTCTTCTGCGCGGCTTTGACGACAGCTTCATGGCGCCCCATTCCCGCCATACTGCCATACACCGGCAGGATGTGGAAGCTGTACCGGAACTGAAAATTCTCGCATCCGGCGAAGAGGACCGGGTAGGTGTGTTTGCAGTATCCAATCAGGGCGGCAGTCAGATTTTCATAACGGGGCACCCTGAATACGACGGAAACACCTTAAAAGGTGAATATCTGCGGGACAAAGCCGCAGGACTGCATCCCCATGTGCCGGAAAACTACTTTCCCGGCGATGATGATACAAAAGAACCCATCGTCACCTGGCGCAGCCATGCAAACTTACTTTATTCAAACTGGCTGAACTATTTCGTTTACCAAGCTACCCCATATGACATTGAGCAAATCGGCTAATATTAAAAGGAGACTGGCAAATGGCAAACCAACCGCACGCAAAAACACAAACCTTTTCCCTGCATGATGAGCGGGACAGAACCATCCGGGATATTCTCACCGCAGTGTATCAGGCACTGCAGGAAAAGGGATACGATCCCATAAACCAAATGGTAGGATATATTTTATCGGAAGATCCTACCTATATCACCAATCATAAAAACGCACGGGCGCTGATCTGCCGGATTGACCGGGATGAATTGATGGGCGCACTCGTAAAATATTATTTGGGGCTGAACTGATCCCCTGAGAAATGATCCGACAGGAGGAACAGTCCGTGATCATTTATAAACTATCAACGGATCCGGCGACTGGCGCGCCTGCATATGAAAAGGTGGACACACTGCCTCCCGGCGCTGCCGTAGCGCTGGGGAATTTTGATGGGGTGCACAGGGGACATCAAAGGCTGTTTACCCGCGCCAAAGAGGCAGGCTGCCCGGTCAGCGCCGCATGGTCCTTTACCAGCTTGGCAAAAGCGGTAAATCCAGCGCCTGCTCTTACAGACATCCAGTCCAAGCTGCGGCTGTTTGCAGCCTGCGGTTTGGATTACGCCATTCTGGAAGATTTCGAAACCATTCGCTCTATGACGCCCGCTGTATTTGCAATGCAGTATCTGCCCGATCAAATCCGTGCAGGAAGCGTTGTCTGCGGGTTCAATTTCCGGTTTGGCAAAGGCGGCACAGGGGACGCAGACGCACTGCGCAAATATCTTGCCGGAGTGAATATTCCGGTTATTGTGGAAAATCCGGTTTTGTGTCAGAACAGAATCGTTTCGTCCAGCGCGATCCGCGGCTGTATATTAGACGGAAATATGGAATCTGCCTCCGAACTGCTGGGGCATCCCTTCTCTATCTGCTTCCCCGTGGTACGGGGTAAGCAGTTTGGCAGAACCATTGGAATTCCCACCATCAATCAAAGCTTTCCAAAAGGGCATATCATTCCGCGGGGCGGAATCTATGCCTGCACCTGCAACGTAGGCGGTGATATCTTCCTCGGCGTTGCCAACATCGGTGTCCGTCCAACAGTCACAGACGGAAATGTTCCGGTAAACTGTGAGACACATATTATTGACTACAACGGGCTTTTATACGGAAAGGAAATCCAAGTGGAATTCTATCACCGGCTGCGGGATGAAATCCGATTTGAAAATGTGCAGCAGCTGAAAAATCAGGTGCAGCAGGATATACAAAAAACAATCGCTTATTTTGAAGCAACTTACGGCGGTTGACTGCCAACCTGTCTTGTATGTTAAGAAAGGGGATAGAATCGCGTGAAAAAGAAGAATAAAATTGCATTAGTCCTTATTTCAGTGATTCTGCTAACGATGGGAAGCATTGGACTGTCCGTTCCCTCTGCAGCGTTAGAGGATCCCACTGTTTCCAATGCAAAAGGCATCTATCTATATAATTTGGAAAACAACAAAGCTGTTTTCGCCCAAAATGCAGAAGAACAGGTCTATCCAACCTCTACCGTAAAAATTATGACGGGTATCCTTGCCATAGAAAATCTTTCTGATCGCTTGGACGAAAACATCACCGTAACGTCAAGTATGCTGTCGGCAGTATCCGGCAACAATATCGGGCTTGCTGCCGGCGAAATCGTTACAATAGACAGTATGATCCGTGCTCTGCTCGTCAATGGTGCAAACGATGCTGCTTATGTGCTGGCGCACACCGTTTCCGGATCCACAGAAGAATTTGTAACGCTGATGAACACAAAAGCCAAGGAGCTTGGCGCCCATCATACCCATTACACCAACCCCACCGGCATGCACGATGAAAACATGTATACCACCGCCGAGGATACGGCGCAGATTGCAAAATATGCCTACGGGCTCGACTTATTTATGGAAGCCACCTCCTCTGTACGATATTCCATGCCTGCAACCAATACTTCCGCCGCACGCACACTGCACAACCGAAACTGTTTGCTTTCCGTTTATTACGATAAAAATTACTATAACGATCAGGCACGGGGCATGAACGCAGGTTCCACCCCCCAAGGCGGACACTGCGTCGTAACTGCTGCTACCGACGGGGAACTCACATATATCGCAGTGGTAATGGGCGCCGACACCATAAACGGACAGGTTTATTCTTACATCAATATAACCAATCTGCTGAAATGGGCATTTGATTCTTTCACATATACACAGGTCCTGTCCCCCGAACAAATCGTTTGTGAAATTCCCGTAACACTATCTACAGCGGTAGACTATGTAACGCTGGTTTCCACCGACACCCTGCGGGTATATCTCCCCGCTGATGTGAATGTGGAAGAAGAAATTGAAATCAGCTACAGTACAAACAGCAAGGAATTGCAGGCGCCGGTACATGAAGGACAAGTTGTAGGCAGTGTCACTGCAATTTATCAGGGAAATATACTGGGAACATCCCAGCTTGTTGCCACAACAGATGTAACCAGAAACGATCTGCTGTACGGGCTGTACAAAATCGAGCAATTTACCAAAAGCCGCTTTTTCATCATTACATTGATAGCCGCAGTCATTTTTACACTGATTTATATTTTTGGCACAGCAATTCTGCGCCAGAAGAAAGGGAAAAAACGCATGCGGTTTTAATTTGCCGCCTATTCCTATTGCATGATGACAAAAAAACGCATACCGCTGCTGCTTGCAGCAATTCTATTTTCCATACTCTTTCTGTGGACAGGATGCGCCCTGCATTCGGATTATCTGATTGGCGATGTAAATGGAGACGGTGTGGTGGACGTTTGCGATGCATATACGCTGCATCGGTATTTGTCCGGCAGATTCACCCCCATTTCCAAAGAAAATGCGGATGTAAGCTTTGACGGGGCAATCACTCAAACCGATGCAGATGTCCTGCTTCAATATCTTGCAGGCATCAGCAAGCCCGGCACCCGATATGCTTCTGTCACACTGAACGGAATCGAATTGGATCAGTATCAGATCGTGATTCCGAAAGAGGATAAAACTTTTGCCCTTTGGGCTGCCGGCCAATTAAAAGACTTTTTAGAAATGAACTGTGATGCTCACATTCCCATTGTCACAGACGACAAAGCTGAAACAGAATTTGAAATTCTAATCGGAGACACCAACCGAAAGGAAAGTGCATGTGAACTTCAGTTCGATCCCCTTTCCTATATGATTTATACGGAAAAATCTAAAATTGTTCTCCTTGGAAAAGACTTTATGGTAGGCGGCGGCGTGGGGTATCTGACGCATACACTGCTGAGCAGCAGTGACGCCTGGAACGCTCATGCTGCAATCACTGTCCCCGGAGACAAGCTCATCCGGGAATACCAGCCGCAGCCCGCTTCCAGCGTAATTCTGATCATCGGCGACGGAATGGGGGAAAACCACATTCGCATGGCATGTGATTCAAAAGCATATGTACAGGAACCGGAAACCGGAAGCACACCGCTCCAGGCAGAAACAATTGACACATTCTGGGCGAAGCAGTTTCCTGCAATCGGTTCTGCCGCTACAGCAAATCAGCTTGGCGGGGTAACAGACTCTGCTGCGTCCGCAACTGCTCTCGCTACCGGATGGAAAACCCGCAACGGTGTCCTTGGCATGCGTCCGGACACATTTTTAGGCGGTAACGCCGATTCTCTGCGCTCCGTTCAAAATGTGCGTGAGCTTGCCTCTCTTTCCGGGCGAACCACCGCAATCCTCTCATCCGACCGGATTACCGGAGCTACGCCCAACGGATTTTTAACACATCACAATTACCGGTTCGATTACAGCGTAATTCAGCAGCAGCAGGAAGCGCTGGCAGAAAGTGAACTTGCATGCGATTTTCTCTGGTGTAATTATGACGACGACACACTGCCGGAACAGTTTGAAAAAGCGATTCATGCGGCATCCGTCAACAACAGTGGTTTTTTCCTGATGGCAGAAGAAGCTATGATCGACAAATACGCCACCAGATTGGACTACAATGAAACGGTACGCACAGTGTACCGGCTCAATGAATGCGTGGCTTATGCGGCGCTTACAGCCGCATGTCATCCTGATGTTGCCGTAATTGTCACCGCCGACCATGAAACCGGAGGGCTGACTGTTTTAGAGGATGGCAGTTACACATGGACGTCTGACGGAGAACATACCGGCGTACCTGTTCCGGTGTGTGCCATGGGCTGGGGAACGGAAATATTCCACAGCACGCTTGTAGAAAACACGGACATTGCAAAATATATTGCAGCCGTATTCGGCGCATCCTCTTTTGGAGGATAGAAAAAACACCGCCCTATTACAGGGCGGTGTTTTTAATTGGGTACATGACATTAAAAAAATTCCCAAACACAAACAATCCCCCAGTCAGCACCGCTGCGCTTGGCTGACAGCCCCCTATGGAGCCACGTAGTGGATCCTCACATGGAGGCCTTGATTCTCTTTTGCTTGTGGCACAGGATCCCCTGTGGGGGCGTTTAACAAGCTCCGGCACAAGGGGAATTTTATAGTTTATATTTCATCCCTTCACACTGCGTAGCTCCAAATTGGTCTGCCATAATCCTGAATCACTTCAGACGGAGTAAGGAATGCCAACCCGTCCGGCGTTCTTGTCAGGGTATATTTTATATCCTTTGCAGGGATAGTATAAGATCCTTCCGCATAAAACCGGACTGTGACAGTAACGGTATCACCCCATTCTATCTGCTCAATAATATCCATTCCGACTACATTTCCGCCGTGTCCGCCCGCGTAAATGCGATCTCCTTCCATATAATATGAAAACATATTGATACTTCTGATATCCTTTTCCGTCACAGTTAGGTCAAATAACTCCCTAGCATAGGCGATCACATCCTCAATTTTTATACTCATATCCGTTGATTTATGGTCAATGATGTATACAATTGCAGCTTCCCTATAAGGACGCAGCGTTTCTTCTGTTAATGCGTTCACATCGGGAATCATTCTACTTCCAAGCAAAGACACAAATATATACAAATCCTTTAAATCAGCATGTACAGAAATAAAATGCGTATTTCTATCTTTGTCCATAACATAATCTCCGCCCGGTCCGGATCCTACAACAAAACAATGTTTCCCTACAGGGATTTCAGGAATATCGCTTTTCACTATCTCTACATCAAGAAATACATTGATATTTCCTTGATAATATAAATCCGATCCAGAGAGAATCTGCGTGATCGTATATTCTCCAAATTCCAGCGTTTTGTATAAATCATAAGTTCCTGCCGGAACATCGGAATATTCCTCCAGGGCAGTTGTATTCTTTGTTATAAAAGCGCACAGCATATTGATTTCGCGCTCATAACTCATATATTCTCTTGATCCCCTGACTTGCAGCTTGCCCATATCCGCAACATCGTCAATTGTAATCGTCTCAAACTCATATAATGTGACGCCGCCTTCTCCTGCCAGATATTTTATCCAATCAATGAATAAATAATTGTAGTCTGTCAGCATAAGCCTATACTGTCCGTCAACCTGCATTCCTTCCATGGGGAATATTTTGAACGAATATCCTTCAATCTCATCCAAATAGTGGGTAAGCTTCAATTCTCCGCTGCGTAAATCTATTACTGTCAGTGTATGAGAATTTGATTCATAGCTGCGTTTCCAATTGAACGTGTTTTCATATGTATCCCACGCCAGAACATATAGCCCGTCAGTCACCTTTTGGAGACCGCGTTTGCATATTTCCGGAGAATATGCAGCCCGGTCAATCTCTGTATTGTATTTACTGCCATTATACCGTATTTCCTGCAATACATAGTTGAGAGTTTTAGAATCACGGAAAAATACAAGCGCTATATCATCTTTTTGAACCTCATATGTGTCTGGATAAAATTCTGCGCGGCAGATTTTCCATTCTGCATCACTCCAACTGCTGCAATCATATGGATTTTCACAAGCCAAACCAATGCTCACATACTGTTGATCTGTTACATAAATTTTCGCTCTGCATTCGATCAGATCTCCCCATGCTCCGTCAACAAACGCTGCGCTTTTAAAATCTATCTTTTGTTTAAAATCAGGGAAACGGATCCCTGCTTCAGACCGATCCACATCATAATTGCGCATATATCCAGTTTGGATAAACTCCAGAACCGCATCGTTGATCTCCTGCAAATGTGCGCTTTTTACAAAGGCTTCACTGGGTTTTATTGTACCCCGCTGAATATCCTCGCCTGGACACGGATGCCCTGCAAGCATGGACGTGTAAAACGGCACACGGAAGAACGCATCCTCACCGATCTCAGCCGTCTGGGGCACAGTCCCATCCACTGCATAAATACACTGGGAAAATGCCTGCACACCCACATATTCCACAGAATCCGGCAGATGAATCGCCTGCATACTGCATCCGGCAAACGCACCTTTTCCGATATACTCCAATCCCCTCGGGAAGGTTATTTCATCAATTTTGGCTTCGTAAAAGGCAAATGCGCTGATTTGTTTTACTCCATACGGAATGATATAGCTTTCCCGCTCACCGCCAATATACTGAAGCAAATTGGTACCGTCTGTGGAAATGATGCTGTCTCCCGTATCGGTAAAGTAACGGTTGTCTGCTGATAAAAGCAGCCGGAACCCTTTTTCGCCGTTAAACGCATCATACCCTACATGCTTTACATTGGCAGTCAGTGTAACGGTGCTAAGATCCTTGGTATCCGCAAAAGCATTATCTGCAATAGTGTCTACTGTTTCAGGAATTACCACATCCGTTTCTGCACCGGTGTATTTTAAAAGTTCTCCGTCCCGGATTAAAAATCCATTTTCATCTACCAATACAGACAGCCCCCCCGGTTCTATGCACACAGTGTTTTTATGCAGCGCCACCAGAACCGTGCCTGTAACCACAAAGCAAAGCGCAGCAGCAACCGAACCGATTTTAATAAATCTCATTTTTTTCCGCGTACGAAAATACGCGAACGTATCTTCTACATGCTGTTCCGATACAGATCCGATTGCCTTATACAAATCCCTTCCCTTCATTTGTTTATCCCCCTTTCATGCAGCACCTGCCGGAGTTTTTCCCGCAGGCGGGAAAGCCGGGTTGTTACACACGTAACAGTAAGCCCGGACATATGTGCCAATTCCTTCACCGATGCCGACATAAAATACTTTCCTACAAATAAAGCCTTATTTTGTGCGTCCAGCCCCGCAAGAAATGCATCAATTGCTTCAGATAGTTCTGTATCATCCAAGGATACATCCGATGCGGGAATACATTCTTCCAGTTCCGTAATAGACATCTCTGCTCCGCCGCCGCGCTTTTCTGCCATATTATAATCCAGCTTATCACAGGCGATATAGCGGACAATTTTGGCTGAATACGCCTGCATGGAAACAGGAGTTGCAGGTGGAACTGTGTTCCACACAGTCAGATACGTATCGTTTTCACACTCTTCCGCATCCTGAGAGACAGACAGTATATTCATAGCGATTTGATAAATCAGTCTGCCGTATTTTGCCGCCAAAGCCGGAATTGCCTGTTCGCTGCGCGTCCAAAACAGATCTCTAATGCCACTGTCATTCATAGTCTTATCCTTTCTTCATAGTATTGATCTCTTCACTCTATATGTAGGAATTGGAGGAAATTTGTCACAAGGGGGCAAAAAAATTTTTCGGGACATAAACAAAAAGGCTCCCTTGTGCTGGAGCCGCGCAGCGGATCCCAGGGAGCCCCCGCGAAGCGGGTAAGGGATTATTTATTCTATCATTTTGTAGGAATATTAAATCGACAATAAACACAAACAATCCCCAGTCAGCGCCGCTGCGCTTGGCTGACAGCCCCCTATGGGGACCACGTAGTGGATCCTCACATGGGGGCCTTGATTCTTTTTTGTTTGCGCCGCAGGATCTCCTGGGGTTCGTTTTACAAACTCCGGCACAAGGGGATCCTTTTATGACACCCCATTCATTTACTCTGGAGACTTTGAAGGGGAAAGCCTTTAAAATTTACACTTTATTGGGGAGAATTTTACACCCTATCAGTCCGCTTTTCCATCAGAACCGCACAATTTGATTTTATGCCGGCAAAGCTCGATAACTGCTTCTCTCGCCGGACCCATAAACTTTTTCGGGTCGATTATAGAATCGTTTTCCAACGCCTTGCGTACTGCTGCGGTAGCGGCAGCGCGCAACTCTGTTGCAAAGTTTACTTTGTTGATACCAAGCTCAATGGTACGGCGGATCATCTCATCCGGAATGCCGGAACCGCCATGAAGCACCAGCGGTGCGTCGATCTTTTCACGCAGTGTCGCCAAAAGATCAAAATTCAGCTTCGGTTCTCCCTTATAGAAACCATGAGCTGTACCAATTGCCACAGCAAAAATATCCACGCCGGTGCGGGTAAAGAAATCCAATGCTTCCTCCGGATCCGTATAGGCGATCTGTGCGCTGTGACCGTCTTCCTTTCCGCCCACAGTGCCAAGTTCTGCCTCAACAGTAACCCCTCTGGCAGCAGCCATTTCCACAACCTTACGAGTCACTTCGATATTTTCTTCATACGGCAATTTGGAACCGTCAATCATGACAGAGGTATATCCAGCCTGCACTGCATCGCGCACACCGTCATAGCTTTCACAGTGATCCAGATGAAGCGCTACCGGCACGTCTGCTGCTTCGCCCTCTGCACGCACCATCGCCACTGCCTGACGCAGTGTGAGATATTTTACTGTAGTCGGTGTGGTCTGAATCATAACAGGAGAGCGCAGCTCGCTTGCTGCTGCAACAATTGCCTGCACCATTTCCAGATTTTCCGCATTGAACGCAGGAACTGCATATCCGCCTGCACGGGCTTTTTTGATCATCTCTTTACTTGTTGTATACATTACGTCTGTATCCTTTCTTCGTCCCGCGGCAGGGCTTATTCCAAAATATTGTCCGCAATCATTTTTTCTACGTTTTCCCGGGAAATTTTCCCTTCCATAGGACCGAATGCCGCCGTATTCAGGGAAGCGGCTGCAGTTGCCATTTTCGCTGCATCTTCTATGGATTTTCCTTCTGCAAGAGCGCACAGGAACGCGCCGTCAAAGCTGTCGCCTGCACCCGTTGCATCCAATACGGGAACCTTATACACGCCAAAGGCGAACCGGGTATCTCTCGTATAAATGACACAGCCCTTTTTACCGTTTTTCAGTGCGATAATCTCCAGGGCAGGTCTGTCCCGGAACAAAGCCTGTACAGCCTCTTCAATATCATCGCAGCCAGACAGCATGCGCAATTCGCTTTTGCCGGGCATGAATACGTTGGTCTGCTCCAGCACTGCTGTGATGAGATCCTTCGCTTTTGGATCCTTCATCAACTCCGGACGGATATTCGGGTCAAAAGACACCTTTGCGCCAGCCTTTGCCGCTGCCTGCATCGTATCTACAATCCGCTGACCAAAAGCCATATCTGCCATGAGGGAGCAGCCCATGATATGGAAGAATTTCAATCCTTCCAGCTTCTCTGCATCCGGCGCAGGCGCCAGTACAGCGGGAGTGTTTCCAATATGGAAAATAAACTTTCGCTCTCCGTCGGAAAAATATGTAACAAAAGCACAGCCGGTGGAAATTCTATCATTTTTGATCACGCTGGAGCAGTCCACGCCGTCTCCCTCCAGCCGATCCAGCAGGCACTTTCCAAAGTCGTCATCGCCAACGCCGCCTACGATTGCTGCTTTATGTCCCAAACGGGCTACCGTATCAATAAAGATTGCCGGAGCGCCGGAAGGATAGGGACCGCGGAACACATCCGCTTTGTCCAGGGGTTTATCCACACCGTCACGCATGATTTCAACGATGATTTCCCCCATAGTCATAATTTCTGCCATTGGTATATTTCCTTTCCTTCTTTATGCGCCGACAAACTGTTTTTTCAGGAATACAAGAGAATCTGCAATCATTTTATCCATACCGGCTTCATCCGCACCGCCGGACAAATCACGCCATACTTTGATGTCGCTGCCCACAGTGCCGCCGGCTTTCATGAACGGCTCCATAACAACCATTCCATCGTATCCGATATCCCGCAGCGCCTGACCGATTTCAGCCCAGGGCAGATGTCCCATACCGGGGAGTTTCCGGTTGCCTTCGCCTACATGTACATGGGCAAGCAGATCTCCCGCACGGCGGATTGCAGCAGGGAGGTCATCTTCCTCAATATTCATGTGGAAGGTATCCAGCAGCAGTTTTACAGAATCACGGTTTACATCCTTACAGAAACGAACGCCCTCTTCACAGTCTGTAAGCAGGATGGTTTCAAACCGGTTCAGAATTTCCAGACAAATGGTAATACCAAGGCGATCCGCCTCGTCTCCCACTTCCTGCATACCTTTTACAGCACGTTCCCACAGCGCGTCCTTGTCCAGATCCTTAAAATCATAAGGCCAGCAGTTGTACAGCGCGCCGATCAGCGTATTGCAGTCGATTTTTACCATCTGATGCATAATATCTATGAGGAACTGAACACCCGCACGGCGGATGTCCGGATCTGCGGAAGATACATCCTTATCTTTAGGAGGTCCAAGGTTTGCAGAAATCTCCAGTCCCAGCTCCTTTGCAACAGTGCGCAGCTCTGCAAGCTGTGCATCGCTCATTTTAAGTAAATCTCCGGCGCCGATTTCGATAACGTCAAAGCCGGCTTTCTTTGCCTTTCTTGCCATTTCGCAGTAATCTGCGCCCCAGTTGCTTACCCAGTAAGCATACAGTGTTCCGAATTTCATTGTATAACCCTTTCTGCTTTATAATTGTATTCTTTATCGTTGTCCGTCTATCCCATATACAAGCTGCATAGGACTGACAGCAAGTGAAAAAGCGTTCTCGATGCCTGTGGTATTATAGGTGGTTCGAATTTCCTTTTCCTGCACCATATCATACCACGCCCGATATCCATCGGCATATGCGGCACGCTGTTCATCTGTGCCTTGCACATATCGGCTTTCATAGGTTGCGCTGTACCCAAGGAACAGCATATGCACAGACAGGCGGCGGATATTTTCCCGCTCCTGCTCCGTCTCGCATGCGGCAGACGCCTGTGCAAACAGAGACTGCATTTCATCAAAATGATTGGCAAAATATGCTTTGGAATAAATATCAAAGGGATGTTCAAAATCGTTGAGCACGCAGCCCATTTCATCCCCCGCCTCTATGAGCATTTGTATATACGTATATATATACGACCATCCCGGTCCGTAATATGCCCGCAGATATTCCTCCATCCGAAGGATATATTCTTCTTCCGTCATACCGGCATCCCAGATCAGTCTGGAAATCAGATACGCATCCAGATCTTCAAATGAGCTTCCGGTAGTACCTACTACATAAAAGCCTGTGGCTTTGTGCTCCATGAACCAGATAAAATCGTTATACAGATTTACAAGATTGGGCTGAGGGCACAGCAGATAGTATATGTTGGTAGGATAATACCACACATAAATCTGAGAGCAATGCTCCGTCCATCCCAGGTAGTATGCTTCCTCTTTGGTGTTGGAGTATCCCAGGCTGTTGCCGCCTTCCCTACATTCGCCGCTGCCTATGAGATGATTGGCACAGCCATTCCAGCAATACAGCAGTGCCACCTCATCGTTCAGCACTACATTTTTAGGCGGAATACGCACATCGCCGTATGCATTGGTAATCACGCGAATGCCCGGATATTCCTCACGCAGCGTCTTGTCAATCCGATTTACAAAGGGCACCAGTACACCTGCCTGACTGCCTTCCGCCTGATAGGTTGCACTGCACTCTGCGCACGCACAGAATTTCCCTTCCGCTGAATAGGAGCAGGATATTTCTGTAATACTTTTGCCAACAATGCCGCCTGCAGCAATCCGCTGATCCAGAAGCGCCTTCATATTGGCAAGGCAGGTTTCATAAGTACTCTCCAAAGACAAACAGGGGACCGCCGCATCCGGCACAAAATAATCCATAGAATGGGCATTCAAAAACAGCCGTTCTATACCGTATCCATATTCAGGCTGCAGCATGCTTGGCTGTCCAGAACAGCCGCTAAGCTTGCGTTTGATTGCAGAAGAATATGTATAATCGTTGGCAAAAGAATCAATGGTAACGCAGCGATATCTGACTGTCGGAACCTGCTCATCCCGCAGTCCGTTCGGCAGATTTATCGTATCGGCAGTATACAGCACTTTATCGTTATATCCTAAAAAGCGATAGCCGAAATATTCCTCCAGCAGTTCATACACGCCATACATAACGCCTCTGGCAGCGCCGCCTATAATGGTGAGCGTTCCGCCGGAAACAGCTATAGAAAATCCGTCATCGCCAAGACGGCGGGACCCGTCATCCGCGCACAATACGATCTGATAGGGAGCATTGCAATCCCTCTCTGCAATGACAAGGGTTCTGCCGCAGGCTTCTTTTACATATTTCTGCAATTCAGAAGCCGCAAACCTCACATTTGCATTTTCCGGATCCGTCACCACAATGGTATACATTCCGATATTGTTCCCTGCAATGGTGATGCGATCAACATTTGTATCAGGAACCGGATAAGTCTGGGATAAATCAATAATATCAGCAAGATGCCGCCTGAGTTCAAAACTGTCAAAGGCAGTTACGTCCCCGTCTCCGTCTACATCTGCCAAGTCAAACTGGATCCAATCTGTGACATCTGCAATATATCGTACCAATTCAAATGCATCCAGTGCGTCCACTTCTCCGTCTCCGTTTACATCCCCACGCAGAAAGGATGCCGCGCCAACCGGCACGGCTACAATGAAGGCAGAAAGCAGCATAGATGCAATGAGCATACCGCAAATCCATTTTTTCATAATAATCTCCATTCCCTTCCTATATATGCGCCCCACAGAAAGGACACAATTCTATTCACTAAAACAGATTCAGGAGGACAAACTACAAAGACAAACTATACTTTTATTATAATATACAGACTGTTTTTTTTCAATAGTTTTTCCTGTATATGCGTCATAAAATCGGACTTGTCATCCCAGTATTGACAAGTATATGGTATTTTTGTTATAATAATGTTGGCTTTAGTTGGCAATATATTATATAGAAGGAGCGAGCTGCATGGACAAAAATGACCGCAAACGCACACATATCAATTTTGCTTCCACCCCAAGCACTCCTTTGCTTTTTTGCACACCTGCACAAGTCACTGCATTGCTGCATGAAGACCGCAAGCCTGTATTTTTAATACGGCACGGGCTGACCGCCTGGAATATGCAAATGCGGCTGCAGGGACGGGAAAACATTCCACTGAATGAAGAAGGACGCAGCCAGGCAATGCATTGCGCCGCATTTTTGGGAAAGGCGTTGGCTGATAATAAAGTACCCCTGCAAAATGTATATGCCTCACCTCTGATGCGGGCATACGATACAGCAACATACATAGCTGACGGGTTAGGTCTTGGAAAACCTTCTGTTGAAAAAGGACTGATAGAACGGGATTACGGTTCACTGTCTGGGTTAACCCCTGCTAAGAAAAAAGCTCTGTATCCCACACCGGCAGATTATCCCAAGGATGTGGAAAGCATTCCAAACGCAGCGCGGCGGATGAAACGTACCCTTTCTCAGATGTGTCAGGAGAAAGCAGACAAAGTAATTGTTGCAGTAACCCACGGTGGGATTATGAATGCGTTGTTTTCCTCTCTGACCGGCGGGAGGGCTGGTCTGGGACCCAATGTTACGCAAAACTGTGCTGTAGCTATGGTTGCCGTTGGAAAATATGATATCATTCCTTTGGCGTTTAATTTAAATGATCGTATTTTTCCTGAATATGTTCAGGAAATTGATTTCCCTATGTCTGTTTAAAAATTGCATAAATAAAAAGGCTCCCCAAGGGAGCCTTTTTGTTTCCTATGCCTCTCTCCGTCCAAGGAGGTAATCGCCGCAAATTTCGTTCAACTTCATAAGCCTCCCCCGCAAAGGGAGGTGACGCTGCACTTCATCTCCTTGTAAAGCCTCCCTTGTGTAAAGGGAGGTGGGTTTTGCGCAGCAAAACTCGGAGGGATTGTCTGCACATACTGCCGATTGATTGAATCTGCAAAATGATCGTATAGACAATCCCCCACCCGCTATCGCGGGAGCTCCCTTTACACAAGGGAGCCTTTTTTAATTTTCTGTATGCCTTTTTATCCAATTCTACGCCCAAAGTTCAAAAACGCCGGCACAATCGGAAAGCTTGGTAAATGTAATATTGGTAAAATGCCGCTTTATTTCCTCATAAACAAAATATGCTTCCTTATCGTCCCAAGTATCCCCGCTTTTCACTCTGCACGCTTCCAGGTCACTTCTCGTTTCAAATGCTACATCACCAATATAAATTCTGCCGCCGGGGCGAAGCCGGGACAAAAGCGTATTCAGAAATCCGACTTTTTCATCATCCATCAAATGGTGCAGGGTATAAGTTGCAACAATGCAGTCATATTCCCGTTCCTGTAGTTCTTCCACAAGTCCCTTTGAGAAATCGCCTTGATACAAGCGGGCATCCGGCATTTTTTCCTGTGCAATCTCTATCATGCGGTTTGAAAAATCCTGTCCCCAGACTTTACAGCCGTTTTCATACAGCTTTGCTGTCAATGTGCCAGTTCCAAATCCAAGATCCAGCACATTTCTGCCTGTGCCATCCAAAACCCGGTTAAAAATCTCACCCAGTACCTTTTTATATCCGGCAAAAGGATAGCTGTTCGCATCGTCTGACAAACCAACGCTTTTGTCATAATCCTGCGCCCATAGATCAAATCCGTTTTCGTTGCGCATTGTCTTCTCCTTGAAATTGAAATTTTGCCTTTACCGCATCCGCACCAGCCGGTGCAGCTCCTGCTCCAGAGCATCACAGAACACGGCAAGCTCTTCTTCTGTATTTTGATAAGACAAACTGATACGCAGAGAGCAATCTGCCTCGCGCTCGCTGAGTCCAAATGCCAAGAGAGGACGACTGACCTTTTTTGCCCGTGCGGAACAAGCGCTTCCTGCGCTGACACAAATTCCTTTTGCAGACAGGGCACGAAGCATCACTTCACTTTTGATATTCGGCAAAGTAATGTTTACAATCGCTTCTACGCCACACTTCGGCATGTTGATCTGCACCAGTCCAGACAGTTTTCCAATCAAGAACTGATGGAGACTGCTGACCTTTTTTGCACGTATATCTACTTCCAGCATTCCTTCCTGAGCAGCAGCGCCAAACGCTGCAATCGCCGGAACATTTTCTGTACCACTGCGCAATCCATCCTCCTGTCCGCCGCCATACAGCAAAGGAATAATCCGTTTTCTGCGGATCGTATCCTGAGAAACGTATAAAGCAGCAACTCCTTTGGGCGCATATATTTTATGCGCGCTGACAGACAAAGTGTCCACACCAAGGAAAGCCGGGGTAAAAGGCACGCGCATATAGCCCTGCACAGCGTCGCAGTGTATATGCGCACCGGGACTTTTCCCGCGGATGATATCCGCCGCTGCACGGATCGGATACAGCGCGCCTGTTTCGTTATTCACAAGCATCATAGCGGCAAGGATCACGCTGTCATCCGCCGCCTGTTCCAAATCATCCAAATCCAAAGCACCGCCCCGGGTTGGAATGCGGTGAATAGTAAACCCATCTGCTTCCAACCTTGCCGCAGCGTTCTCTACAGAAGGGTGTTCCCCTTCTGTAATTAAAAATTTTCCCCTGCTGCCGTTTTTCTCCGGTCTGTTTTTCGCATACACCGTTCCAAAGATTGCCTGATTATTTGCTTCTGTTCCGCAGGAGCAAAACAGAATCTGCCCGTCTGCTGCACGACGCAGTCCCAAGGATACTGCAATCTGCCGCCGTGCTTCCTCCAGCAGTTTGTGTGCGTCCATGCCTGCCTGATGGACTGAACCGGGATTTCCATAACATATACGCAAGGCTTCCTGCATTTTCTGCAAGGAAGCCTCCGACGGTTTTGTTGTTGCGCTGTTATCCAGATAAATCATTTTTTCCATGTATTTTATGCCTTATTTAAAAGAGAAATTTCCCAGAACCAGATCCAGATCCGATAAATGTTCCTCGTAATAATCCGGCGTGGAGGTATAGGTTACATAGTATATATAGTTTTTCCGCAATGCGGCAACAATGATATACTGGTATTCCTTCTCATTCAGTACTGCATTGAATGTATACTTGACAGCATCTGCACCGCCAAGCTTTGTGTCTTCTTTGGCAGTAACCTCCATAGAATCATAGATGCTTTTAAACTGTTCCGTATAACCTTCCCACCAATCGGATACAGTGGAATCGTCCAGATTCATACCAAAAGCAGTGGCTGATACGCTGGTGGCATCACCGGAGGAAAAATATGCGCTGGTATAGAGAGAGGATTTATCCACCCGCCATCCCTCGGGAACATAAAACAAATAGTCCGCTTCGTCAGATGATGCAAGCTGCATTCCCGACGGAACATCCGGATTTTGCTTTTTACCGCATCCGCCAAGCAGCATACCGGCGAGCAGCAGCAAAGATACCAGCAAGATACCTGTTTTTTTCATCGTATATCAAGCCCTTCTTTCGTTTGAAATATGAATCTGCGATACGTCGCCTTATTCATAAATCGGATACTGGTTGCAAATTTCTGTAACCGCACCGCGGATGTAGTCAGCTTTGCCATCGAAATCGGTTGCTGCCAACGCCATGAGATGTGCAAGGGTTTTCATTTCTGAGACACCCAAACCACGGGTTGTGACAGCGGGAGTTCCCACACGGATTCCGCTGGTAACAAACGGCTTTTCAGGATCATTGGGGATTGCGTTTTTATTTACCGTGATATACACCTGATCCAATCTCTGTTCCATTTCCTTACCGGTAATATGCATTGGACGCAGGTCTACCAGCATCAAATGGTTATCCGTTCCGCCGGAAACCAAGTCAAAGCCTTCTGCAAGAAGTCCTTCTGCAAGCGCCTTCGCATTTTCAACAATTCTTGCCTGATACTCTTTAAAGGAAGGCTGCAGCGCTTCGCCAAAACAAACAGCTTTTGATGCAATGATATGTTCCAGAGGACCGCCCTGCATTCCTGGGAACACTGCCTTATTGATTGCTTTTGCAATATTCTCATCGTTGCAGAGAATCAGACCGCCGCGGGGACCGCGCAATGTTTTATGTGTTGTGGTTGTTACAACATCTGCATAAGGAATCGGAGACGGATGCAGCCCTGCTGCAACCAAACCTGCGATATGCGCCATATCTACCATAAAGAGAGCGCCGACGCTTTTAGCAATTTTGGAAATCCGCTCAAAATCAATGGTTCTTGCATAAGCAGACGCACCTGCAATAATCAGCTTAGGATTGCATTCCTTTGC
Organism: uncultured Eubacteriales bacterium; assembly: GCA_949451655.1. Lineage (GTDB taxonomy): Bacteria > Bacillota > Clostridia > Oscillospirales > CAG-272 > Avispirillum. The sequence goes on along the minus strand of CASTST010000008.1, from coordinate 6,545 downwards.
AGTCTGCTCCATAACATCGTAGTCAATAAATCCGGTTTCGTCAACACCGTAGGGAACAAAGTTATAGTTAAGACCGGAAAAGTTTACCGGGCTTCCATGTGTCAAATGACCGCCGTGTGCAAGATTCATACCCATTACCGTATCACCATGGGAGAGAAGCGCTAAATATACTGCAGTATTTGCCTGTGCGCCGGAATGGGGCTGCACATTGGCAAATTTTGCACCAAATAATTTGCACGCGCGTTCGATAGCGATTGTTTCAATGACATCCACGCACTCACATCCACCGTAATATCTGCGACCGGGATAACCTTCTGCATATTTATTTGCCGGGGGGGTTGCCATAGCAAGCATCACTGCTTCGGAAATCATATTTTCGCTGGCGATCAATTCCAGACCTCTTTTCTCACGCTGCAGCTCTGCTGCAACAGCATTTCCGATTTCGGGATCCAACTTTTGAAGTTTTTCAATAACAGACTGAACCATTTTTTATTTTCCCTTCTTTTCCGTATTCTTCTATATTATTTTTATTATACAGGATGAAACCATGCATTGCAACAGCAATTTATGAACAGAAGCAGGAAATTTTTCTTTTAACGTAAAAAAAGAACCGCAGATTTAAAATCTGCGGTTCAATGTTATTCTTATACAGTCTCTTTCTTCTTGCGAACAACTACAACTGCTGCGCATGCTACAGCTGCAACTGCTGCTGCGATTATAATGTAAGTCATGTTATCGCCAGTCTGAACGGGTTTCTTATCGCCACCGTTCTGAGCAGGTACGGTTGTTGTATCTGCACCAGGTGCTGCGGTTGTATCATCAGGCTCAGTTACAGGAGGCTTATCCTCGCCATTGCCCTTATCCGCTTCATATGCTTCATACAAAGCAAGGTAAGCTTCATATGCATCTGCAAGCAGTGTCTTAAACTGGAACATTTCCACAGGAGACATGCCTGCAACAGCAGTGATGATTTCCTCGAATGCTGCTTTATCTTCTGCTGTCATATCCTCATATGCAGGAAGTTCGAGAATCTTGTCTGCCAAAGCAGCAAGTGCTTCTATATCAACTTCTTCTCTGCTGAGAATGTCAACATATTTTTCAACCAATGTTGCGAAAGTTTCCGGACGAGCCAATGCAATATAATCAGCAGTAGCAGCGTCTTCCTCTTCCATCAAAGTGAGGGAATACAGCAGATCAAGAACTTCCTGATCCTGTCCTTCTGTCAACGCGTTTACAGCATCTACAACAGCGGCAACCTTATCCATATTAACTGCATCCATGCCGCCATATACAAGCTTAAAGTATGCATTTACAAGGTTTTCATATGCCTGCGGAATTTCCTGCTGGAAGCGAACAGCCAAACCACCTATGGTAACTATTGCGCTCAGTTCGGTAACTTCATCCAGATACTCTTCTGTAATTACATCGGCATTCGGAAGAGCCTCAATACGAGCAGCAAGTTCTTTTACACTCTGCTCAATTTCATAAGTAACATAAAGTGTTGCAAGCTTGTTGAGAGCGTTTTCATGATTGTCCATCATGTACTGCTGATCTTCCTCAGCTTCGATTGCATCAATGATGTCAGTCAATGCAAGCATTTCAGCAATATTTGCTTCTGTCATAGCATAGAAATCATCCGGCAGTGCAGTAATGCGTGCTGCTATAGCATCCAACTCTTGAACGCGGGTGTATCTTGCGTAAGAAGCGCTCATTCTGTCGTAGCCGTCTTTGAAGTTTGCAGTAATGTATGCTACGTCTTCTGCGGACATAGCCTCAACAGCTGCTACGAGAGCAAGCATTTCCTGAATCTGTTCTGCTGTCATTTCAGCATATGCAGGCAGAGCATTGATTCTTGCACCGATTGCATTCAGCTCCTGTGCATGTGCATATGCAGCGTTGGATGCTTCCAGTCTTGCATAGCCTTCAGCAAAAGCATTCTTAATGTAGTTAAGATCATCAGCAGACAATTTTGCGAGATCTGCTGTGAGAGCAAGCATTTCCTGAACCTGCGCCTCAGTCATTTCAGCATATGCAGGCAGTGCGTTGATTCTTGCGCCGATTACATTCAAGCCTTCCACACGCACATATTCTGCATAGGATGCATCCATACGAGCCAAAGCATCAGCAAATTTTTCCTGCAAATATGCTTTATGAGATTCTTCTGTTATAGCAGCAATCTCAGTACGGAGAGCAAGCATTTCCTGAACTTGTTCTGCTGTCATTTCAGCATATGCAGGCAGTGCTTCTACTCTTGCACCCAGTGCATCCAGCACAACTGCAACTGCAGCCCACTGATGTGCAGCATACAGCTCATCAATTTTGGTAATAGCAGATGCATATGTATTTTGGAAATACGTTTCTGATTTACCAGTAAGGGCATGTACACTGTTATACAGTGCCAACATCTTTGCGATCTGTTCATCGCTCATTCCATCGTAAGCGGGAAGCTCCATAATGTCGGTAGCCAGAGCATCAAGTGCAGTGGTATCGAAAGGAAGCTCTTGCGGGCAATCATTGATGATCTGCATAGTATGGAATACACCGTTTCCAGTTGCATCAACGCCAAAAACTTCTCTCGGATTGATGGAAAGGTTAACATTGAAGTTTGCATTTGCATCAAGAATTTCAAATGTATACACAGCAATCACACCATTAGATGCATTGTTGCTGAGTGCTGCGGCATACTGTGCATAATACGTAACAGGGTTGTTGTTGATGTTTGCAGGAATATACTCGTTGTCTGACCACACATTTCCGTTTGCAACAGAAACAAGCTTTAATGCGCTTGCATTGTAGCTCAAACGGGATTTGTAGCACCACAAACCAGGGTTATTCCCAATTTCGGTCGTTACAGTCAATGTACTTTTGTCGCTGCTAATCTCACCAGTTACATGGGTATATAAATCTGACTCAGGAAGATCAGCTGCAGTTCCCGGAATTACAGCAAGCAATCCGGTCACAAGCATTGCTGCGACAACCAGCAATGATACAAGCTTTTTCATCTGGACTTTACCTCCAAGTTTATAATACATCTTAATTATATCTTCTCACCGTGTTAATGTCAAGACATTTCTTTTATATTTAGGCATAAAAACCAAGCATATTTAATAATTTTTATGATACAATCAATCCATTTTTGTTATATTTATGCCAGTTTGTTATTGAATAACATTATTTGGACCTGCAATGTTTTATTGTTTCAGGATTTTTTTCAGTTGCTTTGCAGTATGTCCCAAAAAATCGTCATATAAATTCATATAGAAATTCGCTTTTCTGGCAGTCCTTAGGAAGATTTGTTTTGTTGCAAAAAACCTCCGCCGGATGGCGGAGGTTTTTATTGCTTTCATATGCCAACTTAGTCAGCAAGTGCCTTTCTGATGCGGAGCTGGTCAATTGCGTCAACATAACCGTCGCCGTTTACATCAGCTCTGGAAGCATACAGAGCATCCATATCAATAATTTTTGCCAGATACTTTCTCATGAGGAGTGCATCGTTCATAGTGATTGCATAGTCACCATCCACGTCGCCTGCATAAGCTCTGTTCCAACCAAAGTCATAATCGCCGATTACAAAGTTGTCAATGTTGATCTTCACGCCGTATACATGCAGCAGGATGCAATTGATTGCACTATCATAAGTAATGTAGTCATATGCGTCAAACTCATCCATGCGAAGAATTTCTTCGCCATTCAAATATACAGCCAATTCAGCAGTCATAGCTTCCTCATCTACTTTGAAAGCGACTTCAAGGTTGTATACTTCACCAGGAACCAGCGGATATGTTTTTTCTGTTTCTTTTTCTCCGAAGTTCTTGTTTGTAGAATTGATATAGAATCTCTGGGTATCCATGTTGTACTTAATAGTAGCAGCACCAATTGTGCTCTTACCGAAGTAGAAGTCAAAGCTGTGACCATACTGACCCATGGAAGCATCTGTATCGAAAGTTCCGTCTACGCTGAAGTCAAATCCAACCTTGGTACCTGCATTCAATTCAGAAGAAGAGTACTCGCGGCCGAAACCGATCTGGTTGTAGTTTAGATCGCTTTCAATATATTTTGCAACACCGTCTTCAATCTTTTCGAATCCGATACTGTCAGAGGTTACTCTAACAAATTCATCCTGGAAGTCATGGAACAGCTTAATATTTCCGGTATAATCAGCAGCGTCGGGAAGCTCAATGAACTTTCTTTCCGGGCAGCCTTCGCTGGTTGTACATTGTGTATATACCAAGCCAGTTTCTTTATCTACACGAGTGATATCATAGTGCTGGAATTTGTGCTCCAGTGTTGCAACTTCCGTTTTTGCTTCTGTAAAGTCACAGTTGTAGCATGTGTAGGTATTCACGCCTTTTTCATAGCACTTAGGATCCGTTGTTCTTGCCCAAGAAAGGATATGACCGTTTGTTTCACAGAAGTTTTCTGCCTTTACATCGGACAGGGTCTTTACATATTCATCGCCGGTACCAAACTTAAGGGTATCAACTTTTGCTTCAAAGGTTTTTGCATCATAAATGCGATAGTTGTCGATAATTGCATTACAGTTATCAAAGTAGTAAATGCACAGGTCACCCCAGTTGTCCATACCTACAGGAGAAGTATAAACTTCAGCCTTATCAATATATACAGTAGCAGCACCATTTGCAATCTGGATTGTTACATTGTGGAACTCACCTGCTGCCCAAGGCTGCAGGTCATTGCCTTCGCCGTAGTAAACCAGGTCTTTGTTCTTACCAACAAATTTGTTACCGACTTTGATACGGGAATCATCGCCGCTGCCAAACTTATTGCAAATAAATTCAATCCATGCACCATCTTGGACTTTATCGGAAGAAATTGTTCCTTCTTTGTCCGGATAGAGTGCCAGATCAAAGTTGATGATATAATCCTTCGGAACAGCGCCATCTGTATGGGAAGTTGTCGTATAAAGTGCGTTGTTATCTTTGGAAGGATCTTTTGCATCGTTGCGAACAGCTTCGATCAAAGTAGCTTCGCCTTCTACAGGATATGTAGAGATCTTGTCGAAAATGTTGACTTTTTCACCTACATGTTCTGCACGAGAAACATTATCATTTACATAATCAAAATAATCTTTGTCAGTCTCAAAGTCCATAACAGGCATATTGCCAAATCGAACATTATCCAAAGAAATTCCGGTCGGCCACCACTGAGCATAAGCATCTGTTATTGCATCGCCCATTGCAGGGAAGTTGCCCTCTACCTTCACGCCGTTCACATAAATGAGTGTCTTGTCTCCTTCTACGGAAAACAGCGCGTGATACCATTCATCAATTTCGAAAGAATAATCAACCGCATTGTTCTGACCGACACCAATTTTGCCATCAGCGATATACGGTCCCTTATTCGTTCCGTTACCAGCGCTCAGTTCAGCAGCGGTATTCGGCAGACGGAAATCAAATTCTATACTATATTTATCAGCAGATTCTTTCCAGTTGTCCTGCGCTTTGCATGTAATACCATTGATATTGGCATAATATTTGCCAAGGTCATGTCTGTACTCGAAAGCAGTTACGGTATCGCCGGAAGCAGATCCGCCGCCCTGCTCTGTACCGTCAAAGTCACGTTCAAACTGTGTGCCTTCGCCGTCAGTCATTCTAACGTTATCCATGATCACACCCAGCGCGCCGGTGTACATCAAACCGTCCTTCATCTGACCGTCTACAGCACCAATTGTTGTACCATTAACAATAATGTTTGTCTTACCAGCCTCTGCGCCGCCGGTTCTGATAACAATTTCATACTTCTGACCAACTTCGAAGTTGTAGGGCAGAGTATGCTTCTCACCGTTTACAAGAAGACCGATTTCGGAAATTGTGATTACAGGTCTGATATCAGAACCATAGCTTGCGTTTTTATCGCTTGTACCGATAAAACCATCTTCATTTTCAAACCACAAATCCAGCCAGAAGTTACGAGCTATGCCGGAACAGTTATCAATCTGCAAATATGTAACTTTTGCAGCATTGCCGCTTCCGAGGGGAATGGAATATACGTTTTCAAACTTATCCCCATTTTCTGTAGCAGTGAACTCGAAAGCAGCGGACAGACCAACAGCCAAGCTACCTACGAGCATTGCCAAAGTAAGCACAAGTGCTAAAACTTTTTTCATAAGGTAATAACCTCCATATAATTTTTGGTAAAATCATTGTAGCATTCTTATAACAAATTGTCAATACTTTTTCATTACTTTTTTGTGCATTTTACAGTGTCCCAGGCAAAATATCAGGGTAGAAAACATAAGATTTTTACAAACACCCCCTACTTATTGGGGGCACTTGTGCTGCAAAATCAACATATTGGGGATAGATGTGTGAAAATGCGTGTGAAATTTATTTTTTTACGATTCTTTTTCAGAATGTTCATTTTTGGGAAAAAGTAAGGTCACAAAGTGGAAGCAATTTTAATTTGAGATTGTCTATGTATACTGCCGATTTTAAATTCTGCTTAATGATAGTGAGACAATCCCTCACCCGCTACGCGGGAGCTCCCTATGGAGCCACGCAGTGGATCCTCACATGGGAGCCTTT
>CASTST010000007.1 GCA_949451655.1 uncultured Eubacteriales bacterium | reverse complement strand
AAAGGCAAAGGAACATATCATCTGTTTGAAGAAAGTATGAGTATAGATATTTTACTTTTTAATGAGCTGCAAGAGTTCAAATCTCACCACTGATATGACGAAAATATCTTTTTATGTACCTCACAATGCTGCTTATGTCCGTCCAAAAAACCGCAAGAAATATCTTGCGGTTTTTTTATTCTGTTTTATGATCTCTTTCGGAAAACATCAATCAATTTTACAATATTTTTGGATTGCTTCAAACACAAATTCCGCTGTACCCTCACCGCCGGCTTTATCAATATTTTCCTTAAATCGTTTATCACATACATACATTTGTCCGAGTCCGCTTAAAATTTCGTTCGTACAGTTGTAGTAATTTTCCGTAATAAAACGCTGCAGCACACGAATTTTCTCTTGCACTTTTGCATCAAAAGGCGATAAATCACGAAGTGTGCCTATTTCTGCAAACAACGACATCAACCGATTTGCGGTTTCACCATAATCACAATCTCTTTTTTGTGTATACTCATGATATGCCCCAGTTTCACCCCACTTTGCTTTTACTTCATCTTTGTACTGCTCCATTTCATTTTTATCAAAAACCTGAAAATCCATTTGTTTCACTCCTTTTATTTGAATTTCACGGGCAAAGGAAATCAGTTCCCCTATGTGTTTATATTGCAATTCTAATAATTTGATTTGTTGTGCTAATGCCTCCTCAGCATCAAATGTGGGACTATCAAGAATTGCTTTAATATCTTTCAGCGGGAACTGCAATTCACGAAACAACAAAATACTTTGCAATCGACCAAGGGCTGCATCGTCATACAACCGATAGCCTGCGTTGGTTACTTTTGTAGGTTTCAAAAGTCCAATTGCGTCATAGTGATGCAGTGTGCGCACACTCACACCTGTAACTTTGCTGATTTCATTTACTGTTCGCATAGATATTCCTCCCATGTGCATATAGTATAAACTATCACGCAACGTCAGAGTCAATAGATTTTCACAAAAAATTTGATTTATAATATATTCAGAAGATCATGTTTATCACCAGATTGCCATCCGCAATATATGATTATAGACGGCAATTTTCATTCAGCAAAATATTATAATTTATTTTTGTATTCATTATAAACCTCTTCGATTGAATTAGTGGTAATCCCGCATTCCTTCTGATAATTTATATGAAGCCCAACGGAGAGAACCGCTTTTTTCAAGCCTTCACTGCCATACTCCCGGAAAATAATATCAAAATATCTTCGCGTCGCTTTTGCACTGATTCCTCTTTTATAAACCGTACCTTTTAACATTCCGTTGATCGCGTAAAGATACATAATTACAGTACTGCAATTCATGCCGGTTTCCTCTACCACTTCATCTGCAACTTTCTGTATGTTCTCTCCTGCGTAAACTCTTTTTGCATAGCTATAGCAAATATCAATTCTTTCATCCGTTATTTTTTGACGAGGAACCGTGCTGTCACCGCCGCTTTCCTCTTCAACAGAATGCATGGCAAAAAAGGTGCTTTGTTCTTGCTTTAGAATGCTGACGTCTTCCTCTAATTTCTTGATTCTGGCTAACATTTCCAAAATAATGGTTTCGTACTGCATAATTATATGCGCCTCCTATATATCAATATATTCAATTTGTGCTGCATATATTATATTATATAATTATATGTTTGTCAATGCTTTTTATAATGAATTATATATCTATATATAATTTTACTATAGATATATAAAGAGCAGTACAAAAATTGTACTGCTCTTTATATATTTGTATATATGCGTTTTACCGAATGTCCGGCAAACTTGCAGCCGCAACAGACTGACCTACACGGCGGCTCTTTTCATCCGGAATGTGCAGCTCCAGCTTTTCTGCAATCTCAGGGAACTCCTTGGAAAGAACCTCATTGGCACGGGCAAGCAAAATCGTGCCGCCCTCGCCGCTGGTAACACGTCCCATAATCAGTACGTGTTTGATATCATAGAACATTGCATAATATGCAATTGCATAACCGAAATACACACCAATGGTGTCGTAAATCTTAGCGGCGCGCTCGTCGCCTGCCGCCATCAATTCCTGCACAACCTTCAGCTTCTCAGCAGGGGACATGCTCTCATCCAACTCAATTCCCGCTGCGGGAGCCAGCTTGATAACGCCATCCTGAGAGAAATATTTTACACCGCAGCCGTAGTCACCGCTCCATTCATCCACCATAGCGTCTTTACAAAAGTCTACAGGAACAAAAGCAAGCTCATTCAGCCATCCGGTGATATTGCCCTGACCGTCAACATATCCGCCGGCTTCACTGGTACCCATTGCCACACCCAGCACGTTGGTATCATCCAGATCCATTGCGCCCGCAAGAGCAGTTACATCACCGTCGTTTGCCACTTCAACAGGAACGTCTCCAATTTCCTTTGCAACATTGATATACATGTTTTTCACGTGCTTATCAAAATCCTCATCGGAAACCTTCAGGAACAGAGAAGCAATCATAATCTTGTTATCAATATACACACCGGCAGAAGAAACACCGATTGCATCTACCCGGGGCATATGGGAAGCGGCAGTTTTCATAGCATCCAGAATGCCTTCATAATGATACATCGGATCAGACTGGAGTTTGGGGAACCAAACAACTTCTTCGGAATATACAGTCTCACCGTTTACCACAGCGCTGACCTTACGGTCGCTTCCGCCTGCATCAAATCCGATGCGGCAGCCATCCAGATGACGACCTACAGGCGCTGCTGCCTGATACGCCTTCGGAGCATCCTTTACGTCAGCTACATATTCCACAGCAAAGGGAGCCTCATATACACGCGCCATAAAGTCTGCGTCAAATTCTCTTGCGCCGCCCTTCTGATATGCCGCAGCAATGCCTTCGTAAATTTTCCGGGATCCGGAAATGGTCACTTTATATCCGCCGTGAATCCACAGAAGCGTTTTTACTATACGCTCAACGATGTCGTAGTTTTCGTCATCGTGTCCAGTTCCTTCCGGATATACGTTAAGCTGATATGTGGAAACAAATCCCTTGTTCCGTTCTACGGCAATTGCCAGCGGAGCGCCGCCAACCTTTGCCACTGCCTCTTTATATGCTTTTACCACCAGCGCCATGGGCTGGAACTGGGGGTCCAGAATTGCATTGATCATTATTATTTATACCTTTCCGTTTTGTTGAAATCCTGTACAGTCAGATGTCAGATTGCTTTGTAAGCTTCCAGTGCGCTTGCTGCCTCTTCATCCAGAATGAAGGTTACATTGGGATGCAGCTGCAGAATAGATGCCTGACACCAGGGTGTGATTTCGCCTTCCAGCGCGTCTTTGATTGCTTTTGCCTTTGCAGCGCCGTTTGCAACCAGCACGATCTGCTTTGCAGTCATGATGTTGCCGATACCCATGGACAGTGCGGCACGGGGCACTTCATCCTTGCTGTTGAACAGACGGGAATTTGCCTCGATGGTACTTTCAGTCAGTTCTACTCTGTGGGTTCCCCAAATAAAGGTGTCGCCCGGTTCGTTGAATCCGATGTGACCGTTGTTGCCGATGCCAAGCACCTGCAAATCAATACCGCCGGCAGCTTCAATTGCTGCATCATATGCGCTGCATTCCTCTTCCCAGTTAGACGCCTTACCGTTAAGCACATGGGTTTTGTTGATATCAATATTGATTTTGTGGAACAGGTTCTTGTTCATGAAATAACGATAGGACTGATCGTTTTCCGGATCAATGGGATAATACTCGTCCAGATTGTAAGTAGTTACATTGGTGAAGTCTACTCTGTCCTCATCGCAAAGCTGTGCCAGATTGCTGTAGAGTCCCAGAGGAGATGTTCCTGTTGCAAGACCAAGCATAAATGCAGGCTTGTTGCTGATTGCGCCAGCTACGATTGTAGCTGCTTTTTTGGACAGGGCTTCATAACTGCCCGCAACAAATACCTTCACGCCGTTCTTCTTTCCGTTACAATAAGCCTTTACTTCGTTTTCCCGCATACTGTGTTTCCTCCAATAATTGTTTTTTGTATATTGAATTGATCATCAAAGATGATAATATCCGCACATTTTCCTGCTTCCAGGGATCCGATCTGATCGTCGATGCCCAACGCCTTGGCAGGATTGAGACTTGCACATGCAACTGCCTCATTGATTGCAAGATCCGTATTTTCATACAGATTGCGTACCGCCTCATTCAGCTTCAGAACGCTGGCAGCAATGGTTCCATCCTCCAAAAGGCACTGAATACCGGTTTTCTTCACAGGCTGACCGCCCAGGGTATAATATCCGTCCGGCATACCGCCTGCACGCATACAGTCTGTAATCAGGCACAGTTTATCCTTTTTGATCTTTGCAACCAGTGCAAACAATCCTTTATTTACATGGAAGGTGTCTGCAATCAGCTCGCAGCTCACGTTATCATCAGACAATGCTGCGCCAACCACGCCGGGATTTCTGTGCATAAGCGGGGTCATTGCATTAAACAGATGCGTTGCATGACGCACACCTGCCTCAATACCAGCCACAGCTTCTTCATAGGTTGCACCGGTATGACCCATGGAAACCAGCACACGCCCGTCTTCATATACCTCACGGATGCAGTCCAATCCGCCGTCCATTTCCGGAGCCACGGTAAATACGGAAACGATATCTGCATTATCCAAAATAAACTTTGCATCCGGACGGAGGATATGTTCTTCTGCCTGCGCGCCCTTCTTGGAAGGATTGATGAAGGGACCTTCACAGTTCACGCCCAGTACCTTCGCGCCGTAGCAGTCTGTGCGCGCCTTCACCTTGCGCACCGTGTCAAATGCCGCCAGAATTTCTTCTTTGGACACAGTCATTGTGGTGGGACACCAGGATGTCACACCATTTTCTGCAAGTGCCTGACACATTTTCAGAAGTCCGTCTTCTTTTGCGTCGGATGTATCTTCTCCGGCATATCCGTGGATATGCATATCCAACAGACCGGGAGCCACATACATGCCGGCAGCGTCAATTACTTCATACTGATCGGTATTCACAGCGGACGCGTCTGCAATTTCTGTGATCTTCTCATCAAACAGCAGTACTTTGCCTTCTGCAACCTGATCTGGAAGAACAATTTTTCCATTTATAATACACTTCATCGGGTTTATACCTCCATGCTACGAATCATAGCCAAATCTTCCCTTATATGCTATTATACTCACCCGTCAAGGCAAAATCAATATAAAATGAAATTTTATCCTTATTATTTTGAAAAGAGGGATATGCAGCGGACGCATATCCCTCTTTTAAGATAAAATGAACAATAAAAGGTTTCACAGGAAACTCCCATACAGCACCTACTTCAAACCTCCCCCACCAAAGGGAGGTGGTGGAGGAACACAAAATATAAAGGCTCCCCCCCGGCAAAGGGAGGTGGCGCGGCGCAGCCGTGACGGAAGGATTGTTTGCATGGACTGTCGATTTGCAGATCATTCAAAATGAAAGCCAAAACAATCCCCCCGAGTTTTGCTGCGCAAAACTCACCCCCCTTTGCACAAGGGGGGGCTTAATTTATTGAGTGGACAATCCCTCACCCGCTACGCGGGGGCTCCCGCGTAGCGGGTGAGGGATTGTTTTCCTGTCATTTTGCTGGATCATCAAGCCGACTATATGTACAGACAACCCCTCCGAATTTTGCTGCGCAAAATCCACCTCCCCTTGCACAGGGGAGGCTTTTGAAGTTTGGAGATCCACCAGTATTACCCTTTTCTGAGGAGAGCCTTTGTAGCTGCGCAATCTTACCGCCGACCGTTTTTGATAAACTGGGGGGCAATGGCAAACGCGATCAAGCCAAGCACCGTATCCACCAGCGCCACGCCGACCATAGCCAAGGGCACCGCATCAAACATCAATCCCATGATAATAACAGCCGCAGCGGGGATCAGCCCCAAATATACCAGAAGGACCTGAATAATCACTTTTACCCCCTGAGAGATCGACGTGGGCAGGGACAAATCTGCCAACGCACCCGCATTCGCTGAGAAGAAATCCAGAGAAAGAATGAACAGCACCCCTGACACTGCTGGAAGAATTGCCGATGTTCCAAACAGAACCACAGAAACAACCATCGCCGGAAGCAAATCCAGCAAGCAGGACACACTGCCGGACAAAATCGTCCACCCGAACTTTTGATATGCGCCGGCAGGAAGCGTTACAAAAAAGCTGGTTTTCAACTCCGCCTCCAACGGATTTCCAAGAGAACGGAAGTATGCCAACACGCCCAATACTGCAACAACCCAGTACATTCCACCCGCTGCATCGGTCTTTTGTACAATCCATATCACAAACGCTGCCGCAAGCAGATAGGTAATCATTGTGGATGTGAAAAAACCAAACTTTGCAAACCGTCTGCGGTTGTACATGTTTTTATAAAACAGCGCGTTCGCGCCGCTGCCGCCGATTTTTCCATTTCGCTGCAAACGCTCGCTGCGTTCCTTTTTACGGGTTGCCACCCCGCCCTTTTCCTTGGCCTGCGCCAACACTGCGGCAGTCTCTTCTGATTTCGCCATTGCATCCTCGTAAAAGTCCGCACGGATGCGCCATATAACCGCAATGAGCGCCCCAATCACAGCAAGGCAAAGTATGCCCATTCCTGCGGCTGCCAGATAATTCCCGATCAGCGAGAAATCCAACACTGCCTTAATCCATCCCCATATGGGAACAAGCAGTGCCCCTTTGCTGCACCAAAATGCAAATGCAGCGGAAAGCAGATCCCCGCCGCTGCTTTGCCAATACGCGGCAAATGCCAATGCCGCGATCCCGCAGATTCCTACCACAGCGGGTACGATATATTTACGCAGCCGCACATGGGTTGCCGTAACCGTATATACCAGCACAGACAAAAGCTGCCCGGTAACAAGAGTGAGTCCCCACACTGCAAGCATTGCAATACAGGCTCCCATAGGAACCCCCATATTCATATGAAGATTGGGAATCTGGAAAATCAGATACAGCCCAGCGGCAATCAAACCGCCCATTTTGAAAATCAACCGAAACAGCAGCACCGACTGGGGCTTCATCGGCGCTTGAAACAGCAGATTCACATCCGCCATATGGAAAATACCCGACCCGGATTTTTCCGCAGTCACCACGTTCCAAAGAAGCGCTACCAAGATCACGCCCCCACCGATAAGGGAAACAAAGTTCGCCATCAGTTCCGGATCCCCCGCATCGTCCGAAACAGTTTCTTCTGCCTGCACAGCGTCATCCGGTTCAGAGTCCTCTGTAAACATCCCCGCCAGTCCGCCGATCACACCGCCAAACAAGGCACACACCAGTATGATAATCACATAGGTTTTCATCAACTTGCGGATCTGGTTGATCAGCGTATGAGCGGCATAATAGAAAAACGCCTTCATCGTGCGCCCTCCGTAATTTCAAAGAACAGATCCTCCAAACTGTGTGCACCTTCCTCAACCTCCCGGCGGGTTACGTTGGCGCGCACCTGTCCTTTCTGCATAATTACCGTTCTGTCCCACAGCATATCCACGCTGTCAATCATATGCGTGCTGACCAGGATAGCACATCCCGCGTCCCGCATTTCCTGCATCATGGTTTTCAGTTCTTTGATTGCATGCGGATCCAGCCCAACCATAGGCTCGTCGAAAAGGAGATATTTCGGACGAGGAAGCAGCCCGAGGCAGATGCTCAACTTTTGCTGCATTCCTTTGGAAAGTTCATCGCCAAACTTTTTCACCTTATCCGTCATTTCAAACCGTTCCAGAAGCTGGTCAGAATACGCCTGATAGTCCTGAAGCTTGTAAATCCGCGCGATAAATTCCATATGTTCCCCCACCGTAAGGTTGGGATACAGAGCAGGCATTTCCGGTACGTATCCCAAAAGCCGCTTCGCCTCTACGCTTTTGTTGGGGAAACCGTCAACGGTAATGGTTCCATTATACCGGAGAAATCCGGTGATAGATTTCATAATGGTACTTTTCCCGGATCCGTTGGGACCAAGCAGCACCGTAACGTTCCCCGGCTCCATATCGAAAGTGACCCTATCGCATGCCGTCACCTTGCCGTATTGCTTGATTACATTGCTAACGCTTAACATATTAAATCCTTCCTTTCAATATACAGCCGTCTCTACCTTCCGGGTAGACAGACAGAATCTCTCCGGTACAATCCCGATCCGTTGGGATCTCACAGGGAACAAAATGCTCCGTGTGTCCGGTAGTGACGCCGTTTTCCCATTTTTCTCCCAGCACATATACCGATTTTTCCTGATGATCCACTATGTACTGATCCAGCAGTTTATCCTGCACCTGCTGCTGCACTGCTGCAAGATAGGCAGCCCTGCGCTTCTTCTCCGGAGCAGGAATCTGATCCGGCATTTTCGCCGCCTCTGTCCCGCTTCGGACAGAATAAGGAAAAATATGCAAATGCAGAAATTGTGCCGTCTTACAAAATTTCACCGTTTCCAGAAAATCCGCTTCTGTTTCTCCAGGGAACCCTACAATCACATCTGCACTGAAAGTCACGCCCGGAAGATGTTCCCGCGCACACGCCATATTTTTCAGAACTGTCTCAGCAGTGTATCTGCGCCGCATGCGGTTCAAAGTTTTCGTGCACCCTGCCTGTACTGACAAATGAAAATGGGGCAGCAAATGCGAAAGGGCAGCCGCACGCTGGACAAAAGCGGGACGCAGCACGGTAGGATCCAGCGATCCCAGTGCAATCCGCCGGATGCCGGGCACCTGATCCACCTGCTCTAAAAGGGTTTCCAGATTCATATCCGCCAGATCCTTTCCGTAGGATCCTGTTTCTATTCCTGTGAGGATCACCTCGCAGCAGCCCTTTTCTGCAATCCCCGCCGCTTCTGCCACAACGCGGTCGGCAGGTTTGGAGCGCACCCGTCCCCGCGCCGCAGGAATAATGCAGTAAGCACACCGGTTTTCACAGCCGTCTTCAATTTTAATATAAGCCCGGGCACGCCGGGGAGATGCAATCTGTAAGCTGTCATATGCCGCCGCCTGGATATCAGACACAGCATATGCTTCGCGCCCGCCGGACACAAGCGCCCGGGCAATGTCTGCAATTTTGTCCTTGTCCCCATTGCCCACAACGGCAGACGCGCCAAGCTCGGCGGCTATTTCCGGCGAAACCTGGACGAAACAGCCGGTGACAATCACTGCGGCATCCGCCGCGGCGCTCACCGCCCGGCGAATCAGCTGCCGGGACTTCCGATCGCTTTCCGCAGTCACGGTGCATGTGTTGATGATGATTACATCGCTGTCTGCGCCGTATGGCACCAGTGTAAACCCCTGTGCCGCAAGCTGCTCACCGATTGCATCGGATTCATATTGATTCACTCTGCACCCGAGAGTGCAAACAGAAGCTTTCATGCAGTTGTATATCCGATCCTTTCCTGTGGTTTTTGCTATATAAGGCACTCTCCCCACAAAGAGAACTGCACCGACTTAAGCCTCCCCCAGTAAAGGGAGGTTCACTGCGCGAATTCCTGGGAGAGTGGCACAGCAAATCATACCAACTTAAGCCTCCCTTGTGTAAAGGGAGGCTTTCATGTTTGTACTTTGCGGGAGTTCCCTTTGTTTGGGGGAGCCTGATGAAGTTTGTGATTCGCGGCGTTCCCTTTGCCGGGGGAGGATTTGTATTTGTGCTATTTCCAGGAAAGCCTTATATAGTAAGTACTGTTCAAAGTATAGCACGCCTGTCGGTTTTTGTAAAGGAAATACCGAAAGCCGGAACAGATTCATGCAATTTGTGGAAAAAGAGACTTGAAAAGGCGCAAATTGCCGTGTATAATAGAATAAAGAAGCATGTCCGACAAAAAATATAATTATAAAATTTCATTGCGCCTTGCGCTGAAAGAGGAACGATATGGGTACACTGCATGTTATTGATCATCCGATGATCATGCATAAGCTGACGCTGATGCGGGACAAAGACACCGGAGCAAAGGATTTCCGGCAGCTGCTGAATGAGATTTCCATGCTGATGGGCTATGAAATCACCAGAGACCTGCCCACAGAGGACGTTGCAATTGAAACTCCTGTGGCACGTATGGCCGCAAAGAAAATTTCCGGCAAGAAGCTTGCCATCGTTCCAATCCTGCGGGCAGGACTTGGCATGGTGGACGGGCTGCTCAGCCTCATCCCCGTGGCTAAGGTGGGACACATCGGCTTGTACCGGGATCCTGACACCCACACTCCTGTGGAATACTACTGCAAAATGCCCCCGGATATCAGCGAACGCATCGTTATTCTGGCTGATCCCATGCTGGCAACCGGTGGCAGTGCTGCCGATGCGATTACAATGCTGAAAAAACGGGGCTGCACCAACATTAAACTGATGTGCCTGGTAGGTGCGCCGGAAGGCGCCAAGGCTGTTATGGAACAGCACCCCGATGTAGATATTTACATTGCAGCCATGGACGAGCGTCTCAACGAACACAAATACATCATCCCCGGTCTGGGCGATGCCGGGGACAGACTGTTCGGCACAAAATGAAAATTTTAAAATAACTGACCCGGCAGGGGACAGGGACACCCTGTCCCCCTGTTTTATTTCGGTAAAGCCACAGGAAAGGAACTTATATGCTCCGCATTACCCTGAACAAAAACGACGGCGGGCAGCGTCTGGACAAATTCCTGCAAAAAACACTGCGGGGTCTGCCCACTGCCCTGATGTATAAATACATCCGCAAAAAGCGGGTGAAAGTAAACGGAAAACGCGCAAAAGAAAATCAGATTCTCTGCGCCGGAGACTGTATTGAACTGTATATTCCTGATGAATTTTCCAAAAATGAAGCGGACACAACCGAACTGGATCGGGTTCGCGCCACGCCCCGAATCGTATATGAAGATGAAAACATTGTCATATGTGACAAGCTCCCCGGCGTTCTGTCCCATACGGGAGATAAGAATGAACAAGGCTCCGGTAAAATCCCTGAGCGTGAAACCCTGATCTTTATTTTGCAGGCATATCTGTATCACAACGGGGAATATAATCCAAAAGATGAAGCATCCTTTGCCCCCGCATTGTGTAACCGGATTGACCGGAACACCGGCGGCATCGTCATCGCTGCCAAAACCGCCGAAGCACTCCGAGAAATGAACCGGCTGATCCGGGAAGGTCTCTTGGATAAACGCTATCTGTGCGCAGTCCACGGAAAACCCAAGCCGGAAAAAGCAGTGCTGGAGGGATACCTTTTCAAAAATGCAAAAACAAAAACGGTTTCCGTTTCAAAATCTCCTGCCCGAGGTGCAAAACATATTGTCACCGGATACCGCACCTTATCCTATAATAAAGAACAGGATCTTTCCCTTTTGGAAATCCGCCTGGAAACAGGACGCACCCATCAGATCCGTGCCCATATGGCATGGGCGGGACATCCCCTGCTGGGGGAGGGAAAATACGCCCAGAATAAGCAGGACCGCGCCCTTGGATTTGCCCATCAGGCGCTGTATGCCTATCAGGTTACTTTTACCGTACCGGACGGTCCCCTTGCGTATCTGAACGGCAAAACCTTCGGCGTTGATAAGAAGAATATAGATTTCTTAAATTTATTTTCATGGAGAAACAAGCCTTGAAAACATCCGACACAATAACAAGCATGAAAAAAACACGGCGTATACCCGTGTTTTTCCTGTATGCCCTGTGCGGATGTCTCACTGCCCTTCCAATGGTGTTTCCATATCTGTGGCTTCTCAGTTGGATCGCTCCCGCCTTCGTTTTTGCAGCCGCTTTTTTTACACCTGCGCCGGCAAAGCATCCTCTGCGGCGTGCATGGTGCAGAGGACTTTCGTTTTTCTATTGCTACGGACTGGTCGTCTTTTACTGGTTCATCGAACTGTATCCCCTGGATTTTGCAGGACTGGATCAATGGGGCGCGCTGGCGGTCATATTGGTGGCGTGGTTTGGTCTGCCCCTTCTGCAAGGGGTATTTTCCGCATTCCTGTTTTTACTTCTGCATCTACTCAAAGAAAAATGTATAAAATCCCAATTCCGTGCTGCGCCGATTCTCCTGCCCCTTTGCGCCGCCAGCCTGTGGATCCTTTTTGAATGGCTGCAAACCCTTACCTGGGCAGGCGTCCCCTGGGGCAAGCTGGCACTTACCCAATGTGGCTGGCTTCCATTGGTACAAAGCGCGTCTCTCCTGGGATCCTACGCCGTCAGCTTTCTCGTGATCCTGACTGCGTCTCTTTTATCCTTTGCGTTATATTATCTAAAAAATACAACCCCAAAGCGTGCCGCCGCCTTTGCCGCAGCCGCCCTTTGCGTTTTCGGCTCCAACGCCGTATACGGCGCGCTCCGCTGCGCGCTGTATCAGCCACAGGGCGAACCAGTCACCGCCGCAGCCGTACAGGGAAATATTTCTTCTTCCGAAAAATGGGACGAAAAAACAAACAGCACACTGGATGTCCATGAAAAACTGACGCTGGAAGCGGCATCCGACGGTGCGGATCTGATTTTGTGGCCGGAAACAGCGCTGCCGTATATATACAGTGCCGGCGGCAAACTGGACACATATCTGACCGACCTGGCAGAGGAAGCGGGGGTTCCGATTTTTGCCGGCTTTTTCATTCAGGATAAAGAGCGCCGCCTGTATAACGTAATTGGGCAGGCAGATCCGGACACCGGTTTGGGAGATACGTTTTATAAAAAACGCCGCCTTGTTCCGTTCGGAGAATTTGTACCCCTGCGAGAATTGGTGATGTTTTTGATCCCGCCCCTCTCCCAGCTATCCGCATTGGATAATGATGTAACCCCAGGAGACGGTCCCGAACTGTTTGAAACTCCCCACGGAAAAATCGGTTCGGTAATCTGCTTTGATTCCATTTATGAAACTCTGATTTTGGACAGTGTGCGCACTGGTGCAAATTTGATCTGCATTTCCACAAACGATTCCTGGTTTGAGGATTCCGCCGCCGTGTACGAACACAACTCCCACGCAAAACTGCGTGCGGTGGAAACCGGACGGTATGTGGTACGTGCCGCAAACACAGGCATTTCCTCTATCATCACACCCACCGGGAAGGTAACAGAAAGTCTGCCGCCCCTTGTGGAAGGCTATATTCTGGATGACGTATATATGATTTCTGAACATACCCTATATACGATTGTAGGCAATATCCTCGTACTTGCCGCCGGCGTATATACCGCAGCCTTGTTTCTATGGCCCGCCGGGGACAAAAAGCGAAAGGAGAATCCAGCGTGACTATTCACATTGACGCTGCCATTGCAGGAAAAACCATCCGGGAATATCTGCGCTGTGATTTGGGCTATTCCGGCGGTATGCTGAAACGGCTGAAATTTATGGATGGCGGAATCACGATAAACGGCGGATTCGTCACGGTACGGTATGTGCTTCAGGAGGGGGATGTGCTTGCGCTTGCATCGGAGGATCGGGAAGAAGATACCTGTCCCTATATGATCCCGGTGGATCTTCCTCTGAAAATTGCATATGAAGATGAACACATCACCGCCGTGGACAAGCCGCCTGCCATGCCGGCGCATCCCTCCCACGGGCATCGGCTGGACACTGTGGCAAACGCTCTCGCTTTCCGATATGCAGGCACACCCTTTGTATTCCGCCCTGTAAACCGTTTGGACGGCGATACCAGCGGTCTGATGCTCACAGCGCGCAGCCGTCTTGCAGCCTCCAAAATGTATCAGCATATGACCTCGGGAAGCATCCGGAAACTATATATTGCCATTCTCTGCGGCACGCCAAAATCCCCTGCCGGAGAAATCCGGCTGCCGCTCTGCCGATGCGGGGACAGTATCATTATGCGGCGGGTCGCCCAACCGGATGAAACAGGCGCAAAGGATGCTTGTACACTGTATCGGGTGCTCGCTGAAAATGAAACATATTCCGTAGTTCTGGCTGCGCCGATTACAGGACGAACCCACCAGCTGCGGGTACATTTTTCCGCGATTGGATGCCCGCTTGCGGGAGATACTATGTACGGCGGCGCGGACACAGATATCAGCCGGCACGCGCTCCATGCGGCACATCTTGCCTTTCCCCATCCCGAAAGGAATGAAATCATTTCCCTGTACTCGCCTCTGCCTGGGGACATGGAAAAAATTTGTCCGATAGATGAAAGCACACTCAGGCAAGCGGTAGAGCGGGAGGCAAGCCGATATTTTGCAGATGTGAGGTCCGATGATGAAAAATAAAATCAAAAAATATGTGCCCGCCGCTTCCATTATTCTTTTTATTATTTTCGGGTTCTGTGTCCTGCTTCAAGTTGCCTTTCGCGTTTCTCCCGTCTTTTCCGATTTTTATAACCGGCATATAGGCGGCATTTTTCGCTTTCTCATGGCAAAGGTCACTGATTGGATTCCTTTTTCCCTGGCAGAAGGGCTTTTGTATCTGATGCCGGTAGTGGTAATTGTATTTTGTGTAAAATTGTTTCAAAATATCCGGGGAGAAACCCGCTATTTTGTCCGCTGCGTTTTTGGACTTTTATCTATCCTGACTGCCGTAAATTCTATTTTCGCACTCAATTTTGCGGCAGGGTATCATGGTAGCACCTTGGCACAAAAATTGCAGTTAGAAGACCGGGCAGTCACAGCAGAAGAATTGTATGATACAATTTCCATTGTGATTGATGAAGTCAACGCAGCGGCGGCAGAAGTGGAGTTTCGTGACGATGGCAGTTCCTGCATGCCCTGGAACTACTTTGAACTGTCCGATGTCCTTTGCGGCGCATATAAGCCTTTGTATGACAAATACGACTTTCTCACCCCGCTGGACAGCAATATTAAGCCGCTGATTATCAGTCCCCTTATGACATACACCCATATTTCCGGCGTATACACTTTTTTCACCGGAGAAGCCAATCTGAACACCAATTTTCCCGACTATGTGTGTGCCTATTCAGCTGCCCATGAGCTGGCGCATCAGCGGGGCATTGCCCGGGAAGATGAAGCCAACTTCATCGCCTTTCTTGTGTGCACCGGTGCGGAGGATCCCTATCTCCGCTACAGCGGATATCTTTCCATGTACAGCTATCTCTCCTCCGCCCTTTACCGGGCGGATCCGGCTCTGTATGAACAGGCAGTTTCCGTACTGGACAATTCCGTCAGGGGAGAGCTCACTGCTTACAGCATCTTTTTCGACAAATACCGGGAAAATGTCGCCTCCAAAGTTTCCGACACGGTAAACAACACATACCTGCAAAGTCAGGGTACCGCCGGCTCTGTAAGCTATGGTATGGTAGTAAATCTGGCAGTGGCTTATTATCTGGACAAATAGTTGTTTCGATAAAAAATCCGTTTTTCTGACAGATCTCTCCGTCACATTTTGTAAAATCCACGACACATTCCCTCGTCTTCCTGCATAAACTGTCTATTGAAAAGCGTCTGGCTGATTTGTTTTCTTTTTGTGTATTTTACATATTTTCACCCGAAATTCAGATGCATATTTTATACTCCATGTACAACAATAGAATTAGAATGTAAATTATCCGGAAAAGCCCTTCCCTTTTGCGGGGTTTTCTGGTATAATCGGTAATAATTGAATTGAACAAATACACACATTTATTATATATTTTCTGCACCTGCAGCAAATGCGCTGTATACACAGGTTGGCCCGGCGCCAAAAAAGAGCCCCCGGGGCTTTTTATGAAAGGAATTCACCTTCAATGGATAAAATAATTATAAACGGAGGCGTGCCGCTGCGTGGAACGGTTGAAGTCAGCGGTATGAAAAACGCTGCGCTCCCTATCATTTACGCATGCGTTTTAATTGAAGATAAATGTATTATTGAAAATATACCCAATGTGCGCGATGTATCTCTTTCCCTGGATATTCTGCGGGATATGGGCGCATCCGTAAAAACCATAAATAAAAGCACTGTGGAAATCGACTGCACCGGCGTGCGTCAGGGCACCTCAAAGGTAGAACAGGTGCAGAAAATCCGTGCATCTTATTACTTGCTGGGCTCCGAGCTAGGTCGTTTTGGAAAAGCCCGTGTGGCATATCCCGGCGGATGCGATTTCGGTGGTCGTCCCATCGACCAGCATATCAAGGGGTTTGAAACCCTTGGCGGCGTTGTGAATACCGAAAGCGGTCATGTTGACATTGTTACAGAAAACGGACCTATAGGCGCAAACATTTTCTTTGATGTGGTCACTGTAGGCGCTACAATCAATATAATGCTTGCTGCTGTTCTGGCGGAAGGCACTACTGTAATTGATAATGCTGCAAGAGAGCCGCATATCGTTGACCTTGCAAACTTTTTGAACACCTGCGGCGCCAAAATCACAGGAGCCGGTACAGACGTTATTAAAATCAAAGGCGTGAATAAGCTGCATGGCTGCACATATGCAATCATCCCCGATATGATTGAAGCCGGCACCTTTATGGTTGCCGCAGCAGCTACAGGCGGCTGTGTAAAAATCACCAACGTGATTCCAAAGCACTTGGAATCTGTATCTGTAAAACTGGAGGAAGCCGGCGCAACAGTGGACGAATTTGACGATGCGGTTGTGGTAACAGGGCGCTCTGTGATCCGCAAAACCAATCTGAAAACCCACCCCTATCCCGGATTTCCGACCGATATGCAACCCCAGATGGCTGTGCTCCTTTGCTTGGCAAACGGAGTCAGCTACGTTTCCGAAGGTGTATACGAAAAACGCTTCCGTTATGTGGAAGAACTGATCAAAATGGGCGCCACCATTAAGGTGGACGGACGCACTGCTGTCATTGAAGGCGGCAAGGAACTCAGCGGCGCACCGGTAATCGCAGTAGATCTGCGGGCGGGTGTCGCTATGGTAATTGCCGGACTTGTTGCCCATGGCACTACAGAAATCTCCGATATACATTTGATTGAACGGGGATACGATGATGTGGTCGGAAAGCTTCGCAGTCTCGGCGCAGAAATCAAACGGGTCAGCGCACCGGATCCGGAAGAATCAGAACTGATAAAAAAGGCAAACTAAATCTGCAAAACCTTGCAGATTTCAGAATATAAACAGAACAAGAAAGGGTAAAAACATGGAAGTTACAAGAGAAACTGTAATCGGCGATGTGCTCGATTACGATATTGAAACAGCACAGTTCTTTATGGAGATTGGCATGCACTGTCTGGGCTGTCCTCACTCCAGAGGCGAAAGCATCGAGGATGCCTGCTCCGTTCACGGAACCGATCCCGATCAGCTCGTTGAAAAAATCAACAGCTATCTTGCTGAAAAGCAGGCGTAAACCCGAATTTCAAACAGGGCGGCGGATATTCCGCCGCCCTGTTTCTATGAAAGACATAGGAATCGTTATGACAAAAACATTCAAACTGCCGCCGCTGGACGAAAGACTCTCTGCCGCGGCGTCTCTTGTGCGGGATGGCGCTGTAATCGCCGATATTGGCACAGATCACGGATATATACCCATTTCCCTGCTGCTGGAAGGAAAAATTCAAGCTGCCGCCGCATCCGATATCCGTCCCGGTCCACTGAACCGGGCAATTGTCAATGGAGAAAAATACGGCGTATCAGAAAAAATGCATTTTTTCCTTACAGACGGTCTGCAAAACATTCCTCTTGCCGATTTGGGCGTGACTGATATTATCATCTGCGGAATGGGCGGCGAACTGATATCCGAAATTTTATCGGCATGCCCGTATATCCGAAACAAAAACATACGACTGATTCTTCAACCGATGTCCGCCGTGGAATCGCTGCGAAAATATCTTGCAGACAGCAGCTTTGCTATCACGGATGAACGCCTCGCCTGCTCCAACCGAAAACTGTATCAATGTATCGCCGCCCAGTACGATGGAATGACCCATGCATACACGCCGGCGCAGCTTCTTCTGGGCAAACAGATTATAAAGCAGGGTGCAAAAGATCCGCTTTTCACTCCCCTGCTGCAAAAATACATTCAAAAAACACAGCGGGAGTATCAGGGAAAGCTGCAGGGCGGATCCGATGATGCAGAGCAAACATATACACTGCTAAAAGAACTTCTGCAAATTGCAAAGGAGAAAGGAATCGACTGCGATGCATGTACAAAAATTTAATGAAGAACTAAACCGACTGTATCCAAAATCTCTGTCCTGCCCATGGGATAATGACGGCTTAATGTGCTGCGCAAATCCTATGGCGGAAGTAAAAAAGGTGTTGGTTGCTTTAGATGCAACCTGCCGCGTATTGGATTATGCAGCCGCCAATCAGTTTGATCTGGTGCTGACGCATCATCCCCTCCTCTTCCGCGGACCCAAATCTATCTCCCCGGATACTGCCGTGGGTAGCAGAATTATATCCGCGCTGCAAAAGAACCTGTCGGTAATTTCTCTGCATACCCGTCTGGACGCAGGAGAAGGTGGTGTAAACGACTGTCTGACCGCAGCATTAGGGCTTGTCGGACCACTGGAATCTTTCGGGGACGATGAAAGTCCCGCGCTTGGGCGAATCGGCACAACAGATATTTCAGACGGTGCAGCATTTGCCGATCATGTAAAACAGGCGCTGGAAGCACCCGCAGTATGTGCATATTTGTGCCGCCCCGTTCGAAGGGTTGCCGTATGCGGCGGCAGCGGCGGAGATTTGATTCTTCCTGCCTCCATGGCAGGTGCAGATACGATTGTTACCGGGGAGTGCGGCTACAATATGTGTATCGACAGCGCGGAAGCTGGGATTAACGTAATCACCGCAGGACATTTTTACACAGAACATCCCGTTTGCCGCCGGCTTGCACAGCTTGCACAGGAAAT
Source organism: uncultured Eubacteriales bacterium (assembly GCA_949451655.1). Taxonomy (GTDB): domain Bacteria; phylum Bacillota; class Clostridia; order Oscillospirales; family CAG-272; genus Avispirillum. Next base: position 20,514 of record CASTST010000007.1, on the reverse strand, counting down.
TGCAGGTGCACAGACAGAAATTATCAGCAGCGATGCTGCGGTAGTGGTATAAACTCCCGCACGGTATAAGCATTACCGAGCCCCCCTTGTGCAAAGGGGGGCTTAAGTTCGTGCGCCTCGCCGTGCTTTTACCAATCGTCTCCATAGGATCGCGCGGCACTCCTTTAATATAAAAAAACACCGCTTCTTTGCAAGAAACGGTGTTTTTTTATATTCCTCAGTCCGTCCAGCCATCAATATGCCCACGTTCCATCGCGCCGACAATCCGCCGATATAAGCCCCTGTGCTTTACATCAAAGGCACGCAGATATTCTTTCATGTATTCCCGTTCAGAATGCTTGTCCGCAGGACACGGGCTTTCCTCCACTGGAAGCGCCGCCTTGCGTGCAAACCGCTTGATTTCTTTTTCTTCTGTCAGAACCAGAGGACGGATCATCGTCAGATCCTTTCTGGACAGATATGTTACCGGAGAAAAACACCCCACCCGCCCTTCAAAAAACAAATTCAGCATAAATGTCTCCACGGCATCGTCATAATGATGTCCCAGTGCAATCTTGTTGCAGCCGTTCTCTAATGCCAGATCATGCAGCACACCCCGCCGCATTCTGGAGCAAAGGGAGCAGGGATTGGATTCCTTGCGCACGTCAAAAATGATCCTTGCAAGTTCCGTTTCCTTAACAATATATGGTACATGCAGACGATTGCGAATTTCTGCAATTTCCAGGTGCATATTTTTTTGTACCCCTATGCGATCAGATTTTTCAAATCCCATATCAGCCGTAACCGCACAAAGAGAAAACCGGCGAGGCAAAAAGCGCCGCAGCTCCGCAAGGGCGCAAAGAAGCACCAGAGAATCCTTTCCGCCGGAAACCCCTACAGCAATCCTGTCTCCATCCTGAATCATATCATAACGTTCTACCGCCAAACGGACGCGGCTGAGAATTTTTTGCAAATCTTTCATATCGGTTCTCCTATTTTGTGCATATACTGTACTGAAGAAACATAGACGCACGCCCGTTTTATAATGCGGGGTGCATCCCATTATCATTTCATACGGAAAGGCATGGTTTAAATCATGGCAAAAATCTACATAGATCAGGGGCATAACCCGGTTAATCCCAATTCCGGAGCGGAAGGAAACGGATACAGAGAACAGGATCTGGTTTACGAAATCGGTGTGCGCACCGCAGAAATTCTCCGCGCCGCCGGACAGGACGTTCGCCTCTCCCGCCCCACACCGCAAACCCAGCTTGGAACCTCCAACGCGTCTTCCCTCGCAGCTCGGGTCAATGATGCAAACGCATGGGGCGCAGATTATTTTATCAGTCTCCACGCAAATGCATCGGAAATTCCCACTGCTTCTGGATCAGAAGGATATGTATACCGTTTGGGCACTACGGCGCAGACACTCGCTGAAAATATTCTCACTCAGTTGGAAATCACCACCGGACTGCCAAACCGCGGTGTTTTCGCCCGCCCCACACTATATGTACTGCGGCGTACAAAAATGCCGGCTACCCTGATTGAGCTGGGCTTTATTACAAATGCATACGAAGCCGCACTCATGGCAAATCAGCCGGAGCTGTTTGCAGAAGGCGTTGCCAATGGTGTACTAGCATTTTTAGGCGAGTTGTAAGACTTCCACACAGCGCAACCTTCATAAGGCCCCCTTGTGCAAAGGGGGCTGGATCCGCGTAGCGGAGACTGAGGGATTGTTTCTGCTATCATTTTGTATTCTCTTAAAATCGACAGCGAGTATAGACAATCCCTCCGACTCACCTACGGTGAGCCACCTCCCTTTACCGGGGGGGAGGCTTTTTTATTGTTGGGGCTCTACGCAAAGCCCGCCTCCTTTTGCTGGGAGGAGGCTTAGGAAGTTTGGGGAAATCTGCGGCAAGCCACCTCCCTTTACACAAGGGAGGCTTTTTGTCGGGGCTTTACGGGCGTGTCATCTCCTTTACTGAGCGGCTTAGGAAGCTTGATCCCCCATCGTTATTTCTCCAAATCTTCAACTGGCTGTACAACCTGCAGCTCAAACCAGAACGTACTGCCCTCTCCCTTTTTGCTGGATACACCAAAGGGCGCGTCATGGAGAACCAATGCATTTTTCACAATGGACAGCCCCAGTCCTGTTCCGGCAATTCCCCGCTTATGGAAATCACTGGCACGGTAATACCGGTCCCATATCATGGGCAGTTTCTCCGCGTCAATTCCCTCTCCCGTATCGGTGACACTGATCCGGCAAATCTGACCGTCCCTGGTCTGCCGGACAAGCACCTGCTTGTCCGCTCCGGTATAGTTCACCGCATTGCAAATCAGATTATACAGTACCTGCAAAATGAGAACCTGATCTGCCTCCACATAGATTTCTTCCGCTGCGTCAAATACAAAATGATACCCGTCCCGCTCCCGCAGATGGGAAAATCGCTCCAACGTATCCCGCACACACTGGGTCAGGGAAAACAGCGTTTTATTTGGCTGCCGACTGCCGGACGTAACTCTGGAAAGATCCAGCATGTCGTTTACCAACGCGGACAGATGCCGGGTTTCATCAATAATAATCTGCATATTTTCCGGGGTAACCTCTCCGGGGATATCCCGCATCATTTCACTGTATCCAGATATCATCGTTAGAGGTGTGCGCAAATCGTGAGAAATGTTCGCAATCAGTTCCTTTTGCAGATCATCCAATTTTGCAAGTTCCTGTGCCGCATAGTTGAGCGTACGCCCCAGTTCCGCTGTCTCCCGAAATTCGCCGCCCTGGAAATTCACATCATAATTGCCCCGCGCCAGTTTTTTTGCTTCCTTATTCATGGCGGAAACAGGCTTTGTCACCTTGTTGGAAATGATATATGCCATCACAGCAGAAACCGCCAGCAAAATCACGGTAATCATAATCAGCTGATACCGAAGCGTAGATATTGTGGCACGCACCGGCTGTATTTCCGCATTCAAAACGATCAGCAGATTTTCCGCCTTGTCCGTTCCGCTCACCAGTTTTGCACATACCATACTTTTAAATCCCTTGCCGGTATCTGTTTCACTCATGGAGGTATACAGATTCCCGTCAAGCGCACCGGCATAAATCGTGTTCAGCGTCATATCTGTCATAAGAGAAGAATGAATCATGCAATATGTTTGTGTATGCGCCTGTATCAAAAGCTCGCCGGTGCTTCCGGAAATCTGGTATACACTTACACAGGCATTGTACCGGGAAGCAATTTCATATACAGTTTTTTCGAAAGTTTCCTTCCCCGCTGCCGCTTCTATTTTACCTGTTGCATTTTTAATTTCATGCTTCTTAGTCTGCTGGTATATTCCTTCCAGAAAAACCGCTTGCAGAAGCCATATCACGATCAGAACAATCATTGTAAAAACCGTCAGATACCGGAACATGTTGATCCGCATGCCTTCCGGCTGTCTGCCTACGCGCCGGCATTTTTTACGACTCTGTGTCAAAACGATACCCAACTCCCCTCAGCGTAACAATAAACTTCGCATAGGGTCCAAGACTTTTGCGCAGCAGTTTAATATGTGTGTCCAGCGTCCGGTCATCTCCGTAATAATCATAGCCCCAAACCTGGGTAATCAGCTTTTCTCTGGACAATGCGATATTTTTATTTTCCAGCATATAAAACAGAAGATCATATTCCTTAGGCGACAGCTCCGCACGCTGTCCGTCCACATATACAATCCGCGCCGCCAAGTCAATACGCAGTCCTTCCAGCTGAAAAACGTTATCCTTCTTTGCCATCTCCGGCGCCGCAGTATGATACCGGTTCAGCACCGCTTCCACCCGCATCATCAGTTCCTTAGGAGAAAACGGTTTTACCACATAGTCGTCAATTCCAAGACTGAACCCGTTGATTTTGTCGTACTCCTCGCCCCGGGCGGAAAGCATAATAATCGGAACGTCAGAAAATTTGCGTATTTCTCTGCATGCGGAAAATCCGTCCAGTTCAGGCATCATAATATCGCAGATTACAAGATCAAAAGTCTGATCCCGGCACATCTGCACCGCCTGCATTCCATCCGCAGCTTCTTCTACAGCATGCCCTTCAAAAACGGCGTATTTGGATATCAAACGCCGGATATTCTCTTCATCATCCACAATTAAAAGCTTATACATAATGCCCTCCTTTATATGTCAAGTTTACGCATACTCTGCAAGCCTCCCCCAGCTGGAGCCACACAGCATAGCCTTGGGTGCTCCCAGTTCTCTTAAGGCTCCCCCCAGTAAAGGGAGATGTCATACGCTAAAAAAATCACTTAGGCTCCCCCCAGTAAAGGGAGATGTCATACGCTAAAAAAATCACTTAGGCTCCTCCCCAGTAAATGGAGCTTTCTCACGCTAACATAACTCTCTTAAAGCTCCCGCAGTAAAGGAAGCTTTCATGCCGCAAGGCATGTCGGGGGAATTGTCTGCACACACTGCCGATTTGTAAATTATCTTAAATGATAGCAGGAACAATCCCTCACCCGCTCCGCGGGAGCTCCCTTTGCACAAGGGAGCCTTAAGAGTTTTTTTAACGCGAGATACCTCCCTCTACTGGGGGAGGCTTTGGGTTTGTGCAAACCTTAAAAATATTATACTACATTATAAAGATAAATCAACCGGTTTCGGATACAGCAACTTGTAAATTCACATCCAAAATTTAAAAAAAATGCGTAATTCAAAGAAAGAACGAGAAAATCATAGACTTTTTTCATATAGCAAGCCGCCATCAAACCAGTTTGACTTTCTTTGACTTTGACTTTCTTTGACTTTTGATGTATACTATCGATAGAAAAAAGAACGGAGAGATAAATGATATGCTTTTATCTGAACATATAGCAAAACTCATTGAACAAATGATCGAAGAAGGAGAAGGAACCGCAAGTGTAAAACGAAACGATTTGGCAGCGAAGCTTGGATGTGTTCCCAGCCAGGTCAGCTACGTGATCTCCTCCCGCTTTACCCCCCAGCGCGGATACATCACCGAAAGCCGGCGGGGCGGCGGCGGATACATCCGCATTGTTCGGGCGCCCATGTCCAAAAACGGATACTTAACCCACTTTTTCCACGCGATGGGAGACAGCGTTTCCGAGGAAGAAGCCCGGGCATATATACGGAACCTTTTGGATAATGAAATCGTGCAGGAGCAGGAAGCCGCAATTATAACGGCGGCAGTCTGTAACTCGGCGCTGGAACGGATTCAACAGCCGGGAAGAAACATGGTTCGCGCCGACATATTGCGTCACATTTTAATGACACTCATGCAGTAAAATTATATAAGAATGCAAAAAGAAAGGAAAGACATACAATGAAATGCACAAGATGCCACGCAAAAGAAGCAACAGTTTTTTACAGAGAAATCATAAACGGAAAAGAAACAAAATACGCCTTGTGCAATGACTGCGCAAACGAGGTGGAAAAGGAAAACAACAGTTTCTTTGCAGATCCTCTAGGAGGCAATCTGCTGGGAAGCCTGTTTGCCGGGGTTGCCCCGAAAATTCAGCAAAAGAAAGCAGAAAAGAAATGCTCCCTGTGCGGCGCAACCTTCCGGCAGCTTGCAGAAAACGGAAAAGTCGGATGCCCCGCGTGCTACACCTCCTTCCGGGAGGAACTTGCCCCCACTCTGAAACGGCTGCACGGTGCGGCAGTACACAGAGGTCGCGCGCCTGAAAAGTTTCAGGCAAAGCGCACAGCTATGGAAAAAATAGCAGAGTTGGAGAGTGCACTGAAAAAAGCAATTGAAGCGGAAGAGTACGAAAAAGCGGCGCAGCTGCGGGATCAGATCCGGGATCTGCGCGCCCAGTAACCCATTTATCATAGACAGAAAGGAACGGTCATAAATATGTATTGGTATGAAACAGAAGGAACAGACAGAGATGTTTTTGTATCCACCAGAGTGCGGCTCGCCCGCAATTTAGTAGACTACCCCTTTGAGCCCCGGCTGGATCAGACAGGCGCAAAGGAAATTATCGAAAAAGTCCGCGCTGTGTTTGCAGCAGAGCAGGGATACACCTTTACAGATTTCTCCAAAGTGACGGAAAATGAAAAACTGTCTCTGGTAGAAAAACATTTGGTCAGTCCGGAATTTGCAAGAAAAAACACGCCTTGTGCAATGATAGAAAACGATGAAAAACAAGTTTATATTATGGTGTGCGAAGAAGATCATCTCCGCATCCAGTGTATCCGGGGTGGATTTGATCCAAAAGGCGCTATGGAAGCCGCACTGAAAGCAGACGCAGCCATTGATGCGAAACTTCATGTGGCTTTTGATGAGGAGTTGGGATATCTGACCCATTGCCCCACCAATCTTGGAACCGGACTGCGTATCTCCGTGATGATGTTTCTCCCTGCACTGACTGCTACCGGCAGAATCAAAAGTATTCAAGGGCAGCTTTCCAAAATCGGACTTACCGTGCGGGGCACCACCGGTGAAGGCAGCGCAGCCAAAGGATGCCTGTATCAGTTTTCCAACTGCGTCACCCAAGGAGCCACAGAAGAAGAAATCCTGAACAATCTGCGTCAGGCTACCGGCACCATTGCCCAGGCGGAGCGGGAAACAAGACAGCAGCTTTTGGAAAATAATGAAGATCTCCTGCGAGATCGGGTCATGCGCGCACTGGGAACAATGCGCAGTGCATATATGATGGATACAGAAGAATTGTACCGTCTTTATGCTGACGTTCGCATGGGAATTGCCATGGAAATTTGCAAAAATATAACCTATTCCCAGTTGGACACACTGCTGATCCAATGCATGCCTGCAACACTGACTGCCAAATCGAAGGAACCGCTGTCCGCCCCCCAGCGTGACAAGCTGCGTGCCGAGCAGCTTCGGACAAGCACACAGCAATTTGGTTAAATTGCGCCGGCGCAGGCATATACTACATATACTGCAACAGAAAGAGTGAGAATGAATATGAATAACAGATTTACACAAAAAGCCCAGCATGCGCTGACCCAGGCGCTGGCTACTGCTCAGGAAATGGGACATACCTATGTGGGCACAGAGCATATCCTCATGGGACTGCTGCTGACAGACGACAGCATTGCATGCCGAATTCTGAACGAACGAGGTGTGAATACAGAATCCACAAGAGAGCTGATCGCTTCTTCCGTAGGAACCGGAGCCCCCTCCGCAGTATCGGCAGCCGACATGACCCCTATGACAAAGAAAGTGATTGAAGAAAGCTCCTTTGCATCTTCCAGAATGTCTCATAACTATATTGGCACGGAGCATCTGCTTCTTGCAATTATCAGTGAAACAGAAAGCTTTGCAAACAAACTGATTCGCGCCCAAAATGCGTCTGTCTCCGATATCAAAAACGACCTGTTTGAATATTTCGGAGCCGGCTTCGAAGAAGAGCGGAATGAGGGCACACAAAAATCCGCTTCCAAAAATGAAAAGGATTCCATCCTCGGCGCGCCCACCTTGTCCAAATTCGGCACAAACCTGTGCAAGCTGGCAAAGGAAGGACGCATAGATCCTATCATCGGCAGAGACGCTGAAACAGAACGGGTGATTCAAATTCTATCCAGAAGAACCAAAAACAATCCCTGTCTGATCGGGGAACCCGGCGTGGGTAAAACTGCCGTGGTGGAGGGTTTGGCACAGCGGATCACAGACGGCGCCGTGCCGGAAAATCTGCGGGACAAAATCATTGTAACGCTGGATATTTCCTCCATGGTCGCGGGCGCAAAATACCGGGGCGAATTTGAAGAACGCATGAAAGGCGTTATGGAGGAAGTTGCAAAGGATCCCCGCATCATCCTTTTTGTGGATGAAATTCACACCATTATCGGTGCCGGCGGTGCGGAAGGTGCTGTAGATGCGGCAAATATCATTAAACCGGCGCTGGCGCGTGGTGCAATGCAGCTGATCGGAGCAACCACCATTGACGAATACCGCAAGCATATCGAAAAAGACGCGGCGCTGGAACGTCGGTTCCAGTCCGTTCTGGTAGGAGAACCCTCACCGGAAGAAGCTGTGCAGATTCTTATGGGACTGCGGGACAAATACGAAGCCCACCACAAGCTGAAAATCTCCGATGAGGCAATCGAAGCCGCAGTACAGTTGTCTGTTCGGTATATTGGAGACCGATTCCTGCCGGACAAAGCCATCGACCTGATAGACGAAGCAGCTTCCCGCCTGCGGATCAAGGGTTTTACGCCTACCCCGGAGGTAAAGGAACTGGAAGAAAAGCTGCGCAGTGTCACCGCTGAAAAAGAGGAAGCCATTTTAGGTGAGGATTACGAACGAGCAGCAAAGCTGCGGGACAATGAAAAAGCATTACAGGATCAGATCGGCGCACAACGCAAGGATCCCACCCAGCCTACGGACGCTGTGGTAAGCCGCGGCGACATTGAGGATATCATTACCGCCTGGACGGGTATTCCTGTGAAAAAACTGGCAGGAGAAGAAAGCGAGCGGATGCTCCATCTGGATCAGCTGCTGAAAGAGCGGATCATCGGGCAGGACGCAGCTGTGGAAGCAGTTGCAAAAGCAATTCGCCGTGGACGCACCGGATTGAAGGACCCGAACCGTCCCGTTGGTTCCTTTATTTTCCTAGGTCCCACCGGAGTAGGAAAAACGGAATTGACCAAGGCACTGGCAGACGTAATGTTCGGCGATGAAAACGCTATGATCCGCATCGACATGTCAGAATATATGGAGAAGCACAGCACCTCCAAAATGATCGGTTCCCCTCCCGGATATGTGGGCTATGATGAAGGCGGGCAACTTACAGAAAAAATCCGCCGCCATCCTTACTCTGTCGTACTGTTCGATGAAATTGAAAAGGCGCATCCGGATGTGTTCAACATTCTCCTGCAGATTCTGGAGGACGGTATTCTCACCGACGCCCAGGGCAGACGGGTCGATTTTAAAAATACTGTTATTATTATGACCTCCAACGTAGGTGCCGGCAACATTGTGGAGCCGAAAAAGCTGGGCTTTGCGCCGGAAAAGGATAACGGCGACGCAGACATGCGCCGGGACGTTATGGATGCGTTGAAACGCACCTTCCGTCCGGAATTTCTGAACCGTGTAGATGAAATTGTTATCTTTAACAAGCTGACAGATACAGATATTCAACAAATCGCATCTCTGATGCTCCGGGAGGTTGCAAATCGGATTGCGGCACAGGGAATCCAGATTTCCTTTGACGATGCAGTAACTGCAATGCTTGCCAAGGAAGGGTTTGATCCGATATACGGTGCAAGACCGCTGCGCCGTGCAATCGTCCGGAAGGTAGAGGACGGATTTTCGGAAGAAATGCTTTCCGGAAGAATTCGGGAAGGAGATCGTGTCCACGCCGTACTGCAAGATGGCAGTATCGTCTACGAAAAGGAATAAGCTTCGCAATACAAAAGAAGCTTTCAAGCAGCACAAACTTCATAAGGCTCCCTTGTGTGGAGTTCGCTATGCGAACTCCTGGAGCATCCCGCGCAGCGGGTGAGGGATTGTCTGCACAAAACGCTGATTTGCAGATTATTCAATAATGATAGCTTAGACAATCCCCCGGTCATGCCGTAGGCATGACAGCCCCCTTTGCACAAGGGGGCCTTTCATTCGGATTTTTGTATTTCTGTACAAAGGGGATAGCACACTGTAAATTACCAATTTTTAGTTCCCCCGCCCAGGGAACTCCCACAAAGCAAAACGTCATAAGCCTCCCCCTCTAAAGGAATCTCCCGCGCAGCGGGTGAGGGATTGTTTGCACAAACCTCTGATTTGCAGATCATTTAAAATGATAGCTTAGACAATCCCCCCCCCCGAGTTTTGCACGCAAAACTCACCCCCCTTTGCACAAGGGGGGCTTAGTTTGTTGGGTGAACAATCACCCGTCATGATTGCTGCGCTTGGGCATGCCACCTCCCTTTGCTGAGGGGGAGGTTTGCAACCCAAAATGTACAAAGCTCCCTATAGAGAACTTTGTACCCGGTCTTTTTCAATCAATATATCTGACATGTGTTATATGCGAATATTTGCCACCTGCATAATGCAGTAAATCCTCCATACATTTTTTAAAAATGTTTGCATGTTTTTCCGATAATTTCTGCAAATCTGCCAATCCATAAACCTCAATATACATGGGATCCCCTATCATATCTGTTATACAATCCCAAAAGGCACTCCAATTTTCACCATAATAATCTGGAAAATCAAAAACCTGTTTAAACCGTGTATGGATATCTTTCAAAGACTTACTGCCCGTAAAATCCACAATATATTTTGCCATAATAATCTCCACTTTCTCCTCTCCACGCAAGGTGAATTGTATAAATGTTATTTATTATACCTATCTAACTCCCCTAAAAACAAACTTCGACAAAGGTTTTATAGTGATTGTGCGTGTAAAAAATCAATCCATCATTAGAATAAACCATACGCATATTGTTTCTATACCCTATTGTATAATCGACATCACATTCATACCACACCCGCCCCGCCTTTTCAGGCAGGCGTAAATCCATATTTTCATATACATCTCCGCCAATCATTTTTCCAGGCGCTACAATAGCTAAATTTTCCCTGATCCCCAAAGCAGCCGGTCCAAGTGACCGGCTGCTTTACAGTTTATTTCTTATAATAAATATGGTCAAACGCATTGGCATACAAAGTGCCCATCAGCTTGCAGCTGTTCAGCGTAGGATGCACACCGTCCTCCGACCAATACTGGGCGTCCTTTTCCACACAGACCGCCGCAAAGATTCCGTCCAGCGGAATATATGCGTCCGCATACTGACGCGCCAGTTTACGGGTAATCATAATTTTCGGGAACACGTCCTCCCGGAAAAATTCCTTATCCTGTGCCGGCAGCAAAAACTGCTCCATCATCAGAATTTTGGCATTTGTCTTTCTTTTGATTTCTTCCAGAATATACTGATAGTTTTCCTCAAATTTCGCATCCGGTAGCCATTCTCTGGTTTCCGCCCGGTGCCATGTATCGTTTACACCAATTAAAACGGATACGAAATCCGGCTGCAAATCGGTACATTGCTCTTTCCAACACTCCACCAGATCTCCAGTTTGTCTGCCGCTGAGTCCGTAGTTCATAAATTCCAGTTCCAGATAGGGATGCCGATTCTGAATCTCTCTTGCTGCATAATACGCATATCCGCCGCCCAAATGATGACAGTCGCTGCGGTCCCGTCCGCCGTCTGTGATAGAATCTCCCTGAAATAAAATCTTCATGTTTGTACCCCTTTATTTTAAAAATTCCCTTACTTTTATTCTTCTCCCGGTATCGCTCCGGCGCATTGCAGCCCGGCAAAATTCCCCTGCCGCAGCACTTCATACACGCCGATCGCCACCGCATTGGATAAATTCAAGCTACGCAGACCCTGCCGCATGGGCAGACGTACACACCGGTCATAATGTTCCCGCAGAAAATCCTCTGGCAGCCCCCGGGTCTCTTTCCCGAACAAAAGATATGTCTCCTGCGGATATTGAATCTGGGTATAATCTTTTTCTGCCTTTGTAGAAAAGCAATAGAAATCCGCGTCCGGATGCTTCTCAAAAAAGTCATCCACCCCCTTATAATAATGAATATCCAGACTGTGCCAATAATCCAGTCCAGCCCGTTTCAATTTCGCATCATCAATGCGGAATCCAAGAGGCTCAATAAGATGCAGAGACGCACCTGTGGCAGCACAGGTGCGCGCGATATTACCCGTATTCTGCGGAATTTCCGGTTCCACCAAAACAATATTGATATGCATAATTTGCGTATATCCTGTCCTATCGTATTTACTCCAGAAGGATTATAGCATTCCCCGCCCTTTTTGTCTATAGCATTGTATGTAAATTTTTTTATTTCTTCTTTACAATTGTGCACAGTTGTTGTAAAATGGATATAATTATTACATTATTTTTATGTCGGTTCACAGAAATGCAGCAGCGGCTGCAAATTCAGATTTGTGAATCTCGCCGCTTTTGGAGAATCCGGCGAAAGAAAGAGTGAAACAGAATATGAGTCTCATGACAAAAATTTTCGGAACATACAGCGATCACCAAATCAAAAAAATCATTCCAACAGTAGATAAAATAGAAGCGCTCGCGCCGAAATATAAAGATATGGCGGATGAGGAAATGCGGGAGACTACGAACCGCCTGAAGGAAGAACTGCAAAACGGCAAAACCCTGGACGATATTCTTCCCGATGCATTTGCACTGGTGCGGGAAGCGGCAGACCGGGTATTGGGCAAGCGCCCCTTCCGCGTACAGCTGATGTGCGGTATTCTGCTCCATCAGGGCAGAGTTGCAGAAATGAAAACCGGTGAAGGTAAAACCCTGGTGGCAGTACTGCCCGCTTACTTGAACGCCCTCACAGGCAAAGGCGTGCACATTGTCACCGTCAACGAATATCTTGCAAAAATGGGTCAGGAAGAAATGGGACGGATTCACGAATTTCTCGGGCTGACCACCGGTCTGATTGTCCACGATCAATCCAAAGAGGAAAAACAGGCGGCATACAACTGCGACATCACCTACGGTACCAACAATGAATTTGGATTTGACTATCTGCGGGATAACATGGCTACCTATAAGGAAGGCCAGGTACAGCGGGGGCACTATTTCGCCATCGTGGACGAGGTGGACTCTATCCTGATCGACGAAGCCCGCACCCCGCTGATTATATCCGGACACGGCACCAAAACAGACGATTTATACAAGCGCGCAGAAGCGCTGGCACGCACCATGTCCAAATTTGTAATCAAAGAGCTGGACGCAAAAGTAGAAAACGATCAGGTGGAGCAGGATTACATCGTAGATGAAAAAGCCCGCTCCTGTACGCTGACCGCCAACGGCATCAAAAAATCCGAAGCTTTCTTTGGAATCGAAAACCTGTCTGATCCGGAAAATGCAGACATCTCTCACCATATTTATCAGGCCATCCGCGCACACGGTATTATGAAGCGGGACACGGACTATGTAATCAATAACAATGAAGTTATGATCGTAGACAGCTTTACCGGTCGTATCATGCCGGGGCGCCGTTACTCCGATGGACTTCATCAGGCAATTGAAGCAAAGGAAGGGGTGGAAATCCAGCGGGAAAACCGTACCATTGCCACCATTACCTTCCAGAACTATTTCAGAATGTACGACAAGCTGTCCGGTATGACCGGTACTGCTCTGTCTGAAGAAAACGAATTCCGGGAAATATACAATCTGGATGTTGTGGAAGTGCCCACCAACAAGCCGATGATCCGTATGGATCACAGCGACGTGGTATATACCACCATTGCCGGGAAGGATAAAGCAGTTATTCAGCAGATCATCGAATGTCACGAAAAAGGGCAGCCGGTGCTGGTTGGTACCGTTTCCGTAGAAAAATCGGAAATGCTGTCCAAAAAATTGAAAGCTGCCGGTATCCCTCATAACGTGCTGAACGCAAAATATCACGAAAAAGAAGCGGAAATCGTAGCTCAAGCAGGTAAGTTAGGCGCTGTTACCATTTCCACCAACATGGCGGGACGTGGTACGGATATTATGCTGGGCGGAAATGCAGAATATCTTGCAAAGCAGCAGATGCGCAAGGAAGGCTATGAAGAAGAAATCATCATGCTGGCTACCGGTTCTTCCCAGTCCGTATCCGATGAAGTCATCGAAGCCCGGAAGCATTACCGGGAATTGTATGACAAATATAAAGAAGAAATCAAACCGGAAGCGGAAAAGGTTGTACAGGCAGGCGGACTTTTCGTAATCGGCACCGAACGGCACGATGCACGGCGTATTGACAACCAGCTCCGCGGCCGAAGCGGTCGTCAGGGCGACCCAGGCGAATCCAGATTCTATCTGTCTCTGGCAGACGATTTGATGCGTCTGTTCGGCAGTGACCGGATCCTGGGCATGGTATCCCGTCTGGGCATTACTGAGAACGATCCCATTGACGCGCGCATTCTTTCCAATTCCATCGAAAGCGCGCAAAAGCGCCTCGAGGATCAGAACTTTGAACGCAGAAAGAACGTCCTTTCCTACGACGACGTAATGAATCAGCAGCGTAAAGTCATTTATCAGCAGCGGCAGGAAGTGCTGGAAGGCGGCTCCCTCCGGGATAAAATGATCTCCATGATCCAGTCTACCATTTCCGATTCCATTACGCAATTTCTCCATGAAGAAGACATTAACCTCTGGGATGTTGCCTCCCTGAAAAATAAATATATGGGACTGCTTTGTCAGGAAAGTGATTTTAACGATCTTTCCGGAAAAGCCAGCGACCTGCGGGAAGAAATCCGTCAGGAACTTCTGGACCGCGCTATGAAAATCTACGAAGAGAAAGAACAGAAGCTTTTCGGAGAAGAAACTTTCCGGGAAGTGGAACGGGTAGTCCTTCTGCGCAACGTAGATTCCAAATGGATGGACCACCTGGAGGATATGGATTCTTTGATGGAATCTATCGGATTGCAGGCATATGCACAGCGCAATCCGATCAGCGAATACCGGATTGCAGGTGCCGATCTGTTTGATGAAATGGTCACTATGATCCGTGATGATACCGTTCGCATGCTGCTTTCCGTAATGCCCCGTCCGCAGACTATGAAGCGCGAGCAAATCATTAAGCCTGTCTCCACCGGATTTGCAGGAGCAGGTGACGGAACCCTCAAGAAAAAGCCGGTCGTAAAGAAAGCTGCCGAGAAGGTAGGACGGAATGATCCTTGTCCTTGTGGCAGCGGCAAAAAATATAAAAAATGCTGCGGAGCAGGTACAACAAATGAAAACGCATAAACAAAAGCGAGACCCGCTGGGACTTTCCTGGATTGGCGCCGGCATGATCTTTTTATGCAATCCCCTGATCAATATTATTGATATTCTTCCGGATTTTATCGGATTGCTGATGATCATGCACGGTCTTTCCAAAGCGGCGGAAGTTACTGATCATCTGGGGGACGCACGGGACGGATTTGCAAAGTTAGCTGTAGTGAGTGCTGCACAAACGTGCATCGTCTTCACACTGCCCTTTAATTCCGGCTCCTATATCATGCTGATGGCATTTACCTTCAGCGTGCTCAGTGCTATCTTCTTTTTGCCGGCAGTCTCCCATCTGTTCGCCGGATTTTCCTATGCCGCCTTGCGCACCGGAGCCACTGCACCAGGCGCGGTTCCTTCCCGCGGGGCTTTACGAGGCAAAAACAAAAAATACTCCAGTGTCACCGCACTGCAAGTGCTCACGTACATTGCCTTCTTTGCACGTGCCGCAGGCTCAGTATTGCCATTGATTCCCACCATTTTCGTAAGCCATTATGTAGGACAGGGAGGGGTAGACTGGGCTGAGTATATTAACATTTTATACGGTCTTTCCTGTATTGTAGTATTTGCCGTCTGTCTTCCCTGGTTGCTCCGGTTTCGCCGGTATATCAAAGGTATTTGCGCCGATCAAACGCTTACAAACACCCTGTGGCAGAAATATACAGATGAGATTCTACCCAACAAAGGATATCTCACCGCAAAGAGAATGCGTACCATTCTGATTTTGTCCGCAATTGCATGCGGTCTGTGCTTCTGCATTTATTTCGATTATGTAAATATGCTGCCAGGCATCCTGTCGGCATCTTTTCTCATTGTTATTTTTGCATACTTGAAACAAGACTATAAAAAATTCGCCCTGTGGGGGATCATTCTATCCGTATTAACCGGCGCTGTATCCATCCTCCATGAAGCACTGCTGATTCATTATACCGGCGGACTAAACAATTACACACCCGATTCTTTTGCACTTGGTGTGAAGCACGCCTCTGTGCTGTATCCAAGAATTATGATTGCCTGTGCGGCAGAAGCAATTTTTACAATCGCCGCATATGCGGTGCTGCTGTATCTGTTACATCAAATGATGGATGCACACATCATCGCATACACAGGGCAGTTTTACAGAACAGAAGATCAAAGTGCATTAGAAATTACACGGATTCGGAAAGGGCTGCGGCAGCGGATGTTATTTACCGAAGCTATTGGAGGCATAGCACTGTTGCTGAACGGAGCATATGCAAGTCTTGCGCCGTGGTTTCCTGCAATCTGGATTCTGGGAGGGCTGTTTGTAGCGCTGTTCACTTATGGAATGTACACCGTTTATTCGTTTATGAATGAAAATTTGTACGCACGCATCCTGCGCAATTATTGAATAAATTCTCCGCTTTATTTGATATTGCTTTTCTTTAGAAAGACAATCCCCCACCCGCTACGCGGGAGCCCCCTTTGCACAAGGGGGCCTTTTATTTGGGGCGCTTCGCGGCAGCGCCCCTTCACCAGAGGGACCTTTTATTTAAGTCGCTTTGCGGTAATGCTCCCTTTACCATGGGACCTTTTATTTGTGTCTCTTTACGGTAGTGCTCCCTTTACCATGGGACCTTTTATTTAAGTCGCTTTACGGTAGTGCTCCCTTTACCATGGGACCTTTTATTTGTGTCTCTTTACGGTAGTGCTCTCTTTACCAAGGAGCCTTTTATTTTGGTTGCTTTGCGGTAATGCTCCCTTTACCGAGGGCTTTTTTATTTAAATTATCACTCCCTTTTGGGGAGCTCTTTTTAGTTGCATCGCCTTACGACGCACCCAAAAGTGCCGCGTAGTGGATCCTCCATGAGGGTCTTTTTATTTGTGTATAAATTTCGCGACACTCCTTTATCGGGGGATTTTTTGCACGATTTGCGGGTTGCGGGTATTTGAACCCTTTTAAGTTCCCAGTGAAGAGAGGCAGCGCAACGCTCTACTCAATAAACGAAAGCCTCCCTTGTGCAAAGGGAGGTGGGTTTTGCGCAGCAAAACTCGGAGGGATTGTATAAGGAATGCTAATGAGGAAGCCTTTCATTTTTATTATTTAACTAATTCCATTCATTTTAATAATTCAGCAAAAAAATTCATATCGAAAAATGGCGAACAAAATCACAAAAAGGCGCATTCCCCCGACAAATGGGCGTTTTTCGCAAAAACTACATCCATAGAATACTTATAATCCAACCGAATCGGACCATATGCAAGCTTGGAGCGGCGCAAGCCTTCCAGCCCCATATCCTCCTCACGATTTACATATAATACAGCAGGATCATGGATGCTGCGCAAAAAATCCCGGGACAGCACCTGAAAAGCGCCGTCCTTTTCTTTTTCTGCCTTTTCTACATGCACAAATACAGTATCTCCATATACCTCACCAATCGTGAACCCGCAAATTTCCCCCGCTGCACGCAGCAAAATACCTTGCATATTATATAAACTCCAATGCATGAGAACATCACACGCCGCTGTAAATTCTGCATCGTCTATGCCGGAAGTATAGGGATTCTCCAAAGCATACTTCCTGTAATACCGCAAAACTTCTTCCACATTCTCTTCTGAAATTGCTTCGCATGTATAATCTGAATTTTCCCGCACAAATCGGTTGATAAGATTTTTCTGCTTGTGATGCCTGCGACCCGCGGGATTTTCAAAATCCTTTTTCAAATAAATATAGTCTGCCCAATCCCGATCCGCACGCAATGTGTCTTTTACAATGTACTCTGTACCAAATACGTCTTCTGCCAGCACAGCACATTCCTCGGGAATAACAGACAGCGTTCCGGATCCAATTTTTTCAATGTGCTCCCGCAGCTGTTCCAATGCGTCCTTTTTATTCGGTCCAAGCGGATATAAATAGCTGCGCATTCCTTCTTCATCAAATAATGCACTCAAATATAGATTATCATGGAATAAAGCATATTCCATATCATATGCAGTACACCACATTTTTACTGTTCCGGGCGCATAATCGCAAATGCGATGTGTATCTGTAAATATATATTCTTTCTGTGCTTCATAAAAAGCATCCAGTTTTCCAAAATCTGCTTTTTTAATTTTCTGAAAATCCAACATAAAAACTCCGTTTTTTTACATAATAAATCTATTTTTCTTTTATACTGCACCGCCACTGCAAAATTCGTCAAATCTTGCATAAAAACACTTTTTAGGCGCAAAAACAAAGCTTGGTAATTATTACCAATTGAATTCCGCCAATTTTGTTAAAATTTTTACATGGTAAATACTTGCAATAATTACCAAATTGTGGTAAAATTCAATTACCATAAATTACCACATACGGAGAAAAACCATGGACAAGATAAAAGTATTAGTAGCAGATGAAAACAATGACAGCAGAAAAATGTGCAAAGAAGCACTGATGCGTGCAGGCATCCGCTTCGTCGATGAAGTTACCAACGGGGAAGAAGCACTCACCTACATAAACCGCAACCACCCCGATGTAGTCATCGCAGACGTATGGCTTTCCCGACTGGACGGAATCGGTCTGATCCGTCAGGCGCTGACCCTGCCCTTCGGACAAGACCGTGCACCGGCGTTCATCATTGCCTCTCTTGTCACCAATCAAAATATCTTTGTTGAGGCAGCCCGTGCAGGTGCGGCACTCTGTCTGCCAAAGCCTCTGGACTACACCAGCCTTTCCGAGCATGTGGTTTCCATTTACCGCGGCAGAGCGGACGGATCCATTTCCGTAGGTGCAGTAAGCGTGACCCCTCCGGACATTGAAGCCCAGGTTACAAAAATCATTCACCAGATCGGAGTTCCTGCCCACATCAAAGGATATCAGTATCTCCGGACCGCAATCCTGCTTACAATCAGTGACAGTGACATAATCAATTCCGTAACAAAAGTGCTCTACCCCTCCGTTGCGAAGAAATATTCCACCACAACCTCCAGAGTAGAGCGCGCAATCCGCCATGCCATTGAAGTAGCATGGGACAGAGGAGATATTGATACACTGAACGCATATTTCGGATACACCATCCAGAACAATCGCGGAAAGCCCACCAACAGCGAATTCATTGCTATGATCGCCGATAATCTCCGCCTCAAATATAAAATTCACTGATTTCCTGCAAGCCACAGTTTTTCCCCGTCTGTTGCAAACACGATAGAACCCATCTCATCCGTGCGCAGTACGGGGATTCCAAGTTCGGCGGTCCGCTCCAGGGTTTGCTGGTGCGGATGCCCGTAGGAGTTATTCAATCCGCAGGATGCAATGCTCCATTTCGGACTGACAGCAGCCAAAAACGCAGGTGTTGACGATGTGCGGGAGCCATGATGTCCAAGCTTCAATATATCCGCATCCAGTTCACCCTGCTGATACGTTTCCAGCATCAGTTTCTCAGAGCGGGTTTCCGCATCCCCCGGAACGATCATGGAAACGTCTTTATATTCTACGCGGGTTACGACACTATATTCATTAAAATCGTCAAAATCGGCAAGCGGCGCCAAAATCTGCAGATTGATTCCGTCAGCCCCATATGTATTTCCGGGCTGCGCCTGCAGCACACGCACTCCGCTATCCTCAATTACTCCGATCAAACGGGAAAAGGTAACAACATCATTGGATGCATCTGTCATTATAACATTTTTTACCTTCAAATTGTTTATAATCTTCACAGCGCCGCCGATATGATCCTCATGAGGATGTGTCAGAATCATATAATCAATAGAATCTGTATAGTTGCGGATATACCGTACAGTTTCTTCTCCGGCATCTGTGGGACCGGCATCAATCAGCACTGCGGCATCCTGTGTTAAAATGAGCGTGCTGTCGCCCTGTCCCACATCAATAAAATGAAATTCACAGGCAGCAGACATCTCCTGCGTATAATCTCTGAACCAGGCGTCCCACACAAATATAGCAGCAAGAATAACCAAAATAGCCGTCGCTGAAAAAGCAGCGGCTTTTTTTAGTTTCCCGTTACCGAATCTGCGTTTCATGAATTTCTGACCCCTTTCCTGCATGCAAATTGTCCGGCACATCAAACAACAGCTGGTAAAGCACATGGCAAAGCTTGATCCCCGGCATACATAGAAAAAACCAAATTACTGAATATACAAGACAAATCTGTCCCATAAAATGAAACCGCAGCACAGAATAGTCCCAGACGTTCCATCCCAGAATCAAATTGACTATACTGCCTGCACAAAGCTCGATTGCCGTGATAAGAACGCTTCCCATAAGGCACTGCACAAACAACGGAAGTTCCCTTCCTTTTACGCTGATTATAAATAGCCCGAGGAAGCATGCCCCGCCTGTAACAGCCATAGTCCAGTGCGTATATCCTCTCCAAAGCGCCTCTAAAAAGCAATAATACAAACCGCCAAATACAAATATAATGAAATAATTTCTTATTTGCCTTAATCTGCTGCACTGCCCGGCAGCAGGTGACTGCTTCGCAGTCATTATACCATATTGTTCCCATTTTTTCAAATTAAAATCACCCTTATATGGTTTTTCCATACAAGGGTGTTTTATACCTGTTAAAATCTGCACAATACGTTTACAAATCAGTCATTTCCTGTACTATCGGCATCCGCGCTTACAGGTGCATACATCTGCCGCACCTCGTCCGCAATCCCGTTTGTGTTTTGACGCAGTTCATCGTATCCGTAGAAAACACTGCCGCTGTATGCCGCCTTCTCCTTTGCATACGCCACCTGCTCCGTCATAATACCCTGCGGATTTTCCCAATCCGATTCGTACCGATATGCCGCATGGCATATA
>CASTST010000006.1 GCA_949451655.1 uncultured Eubacteriales bacterium | reverse complement strand
GTAATATCAAAAGGAAAAGAAGCATTGCAGAAAACGACTTTTGCATCAAGTTGGGAAATATTCCAACAGGGAACATCCTGCTTCGGTAGCTGTACTTCTTCAGCAATAATATTATGGTTTTCGTCCCTTGGGACAGGAAATCCTTCTCCATATGCAAGTTCCCGACCATAGTCCAGATCCTCATATCCCCAAGCATAGGCACCATATCCATTTTTAAAGTAGAATTCTACGCCGTCGGTACCTTTCACATCAACCTTCTCTCCACGTTTGTTCACAAGTTCGGAGTAAGTCAGTCCGATATCAGAAAGCAAATCTTCGTTAAACGCCAGTTCGGCTGTGGGTTCGGTGGTGTCTTCCACAGTCGTGTCTTCAGTGGTAATATCTTCCGTAGTCTGCACGTCTGTTTCCTTCGTGGATTCCTCCGGTGTACTTCCGGGTTTGTCGTTATCATTTGCACATGCTGCAAGAGATACAAGCATAATGCACGCTAAAAGCATACTGATCAGTTTTGTTTTCATGGTAATTTCTCCTTTTGTTTCGGTAAAAACTTAGTAATACAGCGTCAGATTTTGTCGAAAATAAAAAAGTCCGCAAAACATAAACTGCTTTGCAGACATTACATCGGTTTGGCTCCGTTATATCGGCAATTCCTGCATAGTTTCATAAGAGTGTCCTTTCGTCGATATCGTGTAATATATTTCTTTACATTTGTAGTATACACAACCGCATCCTGTTTGTCAACAGTTTCCTGTACAGGTCAAGCAATGGATTTTCTGGGATCCTGTTGCAATCTATGGGGGAAATGTGTATAATAAAAAAAGACTATGTCAATGCCGCTTGGCATTGTGCCGCAGCAGGCGGATTGGAGACGAATATGATTTGTGATAATATATTAGAGGCGGTGGGGCGCACCCCGGTAATCCGCCTTTCCAGAATGACCGCGCCGGATATGGCGGAGGTGCTGGTTAAATTTGAAGGATTGAATGTGGGCGGTTCCATCAAAACCAGAACTGCATATAATATGATTTTGGATGCGGAAAAGAAGGGGCTGATCGGACCGGGTACGGTTATCGTAGAGCCTACCAGCGGAAATCAGGGAATCGGGCTTGCCCTGGTGGGGGCGGTGCGCGGGTATCGCACAATCATCATTATGCCGGACTCTGTCAGTGAAGAACGCCGCAAGCTGGTGCGCCACTATGGAGCAGAAGTGATACTGGTGCATGACGCGGGAAATATCGGGGATTGTATTGAAGAGTGTTTAAATCGGGCGTTGACCATGGCAAAAGAGGACCCTATGGTGTTTGTTCCCCAGCAGTTTGAAAATATCGCAAATCCTATGGCGCACAGGCACCATACAGGTGTGGAACTGTTGGAACAGGTAGCGGGACCGATACATGGATTTTGTTCAGGAATAGGAACAGGAGGTACAATTACCGGAATTGGAGAGGTGCTACGTGCGCAGAATCCGGATATTGAAATCTGGGCGGTGGAACCGGAGAATGCTGCGATTCTGGCAGGCGGAAATATCGGCACGCACATACAAATGGGAATTGGAGACGGATTGATTCCTCCGATACTGAACTGTGAGATTTACAGTGAAGTATGTATTGTAACAGATGATGAAGCGATAGGAACGGCACGGAGGCTGGCGCGTGAGGAAGGGCTGATGTGCGGTATATCGGCAGGCACGAATGTATGTGCCGCGCTGAAGCTTGCAAAGAAGCTGGGACCCGGGAAAACGGTAGTGACGATTTTGCCGGATACAGCGGAGCGGTATTTTTCAACGCCGTTATTTGCGGGAGAATGAGAAAAAAGGCAAATTCCAAGCCTCCCCAGTGAAGGAGTTTGCTTTGCAACCTCCCAGGGAGGTGGTACAGCAAAACCTCATCAAACTGTAAAAGCCTCCCCCCAGCAAAGGGAGGTGGCACGGCAAAGTCACATTAAACTTTATAAGCCTCCCTTGTGCAAAGGGAGGTGGCGCGGCGTAGCCGTGTCGGAGGGATTGTATAAGTAATACTGTCGGTTTGAAAATACTGAAAAATGGCGGCAGGACAATCCCCCACCCGCTACGCGGGAGCCCCCTTTACACAAGGGGGCCTTTCGTTTTATGCTTAGCGGAGAACCCTATGAAGCCGCAAAGCAGATTCTCACACGGGAGCCTTCGGGTTGAAGTTGCGCTATCGCGGGATGCCCCAGTGGTTCGTTTGCGAACCACCGCACAAAGGAGCCTTTTTCATTTGGAACTACGCAGCGGATCCTCACATGGGGCTTTTTCGTTTAGCAGCTGCAAATGGGAGCCTTTTTTAGCTCAGTGCCATATTGCATTTTTATACAGTTTATGGTATAATAAAAACAGCTTATACCAATGCCATGCGGCATTGCGCTGTTTTTATTGACGGCTAAAAGCGAATACTGCGTATTCGGCGGCTTTGCCGCTGACAAACGCTTCGCGTTTGCTTTTATGGTACAATAATGCCGAATATTAGAAACATTTGAATTTTTTCACATTTTTATGCGGCGCGGTGCGCGCACAGGAGAAAGGAAGTGCTTTAAATGGAAATTTTCGCGTTTGTCCTGTACTTTGCGGCAATGCTTGCCATCGGCGTAGTCTTTTTCTTTAAATCAAAATCGGGAATCGGCGGCGAGAAGGATTATTTTCTCGGCGGAAGATCAATGGGTCCTTTTGTCACTGCAATGAGCGCTCAGGCGTCTGACATGAGCGGTTGGCTGCTTATGGGACTTCCCGGGAGTATTCTTGCGTTTGGTCTCGGCAAAGTATGGATCGGTCTGGGTCTCGGTTTGGGTACCATAGCAAACTGGATATTTGTTGCCCGTCGGCTGCGTCGTTTTTCCGCTGCTGCGGATGATGCAATAACGCTTCCGCAATATCTTTCCAATCGTTTTGCTTCTTCCGGTAACGCCTTGAAGGTTATTTGCGCGGTCATCTTTCTTATCAGCTTCACTGTTTACGTAGCATCGGCATTTAACGCAGGTACCGCTGTTTTTTGTTCGGTAATGCCTTGGTTTAACGACCATAAGGAGCTTGCAATGCTTATTTTTGCGCTGCTTATCCTTGTTTATACCTTTCTCGGAGGGTTCAAGGCCGTTTGCTGGACAGACTTTTTTCAAGGAATTCTGATGCTTGTTGCGCTTCTTGCCGTGCCGATTCTTATGTGTTCTACAGGCACTTTTGATAACGGATTTTACGGTGCGCTTGGCGGTGATATTTCCGCATTTGGTACAAATCCTTTTGCTGCGGACCCGCGCGATATTATTTCTGGGCTCAGCTGGGGTCTTGGTTATTTTGGTATGCCTCATATTCTTGTAAGATTTATGTCTATCAAAAAGCCTTCAATGATCAAAAAGTCTGCCGCTGTTGCTATCGTTTGGGTTATTCTCTCCCTTGGCGCCGCAATTGCCATAGCGATCCTTGGCAGAGCATACATAATGTCGGATGGCGCGTCTCTTGCTGAGACGCTGCTTCCCGGTTCTCAGGAAAAGATATTTATCTATGTTGTGAAGGATATTTTCCCGCCCTTTATCGTAGGCATTCTGCTGTCTGCAATCATCGCAGCGTCCATGTCTACTGCCGACAGTCAGCTTCTCGTTGCATCTTCATCTTTTACAAGTGATATTTATAAGCCGATATTCCGCAAGAATAAAAGCTCGGATCGGGAAATCCTTTGGGTTGGCAGAATCGTTGTGCTTGTGGTTTCTTTGGTTGCTTTCTTTATTGCGTCTGCAGGGCTCCACGATGCAACCTCCTGGTCTGCAAATATTATGAACATGGTTGAAAACGCATGGGGATTGTTTGGCGCTGCTTTCGGACCCGTGGTGATACTTTCGTTGTTCTGGAAACGTTTTAACTATCAGGGGGCTGTGGCAGGTATTGTTGCCGGCGCTGCTGTAGATATTCTTTGGCTTGTGCTTTGCACGGGAACGATTCTGGACAAGCCTTTGTTTGTCAGTGGAATATATGAGATTTTACCCGGTTTTGTCGCAGGTCTTGCATTCTCTGTGATCGTTTCTCTGATTACGCCTGCACCTTCGGAAAAGATCACGGCGATTTACGACAGAGCTACGGACAAGTCCACAGATGAATAATAACAATAGCGGTAGGTAAATCTTTAACGCCGCTTGCAGCAAGCAAACCCGCCCGTCAGGGCGGGTTTGCTTTTGCATTCACAAGGCTCATACGCGAGGATTTGCTGTGTGGTTCTATAAGGAAACTGTTGCAAAGGACCCCCCAAAAAAGCCTCCCCAGTGGAGGAGATTCGCTGCGCGAACTCCCGGGGAGGTGTCAACTAAGCGAAGCGAAGTTGACGGAGGGGTTGTCTTGCTGTCGTTTTACAGTATTTTACAAATCGGCAGTGTAACTTAGACAATCCCTCCGACACGGCTACGCCGCGCCACCTCCCTTTGCACAAGGGAGGCTTAACATGGTGTGAATTGTGGTGTACCTTCTTTGCACAAGGGGCTTTAACATGGGTGAAAACTGTGGTGCGCCTTTTTGGCATAAAGGAGCCAAAGTATGATGAGGCTTGCGGTGCGCGCTTTCTTCTAAAGTTAGATTAAAGTCTCCCCATGCAAGGGGCGGTGTCAACTAAGCAAAACAGATCCCGCATGCTGCGGGATCTGTTTTAATCTATTTCAATAAAAATTACACAGTCAATTCTGCACCGGCTCCCATTGCAGAACGGTTTTCTTCTAATATTGCATCAATTTTTTCTACGAAAGCACATACCTGATCCGCACTGCGTCCGGTATAATTTTCCGGCTGCAATTGTGCTTCAATCTCTTCTTTGGTCAGCGGGAAGAGGGGATCTTCTTCGATGCGCTGAATCAAGTCGTGCCGTTTACCGAATTTCTTCACCTGTTCCGCACTGGCGATAGAGTGCACGCGGATCCGTTCATGGAGCTCCTGCCGGTCGCCGCCACGTTTTACAGCTTCCATCATGATGTTTTCACTTGCCATATAGGGCAGGTTGTCCATTACGCGAGAACGGATCACCATAGGATTGACTACGATGTTTTCAGAAACGTTGATGTATATATTGAGAATTGCATCGACAGCCAAAAATGCTTCCGCCATAGAAATGCGCTTGTTTGCACTGTCGTCCAATGTACGTTCAAACCACTGGGTACCTGCGGTGATGGCAGGGTTCAGCGAATCGGAGATCACATAGCGTGCGAGCGCCGCAATGCGTTCACTGCGCATGGGATTGCGCTTGTAGGGCATAGCGGAGGAACCGATTTGATGCTTTTCGAAAGGTTCTTCCATTTCCATGAAGGATTGGGCGATGCGCATGTCTCCGGAGAACTTATATGCAGACTGCGCGATGCCGGACAAAACAGACATAACCCGACTGTCATGCTTGCGTGTATAGGTTTGACCGCTGACGGGTACGCACCCGGCAAAGCCGAATTTGGACGCAATGTATTCTTCTGCCCGGACAACCTTGTCCGCGTCACCGTCAAACAGCTCCAGAAAGCTTGCCTGTGTTCCTGTGGTTCCTTTGGATCCCAGAAGCAGTAAACCGCCGGCTACATAGTCCAGATCCTCCAGATCCAACAGCAGATCGTACAGCCACAGAGTAGCGCGCTTGCCTACCGTAGTAAGCTGTGCGGGCTGCAAATGGGTATATGCCAATGCAGGCATTTCCCGATATTCCATAGCGAAATTCCGTAAATTCTGAATAACGCGCAGCAGCTTGCCCCGCACCAGTTCCAGAGCTTTTTTCATAATGATCATATCGGTGTTGTCGCCAACATAGCAGGAGGTAGCGCCAAGATGGATGATGGGGCGGGCGCCGGGAATCTGATCCCCCCATGCGTGAATGTGTGCCATAACGTCGTGGCGCAGCTCTTTTTCATATGCTGCGGCTGCGGCATAATCCACGTCTTTTTCATGGGCGCGCATTTCTTCCAGCTGGGCGTCAGTAATGTCCAATCCTTCCCGCTGTTCTGCTTCTGCAAGGGCAATCCACAGCGCGCGCCATGTAGTGAATTTCATGTCGGCGGAAAACAGATACTGCATTTCAGCGCTTGCGTATCTTGTGGAGAAGGGACTTTCGTAATTTCGGTTATCTTTCATTTTCTGGGGTGTCCTCCTGTGTGTCATCCGGCAGCGGAAGGGCTGCCGCGTTGATTTTACCGTGGGTCTTTTCATAATACTGTATGTTGTTGCGAATCACATGCAGAAGGTGATTGTTCAGAGAATTGTTTTCTTTCTCTGCAACGTACAGCAGTTTTTTATAAAGCTGGGTATCCAGCCGCACAGTAAATTCATTTTTTGATTTCATAGATTTTCATACCTTTATCAAAATATAAAAATTGGATAAAACTATTTACACTATAGTATAACAGACAAGCACGCGAAAATCAAGGGAGACGTTCTGCCCGGCGGCGGAATATTTACAAAAAACTCTGGAAACCGGCTCTGTAATATGCTACAATAAAATAACTGATAATACTGTAAAGGAAGAAGTCGTGTGAAAAATACAGAAAAAAGCGATGAATTGGTGACACTCGCGGCGCGTCTTGCCGATGCAAGGGAAAAGGCGGGATTGTCGGTGCAGGAAATAGCAGAACGACTGGGAGTATCCCCCGAAGAATATACAGAGTGGGAAGCAGGAACCGGGAAACCGGATACGGATACAGTGCGCCGGGCTGCCGCAATTTTGCATGTGACCGGGAATTATCTTTTGTTTGGTCCCACCAGAGAAGGTATGGTAGGCGCTATGTTTCCCAATAAAGCACAGCAGGCGGTTCTGCCTGTGTGGTATGGCTGTATGATGGCTGGAGCGGCTCTTTTGTTCTGCGGGGGTGCGGGGATGCTTTTGATGTTGTTTACAGGTGGAACTGTAAAAGCAGAAGGTGCGCTTTTGTCCTATCTGCCGTTTCAGGTTTTTCTGGGAATATGCGTTGTTGGCGCGGCACTTTGCATAACAGCGTTGATTTTGCGGAGTAAAAATAAGAAAACGAAGCAGGGAAAGGGGCAAGGCAATGGAAGAAAAACAAACCGGCAATAAACAGGCTGCCGGAAAGCGGTTGTCAGGGAGAGCGGTTGTCCTGATCGTCTGCATTGCTGCTGTGGTTTTGCTTGCAGTCGGCGCAATAGTGTTTATTTTTGTATGGAATAAGGATTCTGCATCCGGTGCGGCAGATAATAATCCTGCCGGTGCTGTTTTAGTGCAGGAAAACCAGAAGTGGAAGGATTATATATATTCTGTATATGATGATGGAACGGCTACCCTTACTGGGTACACGGGAAAGGATACGCTGGTGCGCGTTCCTGCCGAGGTGAACGGACATCCGGTTACTACGATTGGATTGGGCTGCTTTAATCAGGCAGATGATCCTACCATGGAGGAGATCATGCTTCCGGAATCGGTCACACATTTTGAGGCGCACGCTTTCGGAAATGCAAAGAAACTGAGAAGCATTACCATTCCTGAGGGTACTACGGTTATTGAAATGGGCACATTCGTATATTGCGCTGCTTTAGAGGAGATTCATATTCCGGATTCGGTGACGGAAATTGGCGAGGGTGCGTTCTCTTATTGCAGGGCGCTTACGGAAATTGATCTTCCGGCTTCACTGAAAACGGTGGGAGATTATGCTTTTTCCACCTGCACTGCTTTGCAGTCTGTGACGGTTCCGGAGGGAACAGAATCTATAGGAATGTGTGCATTTGAAGGGTGTACGTCATTGGCTGCAGTTACATTGCCGGACACAGTGAAAACGATTGGAGAATACGCTTTTAATATGTGTGAGAGCTTGTCGGAAATGAAATTGCCGGCTGGAATGACGGCAGTTCCAAACGGTATTTTCAACAACTGTGTTGCACTGAAAAAGGTTACACTGCCGGAAAATTTAGAGTCGATCGGCGAGGCAGCGTTTTATTACTGTGAAGGACTGCAATCGCTGAAATTGCCGGAAACATTGAAAAGCATTGGGGCGTATGCGTTCTGCCATTGCATAGCAATGAAGGAAATCAAGATCCCGGATTCTGTAGGTGCGTTGGGAGAATATGTTTTTGCAGACTGTACCGGTTTGGCAAAGGCAGAGCTGTCGAAAGGATTGACGTCCATACCATCCTACACATTTGCTCAGTGTGAGAGTTTGCAGTCTGTAACACTGCATGAAGGAATTGAAAAGATTGATGTATGTGCTTTTGTCAGCTGCACCAGCATAACAGAAATAGACGTTCCGGAAAGCGTAACTTCGCTGGGTGCATATGCTTTTTCCGGAATAACGGGATTGAAAACGGTTACAGTGCCAGATTCGGTTGCGGAAATCGGCGAGGGGCTGCTTGCGTACAGTACCGGTGTGACGGTAAACTGTAATAAAGGCAGCGTGATTGACGAATACTGCAGCGCCAACGGCATTGTGACATCGTATATGGATTGAAAAAACGGCTCCGTCGGAGCCGTTTTTTTATAGGGAATAGAGGAGACAGTACAGTTTTATTAGTCACTTGTGCGGAATGTATTGATAGAAAGGCAAAAAATCAAGATGCCCCTGGCTGGAGCCGCATAGCGGATCCTATGGTGCTCCCGCTTTAACTCTAACAAAAAAGGCCCCCGTGTGAGGACCTGCTACGCAGTTCCAAAGGGGGCTGTCGCCCAAACGCAGTGATGCGAAGCGATAGCGACTGGAGGATTGTTATGCTATCATTTTACAGGATCTATAAATCGGAAGTATATATAAACAATCCCTCCGAGTTTTGCTGCGCAAAAATCACCTCCCTTTACACAAGGGAGGCTTTAGGTGGGTGGGCAATCCTCCCGTCACAGCTACACTGCGCCGTCTCCCTTTACTGGGGGAGGCTAATAGCGTTTGGTGAAAATTTACGGTGTGCCACCTCCTTTTGCTGGGGGAGGCTTTGGGTCTGTTGACGATTTGCGGTGCACACAAGGGAACCTTTTGATCCTTCTTATTCATTTTCCAGTATTACTGTAAAGGCAGATGCCGGAGAAACGGACGGAATGCATACAGATGCGCAGCGGGTCTCAGCGTTATAAGAAACGGTTGTTCCTGCTGGGGCATTTTCACACCGCAGTGCGGCAACATCGTGCAGTTCTATGGTGATGTCCCGTGCTGCGCATTCGTCTGCATATCCGCTGCCGGAGGGTGTATATGCAAAGGTGCGTGTTTGTCCGTCGTATGTATATGTCAGTGCAGTAGTCCTGCAATCACCGGAAAGGTATCCTTCTGTAACGCCGTCGTCTTCAAACAAAGTAAAGCTGTCTGTCAGATGCGTCTCCCCTGCAAAAATTTTAATAATCAAATGGGAAAGCGGCGTTGTAGTCATTCGATTGGTGTAGGGCTGCATGGGAAGTGGTTTCCCTGCTTTTACAAACAGTGGGAAGGTATACAAATCATTTTCTATTTGAATGACCTGCCCGCCTGCATACTGCTTTTCTGTGAAATAATCATACCAGATACCATCAGGAAGATAAACCTGAGACGATGCGGTGCAGTCAGCACCGCTGCCCGGATGGGTGACGGGCGCGGCAACCATGGCGCTTCCCAGATAATATGTGCCGGGATGTTCATATGTAATCGGGTTTTCACTATCAAAAAAATACAGCGGGCGCAGCATGGGAACGCTGTCCTGGTAGCTTTCATATGCGGTAGAATACAAATACGGAATGAGCATGGAACGCAGGTGAAACATGTCCCGCATTGCAGAGCAGTACGGTTCGCCCCATGTCCATGGTCTGCGGTCGATTTTTTCGTTACCGCAAACGTGCAGGCGCAGTGCTGCGGAGGTAATGCCAAACTGAACCCACCGAACGTAAAGCTCTGACTGCTTTTCCGGACTGCGGTCTTCAAATCCGCCGATGTCGTGACTCCACCAGAAGCAGCCCGCATTGCCGGCGCTGACCGTCATTTGAATTTCAAAGGCAAGAGCGTCCCAGGTGGAAACGGTGTCTCCCGAGAAAAACGCCGGATGCTTATGATCTCCAAACCCGCCCCAACGGGAAAAGGACATTCCGCGCAGTCCGTTCTTTCGGGAGTGCTGATAATACAGATAGTTGAGCCAGGGCAGATGGGTGAGTCTGTCAAGTCCGTTTACGGTGGGATACAGGTAGTCTTGCTGCCAGTCGAGCCACCAGAAGTCTACGCCCATTTTTTCATATTTGGTATGGGTGCTTTCGAAGAAAGCTTCCATATAATCCTTATTGCCGGCATTAAATCGGTAGTTTGTCACACCGCGGTCAGCATTTTCCTGCTCCCGTTGGGATTGCCGCTGCGGAATCAGGGAAACCTGCTCCGTATAGTGCTTTTTTTCTACCAGTTTCATAAAGTCGGGATAGGTTTCCTCGTGATCCCGGATTCCGTCTGCGGGGTGGTCGTTCAGTGTGACGGAAATGCCCCTGCGGTGCAGCTCTGCCAGCAACCCCTCCGGATCCGGGATGTCCCTCCGATTCCAGGTGTACCCGGTCCAGCCCAGATTTCCTCCGCCGTGACCGTAACCGTACAGAGCTTGGGGATCTCCCTCTGCATGTCCCCAGTCGTGGTAATGCCAGTCCATATCCATTACCAGAATGTCCAAAGGAAAATTGTTGGCGTCATATTCATCAACGATTTGCAGGAATTGTTCTGCAGTGTACCGCCACCAGCGGGAATACCAAGATCCCAGCGTGCATTTGCGTGGCAGCGCCATTTTTCCGGATACAGCCGCCAGATCCTGCAACGCGGCAGGATAATCATGTCCATATGCAAACAGATACAGGTCGCACAAATGATCCGGATTCCGATTTTGCAGCCAGCCGTCTGCAAACACTGGCGTTCCTGTGTCGTCTATCACATACCATCCATCCAGAGAGAGAAGCCCATCCGGAAGCGGGCGGAATCCGTCTACACCGTCCAGCGTAGATAGGGTGCCTCCCAGATTGTTTTGGTTTATATCGCCGAATTTCCAAGTGGTTTCCACATTGCCGGTATGGATTTTGGCAGACAGATTTTCCGGAGAAAAGGGTGCATTCCCGCGGTAGGTTAGTGTAATTTTGGGTGTGGAAATGGTGATGCTGTCTATATCCTGTGTGAAACTTGCGTTTGCTTTGCCCGGCGTGCGGACAGCAAAGAGAGTTTCGCCGTCTGCAAAGGACGCATTATTTGTATATTCCATACGGACAACGCCGTCTGTGATTACAGTAAAGCGAGCGTTGCCCGCGATCCATTGATTCATAATCATTCACATGCTTTCCTGCGTGAAAAAGGAGATTTACGATTTCACTATCGTATTGATCACGCTGATTTCCGTTTCATGATACAAGAAACCGGGGAGAAAGTCAATTGATTTTTTGGAAAAGATAGCGTGCAGTGTAAATTACAAAAAGATTTCAAAAAGGCTCCCCCCAGCAAAGGAAACTCCCAAAAAGGCTCCCTTGTGCAAAGGGAGCTGTCACAGCCAAGCGTAGCGATTGTGACTGAGGGATTGTCCCAAAAAATACTGTCGATTTGCAAATTATCCAAAATAAAAGCAAAAACAATCCCTCCGACACGGCTTACGCCATGTCACCTCCCTTTACTGGGGGGGAGGCTTTGCGTTCATGATGGTCTGTAGCGTGTCATCCCCTTTGCCGGTGGGGACCTTTAACATCCTGAGATTTGCTGAGAAGATCTCTTGTGCATCAATTTTATTATTCATCTCCGAACCGAAAACGCTTTTTTGACGGAAGTATCTTACCGGTATACATATATTCCTCCGCACCTCCGGTGCAGAAAACAGAGCTGGCTGCAAGGTTGGATGCATCCGCATCCTTTTTATATAAAGGACCGTGCGAGCCAAACCATATCACCCGGGCAGGCTCCGTCTTGAATTCATCCAGCGAAAATGCTTCCGCATATGCGGCGCCAAGATATATCATCCGTTCCCCGTTTGCCGCAATATCCACTCTGACAATCGGTTGAACCGAACGCTCTAAAAATCCGCTTTCATAAGTGGTTACCTGTGCATTTCCAAAGGACAGCGTTTCTCCCGGTGCATATGTAACGATTTTGATTCCAGCTGCCGCTGCCTTTTCACATAGCTGATAGCAAATTTCTGTGTCCTCATTTGGGATCCAAATTTGCCGCACTCGCTGCTGATTCCAAAGCTTTTCCAGAGATTGAATGTGCTTCTTGTGGGGATGCGTCAGCATGATTGCTTCGATTTCAGTGGAATAGCACTTCTTGGCGGCAGCTATGCCCTGGCGGAAATTAGAAAATCCGCCTGCTGAATTGTCAATCAATAGAGTTTCCTCTCCGCTGGTTATAACAATTGCATCGTTTTTCTCTGCCCGTGCGGCTGTTGCGTCATTGCTGACCATTGCCGCCGTTGTCTGATCTGCATGCAGTACGCGCCAGCCCGCTATGCTTCCGATCAGTACCAGCACTGCCGCTGCTGTACTGATGACAGGTAGGAGCCGTTTTCCACGATCTGCACAGAATGCCCAGAGAATAAAACAGAATATTGCAACGGTCAGTATCGGTGCAAAAGGATACAGCAGAGATGCGCAGATTCCCCGCAGCTGGGACAGCTTACCTGCCAGCGTAATGGTGAAATTCAGAACCAATTGAACAGCCGGCAGCAGTATCCCCGTGAACAGCGGTGACGGCGAGATCAGTAATAAAATAGGAAGTATCCAAAGCAGGACTGTTGCCAAGGGGGTGAACACAACGCAGGAGAGAGGGGCAAGCAGGGAAACCTGCCCGAAAAGCAGACAGGTCAGCGGTAGCATGAACAGTACTACACAAACGGAAAGCAGGAGGAAATTGCCAAATGCCTGCAATTGCTTTATAATCAGACCGCCAAGTCCTTTGCGCGTCCTTTTTTCAGGTGCAAGCACCGGTGTTTTTGTTGCCCGATTGTATAAAAGGACTGCCAGCACGCCCCAAAAGGACAAAAGTAAACTTACGTCCCAGCAGGCGCCGGGGCTGCATAGGAGAATGGTGCATACGGCAATGCCCAGGTTGGTGAAGCTGTCGCTGCTTTTTCCTATAATTTTCAAAAACATGCAGATCAGCAGCATGATGCCCGCCCGGGTTACAGATGAGGAAAAACCGGAAACCGTCATATACAGCAGTGCTGCGGTGACGGAAAATCCGATTCCCCACCGCCTGCCGATTCGCTTTCCGATTGCACCGGCAAATCCGGTGACGACAGTGAGGTGCATGCCGCTCAGCGCCAGAATGTGGGAGATGCCGAGGCGTGTGAAATCCCGCTTGATATGATCAGGTAGCACGCTTCGGTTTCCTAAGAACAGCGCGGCGGCAAACCCGCCTGCGTCGTCGCCAAGCAGGCGGATAAAAATATTGGAAAAATATTTTTGAACGCTTTTGCCCCACAGCAAAATGCGAAGGGATAGTGAAGGCTGCTTGTCAGTTGTTCGTATATTGCTTCCCGTAGCTTCTGCCTGAATTCCTTTGGAGCGGGAATAGTTGCGTTGTTCTGCATCGTCTGTCTGCTGTCCGCCAAGTTTTTCAAAAGTGATGTTTCCACGAATACCGCAGCCGAATTCCAATATACTGTCTGCTTCCAGACTGATTTGAAACGCTTCCTTTTCTCCGTCTACAGTATCAATATGTACCGTATAGTATCCGTCGTAGGAGCCGCTCCATATCACATCGGTTACGATGCCGGTGACATATGCTTCTTTTCCGGAAAAACTGTCATAGTACTCTTGCCGCAGTTCTTCTCTCCAGGTGAGCCATCCTGCCGCACTGCATCCGATCAGCAGCGCAAGAATAAACGGGAACCAGGAGCCGATTGTTTTTGCTCCTGACTCCCGTTTTGTTTTTGTTTTACGATGCATGGTTCTGCACGGACAAAACCGCAGAATCAGTATACCTGCTGCTGCCAGAAAAAACAGAATGCCTGTACTCAGTCGGACTTCTTTGCCGAATACGCTGCGTGACAGGAGCGTATTGAGGATCCATGCGCCCAGATACATGCTGAGGCATCCGCCAAACAAAGGCCGCAGCCGTATTTCTTTCTTGATCATATCGGTGTGTTCTGGTTGTCAGCGGTGAAAAAGGTCGGATCTGTCAGATCCTCTAAAGTGATATTGCATAAATAATCGCTAACGATTTTGTCCAAATTCTTCCACAGGGGAAGCGTTTTGCATGCGCTGGATCTGTTGCATGCGCCATCCCCGCACTCCGGGCAGGCGGCTGCCGCCATAGAACCTTCCGTATACTGCAGGATGCTGCCCACAGTATATTCCGATGCATTTTTTGTCAGTCGATATCCGCCGCCTCTTCCGCGCAGCGCATCCACAAATCCGGCGCGGCTGAGAATTGCCAGGATACTTTCCAGATATTTCAGAGAAATATCTTCTTTTTTCGCAATGTCCCGCAAGGGAACATAATTCGCGGTTTTTTCTTCTGCAAGAGACAGCATTACCCGCAGTGCATAACGGCCTTTTGTAGAAACGATCATTTGTTAACCTTCCTTAATTTAGTGTCTGTGCATGTAACATAATACAACATTTTTCGTCAAATTACAAGATGTCGCTGAAAAATGGAACTTTATCGTGCAATTTCTGGAAATAAGAAAA
Organism: uncultured Eubacteriales bacterium; assembly: GCA_949451655.1. Taxonomy (GTDB): domain Bacteria; phylum Bacillota; class Clostridia; order Oscillospirales; family CAG-272; genus Avispirillum. The sequence goes on along the minus strand of CASTST010000006.1, from coordinate 27,324 downwards.
AGATTGACAGCGTTTGCTTCATTATGTACAATACTATTGTAACAAAAAGCAACTGAATCGTTGCATGACGGCGTCATGCGCCGTATTGAAGGATCCAAATGGAGGCGGCATATGAAAGGAAATATAAAAATAGTTACATTTTTAATGATGGCGTTGCTGATATCCTGCATGGCAGCAGGCTGTGCACAACCGCTGCTGCGTCCTGCCAGCACAGATACAGGTACCGTGCAGCAAACAACCGGGACGGATGCAGTTGATCCGTCTCCTGTTCAGACAGATTCGCCTGTTACCACGGATTTGCCCGAAACAACGGCGCCTGCCACGCAGCCACCTGAAACGACAGCACCTGCACCGGCGCAGACTGTGGAAGTGACCGGAGGCGGAAATATTGATCTGTCACCGCGTGGAGACGATAATGAAAGCCCTGCCGGGACATATGCGCCGTCGGCTTTGATGTATCATTTGATTTTGGAACAGCCATATACAGAGCTTACTAATTTATTTGTACGTCCGTCAGAGTTTGAGGATCATCTGCAGAAGCTTTGCGCATCGGACTGTATATTTCTGTTTGCGGACGAATATGCCATGACGGAAAAGAAAAGTATTATTCTTACGTTTGATGATGGGTATGAGGATAATTATACCCAGATGTTTCCTATATTAAAGAAATACGGCGCCAAGGCGACCGTATTTATGATTACGTCCAAGATCAACACGCCCGGGTATCTTACAGAGGATATGATTCGGGAAATGGAGGCGAGCGGTCTTGTCCGGTTTGAATCTCATACACATACCCATCCGTCGCTGACTTCCCTGTCGGCGGAGGATTTGGCGTGGCAGTTTGCCCAGTCCGGAGAGATTTTATATAATCTGACGGGCAGATATCCTCAGGCGATATGCTATCCCGGCGGAACGATCAATGATTTTGTAATCGGGGAAGCGGCAAAATGTTATCGGTTTGGTTATACAACCCATAACAGTGCAGATACTTCGGGATGCAATCCTCTGGCACTGTCCCGCGTTCGGGTTTCCAGAGGAATGAGCGGCAATGCTGTGTTGTCCCGCTTGGGCTGGGGATGAATTTGCCGTTTGCAGCTTTCATAAATGGATGGTAAAATGGGCTCCCCGGCAAAGGGAATGGCGCAGAGTACGCAAAACGGAAAAAGGCTCCCTTGTGTAAAGGGAGCTGGCTCCGCGTAGCGGAGACTGAGGGATTGTTTAAGAAATGCTATCGTTTTGCAGTATCATTAAAATGATAGCAGGGACAATCCCTCCGACACGGCTTACGCCGCGCCACCTCCCTTTGCCGGGGGGAGGCTTAGGCTAGTGCAGACATGGGGGCTTTGACTATATAAATCGGGTGCATTTTTAACGAATTGTGCAAAATGTACATATGGAAAAAATATTTCTAAATTTATGTGAAAATGTAACAAAAATTGCATATTCCAATTTACGTTTACGACAATTTTACAATTTCATCACATTCTCTGAAAATGTTAGTATTACAAACATTATCGCGAATGTAATGCTGCATTTTGTGATTGAACTGTGAAAAAACACTCTATATATAACAATAATGTAAACGTTACTAACAAACGTTTTGGGCTTTGATATAGAAAAAATTGGATTAATTTGCCGAATGAAAAAAATGGAAAGTTTCGGTAAAACAGAAGCAGCATTTAGCTTGCTTCTTCTTGTCTCCACAGCAGCATATTATTATGTAGCAACTTGACATGGAATCAGGCTTGTGGTATCATATATTGTATACAAATGGGGCAAAAGGCGATTTTTTGTCCCGGTGGTTTGTCGCGGCTTGATATAAATGAGGGCTTCGGCAACGGGTATAGCTGCGTTTGCAGCTTGTTCAGCCTTGGCAGTATCGAATGCCGCAGGCAACACTTTCAGGAGGAATTTATATGAAAACAGGAAGGGCCAAAAAGCTTCTGGCGTTCTCTCTGGGCGCGTTGATGCTGATTGGATCTGTAACGCCGGTGTTTGCTGCAAATACTGACGATACAGAGGATGGCGGCAAAGGTGCCTCCACCGGAGTAACGCTTCAGGAGTATCAGGATGATTTGAAGCTGCTGACTTACGAGGAGTATAAATCAAAATACGGATACGAAGATGCAGAGCGTACCGGCGAGGAATTTACCGTTGACGCTCGGGATTACTTTGAGGTGTCGAAATCCGCTGAAGTAGAAAAGACTACTTGGGAGGGAAGGGACTGCCTGAAAATCAGTGAAAACGGCAGCGTTTCCTGGAAATTTGATGTGCCGGAGTCTGGATTCTATTCAATCCGTCTTACTTACAGTGCAACAGGAGAGAGTACAAATGATATAGAACGTCTCTTTACGCTGAACGGTAAGTCTCCGTTTGAGGAAGCGCGCTTTATCCGATTGAATAAAAACTGGAGATTCCAGTTTGCGGGTGAAACCAGAGACGATGCTTTTGTAATGGATTCTGCGGGTAATGAACTGAATCCGGATCCGTATATAGACTATGTTTGGGATGTATATGACGTTGTTGATCCCAACGGTTACTATCTGGTTCCGCTTGAGTTCTATCTGGAAGCCGGCGAAAATGTTCTTACATTGGAAGCGATCCGCGAACCGATGGCAATTGAAAAAATAACATTCTATACATATGAAGAACCTATCTCCTACGAAGAAGTGAAGAAGGAGTATGAGGATAAAGGATACAAAGCGGCAGATACAGAACCGATCAAGATAGAAGCGGAAATGCCCGACGCAGTATCCAGTTATACAATTTATCCTATATATGACCGTTCCTCCGCAGGAACCAGCCCCCAGGATCATTCTGTAATACGCAGAAATACAATGGGCGGAGATAAGTGGCTCTCCTCTGGTCAATGGGTCAAGTATAAATTTGAATGTCCTGCTTCCGGTCTGTATGATATCGTACTTCGGTATGAGCAGGCAACTGTGAAAGGTATGTATACCTCCAGAAGTCTGAAAATCAACGGCGAGTATCCATTCCTGGAAGCAAAGTACTGCCAGTTCCCCTATAATTCAAAGTGGCAGTCTGCTGCGCTGAACGATGGTGAAACCACCTTCCAGTTTTATTTTGAAGAAGGCGAAACCTATGAACTGGAGTTTGAGGCCACAAAGGGTACATTTACGGATATTCTGCGGCAGACAGCAGCAGCTATTGACAGTCTGAATGAAGACTATATGGATTTGATCAAGCTGACAGGTACAGATCCTGACGTGAACCGTGACTACGGCTTCAGCCGGATTATGCCGGGCACGATCAAGGATCTCGGCAGACAGTACAACGTACTGCTGCAGCTGGTTGATTATATTTCAGAAATTAACGGTACCCGTTCGGAAAATGTTTCTACATTGGAACAGGCTGCGCTCGTAATTGAAAAAATGGTTACGGACGAGAAAGAAATCGCTGCGAATCTTCAGAACTTGAAATCCTGGATTTCTTCTTTGGGTACATGGCTGGATGAAGCAAGTAAGCAATATCTTCAGGTTGACTTTCTTATGATTCAGCCTTCCGGAAGCGAACTGCCCCGCGGAGATGATTCCGTTTGGTCTTCTCTTGCTTTCGAGTTTAAGAAATTCCTTTCCAGCTTCTTTACAGATTACAACAGTATCGGTGTGGAAAGTGATGAAGTAGTAGAAACAACTACAAATCTGGAGGTTTGGACGTCTAAAGGACGTGACACTGCGCAGTTGATGAAAAACCTCATCAATACCGGATTTTCTCAGGATACTGGTATCGGCGCAAATATTAAACTGACTGGTCAGAACGTTGTGCTTCCGTCCATTCTGGCGGGCGTGGGACCGGACATTTGTCTGGACGCCGGCGACATGATCGAAATGGCACTGCGTGGCGCGATTCTGCCTTTGAATGATTTTGATACCTTTGAAGAAGTTACAAAACGCTTCTCCGACACAGCAATGAATAACATGACGCTGTACGGAAAGGCATACGGTATCCCCTTCCTGCAAGGCTTCTCTGTTATGTTTGTGCGGGATGATGTAATGCAGAAAATGGGACTGGAGATTCCGCAGACTTGGGATGAGCTGATTGCGCTCATTCCTACCTTCCAATTTAACAATATGGATATCGGTTTCAAAGCAGATTACCGAAACTTCATATATCAGAGAGGCGGCAGTTTGTGGGAAGATGAAGGTTTGCGCACTGCCTTTGACTCGGATGAAGCAGTAGACGCCTTTAGCTGGCTTGTAAATCTGTATAGTCAATATGATATGAACAAAGAATTTGAAGAGGCCAACCGATTCAAATCCGGTGAAATGCCCATCATTTTGTCAGACTATCAGCTTTATAACACGCTGCAGATTTTTGCACCGGAAATTGCCAACCTGTGGAGCTTTTATCAGCTGCCCGGTATCAAGGATCCTGAAACCGGAGAGATTAACCGGACCATTGCAACAGAGCCGGACGGCGTGTATATGACCAGAGACTGCCGAAATACAGAAGCGGCATGGGATCTTCTGGACTATGTCGGTTCTAAAGAATACCAGGTGAATTATTCTGAAGAAATGGTTGCCCTTCTCGGTCCTTCTGCAAAACAGCAGCTTGCAAATATTGAAGCTCTGTCAGAGCAGCCTTGGACGGAAAAAGAGTATAAGATACTGGAACAGTGTCTGCTGGATTCGTTCAACGTCCCTGCTTACCCTGGCACATATTTTATTGCCCGGTATGCAAACTTTACAATCAACCGTGGTTATACGGAAGGCGCGGATCCCGGAGAAATGCTGCCTGAATACGCTGCTGTAATGAATAAAGAAATTACCCGTAAGCGTAAAGAATTCAAACTGATGGTGGATGATGAATGGCAGGCCATCCGTGCGTATATGGAGTTCGAGGAATTCAGTGAGTGGCGTGAATACTGGAATGAAACATACGATATTACAGATGTAATAGATAACTCCTGTATGGAATATTCTGATGAATATGATTATTCCTTCAGAGACTGGATGGACGAACATGGTGTGTCTGTAAGAAGTCATGAATCCTGGGAAGCGGATGTCAAAGCAGATAAGACAGACCTCTCCTATAAAGAATGGCTCGAGAAATAATTACCATATATAATATCCATTGTTTTAAAGGAGACCCGGCGCGCATCAGCGTGCCGGGATCCGCTCAAATCTAAGTTAGGAGAAGCAGACATGGCTAAGAAAGAAAAAGAAGCTGTGGCACGGGGAGATAAAACCAGACTCCAGTGGACATGGCATCTTATGAAGCAATATAAGATCGGCTACGTTATGATAGCGCCTTATATGATCTTATTTATCCTGATGACAGTCATCCCTGTTCTTGGATCCATATTTGTAAGTTTCACAGACTATAATCTGCTGCAAATGCCCAACTGGGTAGGTCTGGACAACTATATCAATTTGTTCCTGAACGATGAGCTGTTTACCACGGCATTGAAGTACACATTGATTTTTGCCGTTGCAATTGGACTTGGTTCGTATGTCCTGTCATTTATTGTGGCATGGTTCGTAAACGAACTTTCCCCCAAGGTGCGCGCATTCGTAACGCTGATTTTCTATGCGCCGTCTCTTGTAGCAGGCAGTATTTATGTTGTATTTAACTACGTATTTTCCGGAGACTCCTACGGTCTGATCAACGGTTGGTTACTGAACTGGGGATTGATCTCCGATCCGATTCTGTTCTTTGCAGATACAAAGTTTATTCTGCCTACAATCATTGTTGTTTCGTTGTGGATGTCGCTTGGAACCGCGTTCCTTTCCTTTATAGCAGGTTTTCAGGGACTCGACCGCAGCCAGATAGAAGCAGGTGCTGTGGACGGAATTACAAATCGTTGGCAGGAGCTTTGGTACATCACGCTGCCGAACCTGAAGCCGCAGCTGGCGTTCGGTGCGATCATGTCAATTACCTCCTCTTTCGGAGTTGGCGGCATAGTAACACAGCTTTGCCAGGGACTCCCGACTGACTATGTAGGATATACACTGAACCTTCACCTTGGTGAGTATAGTGGTACCCGATGGGAATTTGGATATGGATGCGCGATCTCCATGGTTTTGTTCTTCCTCATGGTGGGAAGTAACATGCTCGTGCAAAAGCTGCTTTCAAAGGTGGGTAAGAGCTGATGAAAAAATTAAGAACAAGAAAGCATCGGGTCGTATTAAACCGTTCGGCGGGGGGAGACTTCGGCGTAACCATTTTCATGCTTCTGCTGGGTGTGGTTATGTTCCTTCCTATGTATTACCTTGTCATTCAGGCACTGAAGCCTTTGGACGAATTGTTTTACTTCCCGCCGCGGTTTTATGTAATGCATCCGTCTTTTGATAACTTCTCCTCATTGTTCAATTTGCTGAACACTTCTTGGGTGCCGTTTTCCAGATATCTTTTTAATACTATATTTATCACAGTATGCGGAACTTTCGGTCACTTGGTACTGTCCTCGCTGTGTGCATATGCGTTGTCCCGAATCCCTTTCCCGGGACATAAGTTCACCTTCCAGGTTGTTCAAAAATCTCTGATGATTGGTTCGGAAGTCAGCGTTTTGCTTTTGTTTGTAATCATATCCAGAATGGGAATCTTGGACACTTATTGGGCAATTATCGTTCCTGAGCTTTCCAAGCCACTCGGACTGTATTTGATGAAGCAGTTTATTGATTCAAACGTATCTGTGGAGATTCTGGAAAGTGCCCGACTGGATGGCGCAGGAGAATTCCGGACTTTCTGGTCCATTGCAATGCCTATGGTAAAACCTGCGTGGCTCACTTTGATTATTTACTCTTTCCAGGGACTTTGGAATACCGGACAAAACTTGTATGTATACAGTGAAGAATTGAAAACACTGAACTTTACAATCAACCAGGTTCTGAATGAGGGTATCGTTCGTTCCGGCGCTTCTGCTGCTTCGTCTGTTGTGTTGGTAATTGTGCCGATTATAGTATTTATCGTTTCACAGAGCAGGATTATCGAGACGATGGGATCCAGCGGTATGAAAGACTAAGGAGGAAATTATGAAAAAATCAATAAAAGTACTCCTGATACTGATGGCGCTGCTGTGCGTGCTGCCCATTGCGGTTTCTGCAGCAACACCGTATACTACATATACATATTCTTCAACCGGATTTGTATTGCATTCACCGGATGCATATGTGCCGGATGAAGTCGTAGACGCTGCCTATATCGGAAACGATCCCAACGGCAATCCGATCTCCATTGAAGATCCCAGAGACCTTCAGGTGGATGAAGACGGAAACGTATATATAGTAGATGGAAAGAAAAACGCTATTTTCGTACTGGACCAATATTATAAATATAAGTTTACAATTGATTCCTTTGTAAACGAACAAGGTGTTCCGGATGCATTTTCCGGCGTATCCGGCGTATTTGTTACATCTGATTTCATTTATACCTGCGACTCTGAAAATAACCGAATCGTTATTTTCGACCGGGAGGGAAACTTTGAAAAAACAGTAGGCAAACCGGAAAGTACTTTGATTGCAGATAATGCAATTTACCGTCCGGTAGCTGTTGCAGTTGACTCCTATGGCAGAATGTTTGTAGTATCCTCCACCACCTTTGAAGGTATCATCGTAATGGGTGATGATGAGCAATTCTACGGATATATCGGTGCGCAGAAAGCGACTCTTTCCGCATGGCAGGCTTTCTGGAGAAAGCTTGGCAAAAATGATGAGGAAACAATTACTTCTACCGAGTATAACAACATCACCATTGATAAAGAAAACTTTTTGTATGTGACAACTTCCTCTATTGATGAAGCTTCGCAGCAGAATGCGATCAACAACAAAAGTACGGCAGGTACGTATGCACCGGTTAAAAAGCTGAACGTATCTGGTACAGATATTATGCACAGAAACGGATTTTACCCCCCATCCGGTGAGGTAAAGGTTTCCAATGAGGCAACCAGCACCATCAAAGGTCCTTCCACAATCATTGATGCAGCAGTGGGTCCCGAGGGAACCTGGTCCATTATTGATGAAAAGCGTTCCAAGGTATTTACTTATGACAGCCGCGGTAACCTTCTGTTTGCTTTTGGTGACAGTGGAAACCAGCGTGGTTCTATAGCAAATATCGAGGCTGTTGTATACCAGGGAGATAAAATGCTCCTTTTGGATAAAGCCAATATGAGCTTCACCGTATACAGACGGACAGAGTACGGTGATGTGCTGATCAACGCTTTAAAAAATAAAAATGAGCGTAATTACTCTGAAGAAATTAACGACTGGCGCGAAATTCTCAAGCGGAACAATAACTTTGACGTAGCATATGTAGGAATTGCCGCAGCATTGTATAGAGAAGGCAACTTTGAAGATGCTATGGACTATTACAAGGCTGCCTATGATCGAAGCGGTTATTCCGATTCCTATAGGGAGATCCGTAAGGAATGGATTTCGGATTTCTTTATTGTAATTCCGATTGTTGTCATAGCTGTTATTGTTCTTGTTGTTAAATTTATGGGTTATGCAGCAAGGCGCAACCGCTTTGTAGCAATGAAAGTAGGTCAGAAAAATATCCGGGAAGAGCTATTGTATGCATTCCATGTGATTGCCCATCCGTTTGACGGCTTCTGGGATCTGAAACATGAAAAACGCGGCAGTGTGCGCAGTGCATTTGTAATCCTGGTTATAACAGTATTGGCATTCTTCTATCAGACTGTTGGAACCGGCTATATCTTTGGCGGTCAAAATGCGGATACGGCAAACATTTTCATGACACTCATTTCCGTTGTACTGCCGCTGCTTCTGTGGGTTGTTGCAAACTGGTGTCTCACCACCCTGTTTGATGGTGAAGGCAGCTTCTCCGATGTGTTCGTGGCAAGCTGCTATGCATTGGTTCCCCTGCCTCTTCTGATTATTCCCACAACATTGATTTCTAATGTTTTGGTAGCAGAAGAAGGAAGCTTTATTTCCATGATCAACACATTTGCATTCCTTTGGGTAGGCGTGCTGATCTTCTTCGGAATGATGATCACCCATGATTATTCCTTTGGAAAGAGCATTATTATCGCGGCTGTAACGATTGTTGGCATGATCTTTATTATGTTTATTGCAGTGCTGTTCTCAACACTGGTTACAAAGATTATAACCTTTATTTTCAGTATTATAAATGAAATACAATATAGGGTATAGGGAAGGAGGTAACTGAATATGAAAATGAAAAAAATATTATCTGCTTTCCTATCCCTCGTTACAATTGTAGGTGCTGTTTCAGTAACAGGATATACCTCCTTGATGAATGTGTCTGCTGCATACGAGGATAAGGTGGATGAAGATGGAAACCCCATCATCAATTACATCTCTAAAGGATACAGCACCGCAAATGCCAAGCTCAAGGACATGGTGCTTGCCAGAGAGCAGGACGGCTACCAGCTGTGGATTGAAGAATTTACAGGAGAAGTTGCTTTTATTGATACCAAAACAGGCGATTCTCTTTTCTCCAATCCTTATGATATAGCAGCCGGTTACAACTGGGCTTCTGCTTCAACAAAGCAAAGACTGCTGTCACAGCTTGCTGTAACATATGAAGAGAATGGCGTGGAAAAAACCATGTATTCTTATACAGAAGCAGCCCTGCGCGGACAGATTCACTTCAAAAACATTAAAAATGGTTTGCGTGTAGAGTACACCGTAGGTGAATTACAAACAACGCGTCTTGTGCCGCGTATGATTTCAAAAACGCGTTTTGAATCTATGATTCTGAATAATATTCCCGAAGGTACATATAAGGAGAGATTACTTTCTTTCTATACGCTTTACGATGCTTTTGACCCGCATCTGACAGAGACAAACGTAAAAGAAATTCAGGCTGCTTTCCCAATAACAAAGCAGTTTGCAGTGTATGTATGCGATCCTGGAATCGTTTCTAAGGAACTTCAAAATCTGGAAACAACCATAAAAGCATATTGCCCCACATATACCTTTGAGGAAATGGAACAGGACCATGCTGACTGTGATTATGTCAGCACAGATAAAGCTCCAGCCAACTTCCAGATGGCAATTGAATATACCTTTACAGAGAATGGCTTAGCAGCACGAATTCCTGCAAATGGTATTCAGTTTGATGAATCCCGCTTTGTTTTGAAATCCATAACAATGCTTCCTTATATGGGATGTGGTAATTCTCAGAATACCGGATATACATTTATTCCGGACGGTTCCGGTACACTGATTCGGTTTGAGGATGTGTACGGTACAAACTATAACGTTGCCGGACAGATGTATGGCGCAGATTATGCATACCATAATATTTCCGGACAGCATTCAGAAACAATGCGTATGCCGGTATTTGGTGTAGTAGAGGATAGAACCGAAGCTGCTCCGGATAACGCTTCCAGTAAACCAGGATCTTCTTCGAACAGTAGTTCCACTACCCAAAGAGGATATCTTGCCATTATCACAGAAGGTGATTCCATGGCAAACCTTATGAGTGAACATGGCGGTAAACTGCACAGCTATAATAATGTGTATGCAAGCTTCAATCCCCGCCCGTCTGATACATACAACCTTGCAGATTCAATTTCTGTAGGAACCAATGCGTCATGGACGGTAACAACAGACCGGAAGTATTCCGGATCTTACACCATCAATTATGTGCTTCTTACAGATGACAGTAAGGCAGCAGCAGCGGGCATAGACGATTACTACGAGTGCTCCTATGTAGGTATGGCTGCTGCATACCGGGATTATCTGGAGAAAAATAATATCATAACCAAATTGAGTGCGGATGACGTGAAGGACAATGTTCCCCTTTATCTGGAAACCTTTGGTTCTATTAAGACTACGGAAAGAGTGCTTTCTTTCCCGGTAACGGTTGATACGCCTCTCACTACGTTTGATGATATTGAAACGATTTATAACGAACTCTCCGAAGAAGGTATTTCCAATATCAACTTCCGTCTTACAGGAAGCTACAACGGCGGTTTGGATAACACATATCCGGCAAAGCTTTCCTGGGTAAAGGAATTGGGCGGAAAGTCCGGATTTAAGGATCTTCTGAAAAGCGGAAATGAAAACAATTTTGGAGTTTATCCCGATTTTGACTTTGCATATATGAAAACTTCCGACTGGTTTGACGGCGTTTCAGAAAAACGGGATCTTGTAAAGTCCATCGATGACCGTTATATGTCCAAACGGGAATATGATGCGGCAATGCAGAGCTTTGAATCGGATTATGCGCTGGCAATTTCGCCGTCTGCATATAATTTCTTCTATGAGAAATTTGATAAGGATTACAGCAAGTATGATACGAAAGCAATTTCAGTATCAACCTTGGGAAGTGATCTGAACTCCGACTTTGATAGCGATAAGCCGTACAACCGGGAGGATTCCAAAGCATTTACAACACAAATGCTTGAAAAACTCTCAGAAAAATATGATGTTATGGTAAATGGCGGCAATGCTTATGTTTTGCCCTACGCAGATCATATTTTGGATATTCCTACGGAGTCCAGTAACTACTTGCGTGCAAGTGAGTCTGTTCCCTTTGTATCCATGGTGCTGCATGGTTATGTGAATTATACAGGCAGTGCATTGAACATGCAAGGTGATGTGCAGTATTCTTTGCTGAAAGCTATTGAAAATGGTGCAAATCTCTATTTCGTTTTGAGCAACCAAAATACAAATGCCCTGAAGGAATCTGATACGTACAACAAGTATTATTCTGTTGGCTATGAGATCTGGAAGGATGATATGATTCGGTATTATGACATTGTAAATGAAGCGCTTGGTGATTTGCAGACCTCTCGGATTGTAAACCATGAATTTTTGAATGCTTTGCGTATAGTGGATGCAGGAGATACATCAACTTCTGCAGGAGATGATGAAGCGCAAGCAAAACGTGCAGCAGAAGCAGAGCGTCAAAGATTGCGTGCAGAACTGGAAGCACAGCGTGGCGGCAGTTCCAGCAGTTATGCCGGCGGCAATTCCAGCAGCCGTCCTTCTTCCGGCACTACCACACAAAAATATGAAACAGTCCGCGGATCCGTTGTACGTGTAGAATATGAAAACGGCACAAGCTTTATTATTAACTATAATTCATACGATATTACTGTTGAATACGGCGGCGAAACCCATGAGGTTGAAGCGTTGAATTTCATCAGAATCGACGGATAAGGGAAGGAGGTAAATATGGCTTTACTTAAAAAAACAAAAAGCAGCCAAGAGCTCGGCGTTATAAAGAAAAGAAAACGCGGCGCCAGTCTGCAGGCAAAAAAATCAAGAGCAGGTTGGTTGTTTATCGCACCGTTTCTCTTTGGCTTCCTTCTGATTTATCTTCCGATTATATTTGATTCCATCAAATATAGTTTCCATGAAATTGACATCATTGCGGGCGGCGGTTTCGAGTTGGTTTGGGTAGGACTTGGAAACTTTCAGAGAGCATTAGACGATGCAAAATTTGTGGAAACGTTGATGAACGGTCTGGGGGGATTGATTCTGGAAATTCCTGCAATCCTTCTGTTCTCCCTGTTTATTGCATTGCTGCTTAACCAGAAGATGGCAGGTCGTGCAGCGTTTCGTGCAATTTTCTTCATCCCGGTTTTGCTTACTACCGGTTTGATTGCAGATATTGATGCGGGAAATATTCTGGGTGATTACATGGGATCTACCGGCGGCGATATTGAAACCGGCGGTGGTTCCAGTGGTGTAGCCGAAATTATATCCGCGACAGATTTGCAGAACCTGTTTAACAACATGGTTGTCGGTAGTGAACTTGCCGCAAATGTTACCAAGTTGGTTAACAATATTTTTGATATTGTTAACCGCTCCGGTGTACAGATGTTGATTTTCCTGGCAGGACTGCAGGGAATTTCTCCTGCGATATACGAATCCTGCGAAATAGAAGGTGCGTCCTCTTGGGAAACCTTCTGGAAAATTACATTGCCGATTATTTCACCAATGATTTTGGTAAATGCAATTTATACGGTTATAGACTCGTTTACATCAGGCAGTAACTCAGTTATGGCATATGTAAATGCGCTGTATAAAACAGGCGGTGACGGAAACGTAATCAGTTCTGCTATGGCATGGATGTACTTCCTGCTTGTTATGCTGGTTGTAGCAGCTGTAGCGGGAATTGTTAGTCTGTTCGTATTCTACCAGAGGAAAGACTAAGAAAGGAGGATTGTGCAAATGACAAACCAGGTTCCAAATGCTCCCAAAGTTAAAAGAGAGAGCAAAAATAAAATCCGCGTCGAGTTTGACCGCACACCTCTTCTCGAACGTCTCAGATCTAAGTATCTGTCCCTGTATTTCCTTAAACGAGTAGTATGGTATCTGTTCCGGTTCCTGCTGCTCCTTGGCGTGTGTTATGTTATTTTGTTCCCGTTCTATTCCAAAATCGCATCTTCCTTTATGAGCCCTGAGGACTTTGTAGATGTAACGGTGCGTCTGGTTCCCAAATATCCCACCTTGGATATTTACAAAGCCATTATTATGGAAAACGGATATCTGTCAGCATTGTTGAATACCTTTGTGCTTGCAGGATCCTGTGCCCTGATTCAGACTTTTGTATGTTGTCTGGTTGGTTACGGGTTTGCTAAGTTCAAATTCAAATTCAATAATTTGCTGTTCCTTCTGGTCGTCTTTACGATGATTGTGCCGCACTCTACTTTGCAGCTGTCCATGTTTATGGAATTCCGGTATTTTGATATATTGGGAATTCTGAACCTGTTGGGCGGCGGCGTAGTAGACTGGCTGCGGCTCCTGGAAAATCCCTCGCTGAACCTTCTCAATACATACTGGCCCCTGTGGATTATGTCCGCAACGGCACTGGCTTTCAAGAACGGTTTGTATATCTTCCTGATGCGTCAGTTCTTCAAAGGTGTGCCGGATGAATTGGAGGAATCTGCATATGTGGATGGCGCAGGTGTGTTCCGTACATTTATCCAAATCATCCTGCCGTTGTCCATACCTATGATGATTACCGTGTTCATGTTTGCATTCTCTTGGCAGTGGACAGACAATTTCTACACAGATTTGTTCTACACCACTTCCGGACCTACACTGATGCCTGATATTGTGGCAGTTCCTACTTCTCTCAATATTACGTCTGCTGCTGCAAATATGTACAACTCGGCAATAACCAATACCTGTGGAATTTTGATTCTGCTTCCGCTCCTCTTGATTTATGTATTCGCACAGAAATACATTATTCAAGGTATCGAGCGTTCTGGTATCACAGGTTAATCAAACTTATAAAAAGCGTCGACTTTAGTCGGCGCTTTTTTAATGGGAATATAAGTTTAAGGTCTGTGCTTCGCCCAATAAAGGAAATTGCCGCTTAACAAAATAAAAAGTCCCCATGTGAGGATGGCTCTATAGAGGGCTGCGCTTGGGTGCCCTACCTTTTCTTTACACAAGGGAAACTTGAATATAGTTTGGCTCCCCCCAGTAAAGGGAGCTGGCTCCGTGTAACGGAGACTGAGGGATTGTAATGCTATCATTTTGCAGGATATGTAAATCGATTGTATAATTCAGAGAATTCATCCGTCAGCCTGCAGCGTACCATTTCTCTTTGCTGGGAGAGACCTTAAAATGTCCGCACATAGAGTCTTCATTGCGATAAATTGCTCGTCAGTAAGTTTCCTTAGAAGAATTGGCTAAAAAACGCTTTTCCCTGAACATAAAAAAGCCCGTTGATTCAACCAACGGGCTAAGTTTTATTTCATTTATCTTACATTGTAAAATCTACATCCCTGAGCAGGCGTTTTTCTGCTTCTGGACACCACAAATTGTTATTTGCTTCACAAATATCTGCTAAGTCTGCAAAAAGCGCCGCATGGGCACTATCCTTTTCTGCTTCTGCACGGAAGTCTGCAATTGCCGTCAGCGGCAACGTTACGTGCGTGTATATCAGCTTCTTGCCACCAGGAATATTTGGAAGATCAATCGTAGTTTGTGCGTCTGCGTTCAAACCGCCAATGTGGGTAATCATGCAGGAGGGATTTACCTTCTGCTGTTCCATTAAACGAATGGACTCAATCAGATCCTCATTGTTGCCGCCGGAAGTGCCTACAATATGTGTGGCAGCATAATGTACATTGTAAAAATTAAACTTCGCGGAGAATTCCGGATTGGTGGGACCTGCAAAGAAATTGAGACATCCGTCTCTGCCCAAAATAGCGTCTGCCATTTCAACCACAGGCGCAACCGGTGCAAATACAAATACATCATCAAATCCATCTTTGCCAGTAAGCTCCCGCATATATTTTGCAGGATCATCCATTCCGGCAGTATTGATATATTGCAGATCAACACCGTGCTTTTTCGCTTCTTCCGGCGTAATCAAAGAAGCTGCACGGGTGAGACGTTCATCGTCAATATCCGTAACGATTAGCAGGGAAGGTGCGCGACCGCCGTGGATCGCGTAGTCTACAGCACCCAGTCCCATAGGACCTGCGCCGGCAAGGATAGCCATCGCACCGCCTTCAATGGTGCCCATACGGTGTTCATATTTGCCGGGAGTTGTGTGATAATTTGCATGGAAAGCACCAACAATACAACTCATCGGTTCAGCCAGACTGCCCCAGTAAAAGGCTTCACCCTGATACGGCAGCAGACAATCGCATTCCATTACCTCATTGGGGATAATTACATATGTAGCGCCGCCGCCGATGTCGTGGTAAGAATACCCAGGAGCAGCAAGAGACCCCTTATAATTGATTGCAGGCTGAATTGCAAAACGGTCTCCAGCTTTAAATTTATCCTGCCACTTCTTGCCAACCTCAATGAGCTCACCGCAGAATTCATGTCCCAGAATAATGGGAGAATCAGCTACATTGTCCGGCACACGCTTGTGTGCGGCGCCCTGTAATGCGGCTTTATGGGAGGACATGCAAATACTGTCCGAAATTACTCTTGCCAAGATTTGATCATCCTGCAACGGCGGGAGTTCAAATTCTTCTGTGCGGATATCGTTGACTCCGTATAACCTAACTGCTTTTGTTTTCATTTTTAATCTCCATTCAGCCATTTTGCGGCTATATAAATCGTTATTCAATGCACTGATAAATCTGGTGGATTTATTTATTCTTATCAAATAAGCGGCGCAGACGCAGTGCATTCTCCTGCTTGCGGTCTATGTGTTCCGTGTTGGTTGCAGGACGCACACTTACAACAGTTTGCATGCCATCCTGCATTGTTACAGTAATCGCCAAAGCGTCCCCTTCACGGATTGTTCCAAAGGAAGTGGCAGAAAAAGTGATTTTTTCGCTTCCATCATCCGGAAAGCATACGGCGATTCCTTCTTCAACCCGGTCAACAACGCCAATAATTGTTTTTTCCATATCAGTATCGGGGCAGATCTGTAAATCCGACTTTTCTGCGAACTTTTGATAAGGTTTTCATAGCGGCTTTTGCTGCTTCACGTGCGCCGTTTGCCATAACCTCTTCCAGATACTTTTTATCAGCAATCAGCCGTGCGTACTCTGCTTGTACAGGTGCCAAAACATCTGCGCAGGTTTCTCCCACAGCAAGCTTGAAATCGCCGTAACCCTTGCCTGCAAATTCCCGTTCGATTTCCGGGAAGGTTTTGCCGGTCAGCGCACTGTAAATAGACATCAGATTGATAATGCCGTCTTTTCCCTCTGCTGCACGGATAACAGTATCAGAATCCGTAACTGCACGTTTGAACTTACGAATAATCACATCTTTGGGGTCCAGAATGCGCACAGTAGCGTTTTCGTTTTCATCGGATTTACTCATCTTTTTGGTGGGTTCAGCCAAACTCATAATACGGGCAGATGGGGTCTTGCTGATGAACGGTTCGGGAATTACAAATACATCTCCGTAAATACTGTTGAACCGCCCGGCAATATCCCGGGTGATTTCCAGATGCTGTTTCTGGTCATCCCCGACAGGGACAAGCTCTGTCTGATACAGGAGTATATCTGCTGCCATCAATGTAGGATAGGTGAATAGTCCTGCGTTTACATTGTCGGTATTCTTCTTGCTTTTATCTTTGAACTGCGTCATTCTGGACAACTCACCGAACATAGTATAGCAATCCAGAATCCATCCAAGCTCTGCATGAGCGGACACGTGACTTTGTACATATATAACATTTTTTTCCGGATCCAATCCGCAGGCGATATACAGCGCGAGGGTCTCATAGGTACGACGGCGCAAATCGGCAGGATTTTGCCGCACTGTGATGGCGTGCTCGTCTACCACGCAGTAGTAGCACCGATATTCTTCAGAAAATTTGGGAAAGTTTCGGATTGCCCCAAGATAATTTCCAAGCGTCAGCACACCGGAAGGCTGTACGCCGGAAAACACCACTTTTTTATCCTGATACATGATATATGCTCCATTCCTAATATAGAAACAATGAAAGTATTTCTAAAACATACTTATTTAATTATATAACTGATTTTGGATAAAGTCAATCTTTAGTTGCATTTTTCTGGATTTGTGGTACTATATAGATAAATGGTAATCATAAAGGAGGAAGTCCTATGAAAAAAGTTGCTTGTTTGTTCGCAATTTGCATGTTGTGTTTGGGATTGGTAAGCTGCAGCATGAAGTATGAATATGACGATGCCCGGCTATATACGGCAGGAAACGGTGAAATGAATCCGGAAATGGTGCATGCCATTGATATAGACTGGATCAGCGGTAATGTGACGGTGAAAGTTTACGATGGAGAGATGCTGCAGTTTTCTGATAACAGCCCGTATCCCAGTGAAGAAAATCTTCTGCATTATTATCTGGACGGAGATACGCTAAAAATACGGTTTTGCAAAAGCTATGGTTTTCGCTTGTCCAAGCCGGAGCCGAAGGACTTGGAATTGTTGGTGCCGGAAGCGTATGCAGATCAGCTTGCGGAGATATCTGTAGATACTGTATCTGCAGCAGTGTTTGTGAAGGATGTACAGACAGAGGAATTGGACATTGACACAGTATCCGGCGGGATAACGGTAGACGGTGCGGCAAAGCGGGTATCTATTGATACCACATCGGGGGATATTGCGCTGTCCGGTACTTTTCATGAAATAGAAACAGATGCGGTTAGCGGCACGCTTACAGCGATATGCACGGAATGTCCTACAGCCTTTGAGGGAAACAGCGTTTCCGGGGCTTTTCAAATTACTCTCCCAGAGGATAGCGAATTTGCCTGTGAATTTGACTCTGTATCGGGAAGGATGATCAGCGATTTTGAGGGCGATACGGGTGAAAATGATGTATATAAAGTAGGAGCAGGTTCTGCCAAGTTCAGCTTTGATACGGTAAGCGGAGACCTGATGCTGTCAAAGATGGGTGGTAAGTAAATTCTTTCATAAAAAGGCTCCATGGAAAGGTGGTATCCAAGGTTCCCTTGTGAGGATCCGCTGCATGGCTCTATAGGAGGTCGTCGCATATTTCGCACCAACTTAAAGCCTCCCTTGTGCAAAGGGAGGTGCCGACACAGTCGGCGGAGGGATTGTTACCTATCATTTTGAATAATATGCAAATCGACAGTTTGACAATCCCACAGTCACAATCGCTGCGCTTGGCTGTGACAGCCCCCTTTAACACAAGGGAGGCTTTAAGTTGGTGGGAGCTTACGGCGCTCCATCCTTCTTGCACAAGGGAGGCTTTTTGCGTTTGGCTGGATCCACGCGATCCTTACATAGGAGGCTTAAATTCCGTCAAAAAAGCTGTGCTCGTATGAGCACAGCCTTTTTGTTTTTGTATACATTCCTATTTTATCAATACATACCGCCCATGCCGCCGGCAGGAGCAGCAGGTGCTTCCGGTTCAGGCTGGTTTACAACTAAAGCTTCTGTTGTCAGAACAGTAGCTGCAACGGATGCAGCGTTCTGCAATGCACTCCGGGTAACCTTAGCAGGGTCAACGATGCCTGCTTCGATCATATCGCAGTAGGTTTCGCTGTAAGCGTCAAATCCGTAGCCCTTCTTATCTGCGTTCATGATCTTTTCTACAACCACAGAGCCCTCAAATCCGGCATTTTCAGAGATCTGACGAACAGGTGCTTCCAGTGCTTTTACAACGATCTGTACACCTGTTTTTTCATCGCCCTCTACAGTCTGGAGAAGCTTTGCAACGTCTGTGATTACGTTCAGATATGCAGTACCACCGCCTGCAACGATACCTTCTTCTACTGCTGCACGGGTTGCGTTCAGTGCGTCTTCAATGCGAAGCTTCTTTTCTTTCATTTCTGTTTCAGTAGCAGCACCAACTTTAATTACTGCAACACCACCTGCGAGTTTTGCAAGGCGCTCCTGGAGCTTTTCGCGGTCGAAATCAGAAGTAGTTGTTTCAATTGCACTCTTAATCTGGGTGATTCTGGACTTGATTTCGTCTGCGCTGCCTGCGCCGTCAACGATGATGGTGTTGTCTTTGTTGACCTTAACCTGTCTTGCGCGACCGCACTGATCAATGGTAGCGTCCTTCAGTTCCAGACCCAGTTCACCGGAAATTACCTGTCCGCCGGTGAGGATTGCGATATCCTGCAGCATTTCCTTGCGGCGGTCACCAAATCCAGGAGCTTTTACTGCAACACATACAAAGGTACCGCGGAGCTTATTGAGTACCAGGGTAGTAAGTGCTTCACCTTCAACATCTTCTGCAACGATCAGCAGCTTTTTACCGCTCTGTACAATCTGTTCCAGAAGGGGCAGGATTTCCTGCACGTTGGAGATCTTTTTATCGGTAATCAGAATCAACGCGTCGTCAATAACGGCTTCCATTTTGTCTGTGTCGGTTGCCATGTAGGGGGACAGGTAGCCGCGGTCAAACTGCATACCTTCTACAACTTCACAATATGTTTCGGCAGACTTGGATTCTTCAACAGTAATTACACCGTCTGCTGTAACTTTTTCCATAGCGTCAGCAATCAATGTACCGATTACTTCATCGCCGGAAGAAACGGTGCCGACTCTGGCAATATCAGAAGAACCGTTTACCTTCTGTGCATTCTGGGTCAGTGCTTCAACAGCTTTGTCAACTGCTTTCTGAATACCTTTGCGGATTACCATGGGGTTTGCGCCTGCTGCAACATTTTTCATACCTTCATGGATGAATGCCTGTGCAAGCAGGGTAGCGGTTGTGGTACCGTCGCCGGCTGCATCGTTTGTCTTTGTTGCAACTTCACGAACCAGCTGTGCGCCCATGTTTTCAGAAGCTTCTTCCAGTTCGATTTCCTTTGCGATGGTAACACCGTCATTGGTGATGAGGGGTGCGCCGAATTTTTTATCCAAAACCACGTTGCGGCCTTTGGGGCCCATGGTGATTTTAACTGTGTTTGCAAGCTTATCAACACCTGCGATCAATGCGTTTCTTGCGTCTGCTCCGTACAAAAGATCTTTAGCCATTTCTCAAATCCTCCTGTTATTACTCAACAATTGCCAGAATATCACTCTGACGAACGATGTTGTATTCGGTACCGTCACATTTTACTTCAGTGCCGGAATATTTGCCTGTGATTACTTTGTCGCCAACCTTTACGGTCATGATAACTTCTTTGCCGTCAACCATGCCGCCGGGGCCGACTGCGATTACTTCAGCAATCTGGGGCTTTTCCTGTGCTGTTCCGGGAAGAATAATACCGGTTTTTGTTGTTTCTTCAGCTTCAACCGCTTTTACGATTACGCGGTCTGCAAGGGGTTTCAGTGTCATAATATTTGCCTCCTATAAGAGTTTATTTTTCAAGCAGGTTTAGCACTCGCGATAATCAAGTGCTAAACTATGTGTATCATTATATCATACGCGAAGAAAAAATCAAGAGGAATATGGAATCTTTACATTTATTTAACAAATAAATTTTTCATCATAATGAATCGAGTGCTAAATATTTCGGTGGGAAAATATGATTTTTTGCAGGGGAATGAAAAAGCGAGCATGACAAGGCATCTAATTGAATATGCATGAATAAGACAAACTGCGGGGGATCAAATGGAAACAATAAATGGTGTGCTTTCAGGGATATTGATGCCTGTGCTGCTCATGGGTGCGGGAATATGGTTTGCAGTTCGGCTGCGTCTTTTTTACATTTTGCATCCGGTTCGCTTTTGTCGGACGCTTGCAGACGCGCATAAGGGCGGCGGGGTGTCTCCGGTGCGTGCTTTAAGTCAGGCGCTTGCAGGAACGCTAGGCGTGGGGAATATGGCGGGGGTTGCTACAGCGATTGTGGCAGGCGGTCCCGGGGCGATTCTTTGGATGTGGATCAGTGCGCTGTGCGCTATGAGTGTAAAATATGTAGAGGTGCGTCTTGCAGTGGAGCATCGCCGCAGCAGTGACGGCGGATTTTTCGGTGGCGCAATGTATTATATAAAGGATGTAATTGGAAAAAAGCTGCCTGCGCTTGGAGTGGCGGCAGGCGGCGGCTTTGCTGTGTTGTGTATGGCAAATTCCCTTTTGACGGGGAATATCGTACAGATGCATGCAGCAGCATCGGTGTTTCCGTGGATGCCGCCGCTGATTTTAGGGGGGATCATTGCGGCGTTGTCTTTTGTGATTGCATGCGGCGGGGCAGGACGGGTTTCAGAAGTGACTATGGGGCTGATTCCTTTTTTATCCGGTGCATATATGCTGATTTCCGTTGTTATTTTGATACGTAATGGAAGCCGGATTCCGGGCGTGCTGCAGGATATTTTTTCTGCAGGATTATCGTTTCGGGCAGCGGCAGGCGGTGTGACTGGGTTTGCAGTCAACAGGGCGATCCGCTTCGGCGTTACTCGGGGGATTTTTTCCAATGAGGCGGGCTGCGGAACATCTCCAACGGCACATGCGGCGGCGAATACCAAAAGTGCGCATCATCAGGGGTGCTTTGGTATTTTTGAGGTATTTGCCGATACAATTGTCCTTTGTACAATGACGGCTTTGGTCATTCTTTTGTCCGATGGGATTGGAAAGGGAATGGATGGAATTCCGTTGACGGTGTATGCATACACCGTCCTTGCCGGAAAGGGAGCAGGTATTTTTATAGGCGTTTCCGTCATTTTATTTGCTTTTGCAACGGTAATTTGTCAGACTCAGTACGGTACGGTAGCGATAGGATATTTTACACAGAAAAAAACGCCGCAGCGGTTTTATCTGATTTTATGTGCGGCAGCGAGTATTTTTGGTACAGTAATTTCTGAGGGACTGATGTGGCAGACTGCAGATTTAATTGTGTCGTTGATGACAGCGCTCAATGTTGGGTGTTTGCTATGGTGTGCAAAACGGGAAGGGGCTTTTATCATGGATAAGGAGAAGCAGAAATGAGAAGTGAAAAGATTCTCTTGTGTGGAAGTTCGCTTTGCAACCTTCTGGGGCATGTCAACAATTCCAAACAAAAAGGCCCCCTTGTGCGGTGGTTCGTTTCACGAACCACTGGGGCATATCGCGTTAGCACACAGCCCAAATAGGCCCCCTTGTGCAAAGGGGGCTCCCGCGAAGCGGGTGGGGGATTGTTATACTGTCATTTTGCATGGACTATAAATCAGTAGTACAACGAAACAATCCCTCCGAGTTTTGCTGCGCAAAACCCACCTCCCTTTGCACAAGGGAGGCTTGAGTTTAGTGGGCTACGCTGTGCCACCTCCCTTTGCTGGGGATGGCTTTAAATTTGTGGGAGTTTATGGTGATCCCCCCTATTACACAGGGGACTTGGGTTTGTGGAAGTCTGCGGTGATTCGTATCCTTTGGTTGGGGGAGACTTTTATTTTAAATTGCTGTGCTCTCCTACTTTTTGGGTAGATTATTAAACTTAAAATAGAAACAGGACGCTTTTTATAAGCGTCCTGTTTATTTGTAAGGTAAGATATAATAATGAAATCAACCCACCAGATTCGCAGCGCCGACACGCACGATTTCTGCGTTCTGTGCGGCTGCGGCAGATGCGGTAAATACATAGGAGTCGAGATAAATGCATCCGTTTGCCGGCGTGTGGAAAGTAATATACATAGACTGCACTGTGCCGCTGATATCGGAGAATCCGCAGCTTGCAGCTTCAAACATTGTATCACCGGCAAAAGTGATGTCTGCACTGCTGCTGCCGGTATCTGTTGTGATTGTTACTGTTGCCGTGAAGGGCTGTGCACTTGTAGACTTCAGACAAAGCGTCAGATATTTATATATGTCTGCGGAACAATTCAAACCGGACAAGTCGATCTGGACAGCCGCGTCTTCTGTCAGCGTGTCTATTTTGGCTGCATCCTGTGCTGCTTCAAAGGAAACATCGGCTGTTTTCAGTGTTATAGTATCCGCTTGGCGAATGTCGGCAAGAATTTGCCGCATGTAGAGTGAATCCAGCGCAAGGATATCGCCGTCCTGATCTACATCCAAACGCCATTTGTTTGCATAACTGGAGTTTACGTCTGCTATATATTTCACAAGTTCAAATGCATCCAACGCGGTTACAAGACCGTCGTTGTCTATGTCACCACGCAGATAAGTGATTTCAGATTGCAGTGCGCTTGTTGCAGCATCGCTGTCGAACAAGTTTGTAATAGCGGGAGCAGTTTCTTTATTTGCGATTCTTTCCCGTTCCCGTGCTGTGCTTTGTGCAGATGCTTCATCCGTACAAAGAATCAGCGAGCTGATAAGCATGGTGTCGTTATTCATAGGTCGGTTGAAAAGCTTCAGTGCCAATTCCTGTACAGTTCCCGTCCATCCGGCAAGCTCTGTAAGATTTACAACATAGGAGTGATATTTGTCATCCAGGGTGAGAGGAACAGATATGTCTGCCAGATATTCATCTTCTGCTAACCCGTCAACGCGGTAACGCACGATTGCTTCTTTTCCTCTTCTGGAGGACGCTTTTGCGGTGAGTACCAGATAGTCGTAATCATCTGCTTTAACAGGCTGTGTTCCTACTGTATAGTCAAACCGGAGGATCGGATTGTTGCCGAATACGGTGCCTAACAGAGCAGGTTCTGCGGCATCATATTTTTTATATACCATAATGGGAGTGGAAACAGCGTCCATTGCCCGAGCGGCATTGAAAATGAGCTTTTCCGGATACAGTATAGCGCCTGCGTCAACTTCTTTTTTTGTTTCGATTTCATTGATTTTCGCTTTGTATTCAGCGAGCAGCGCCGCAGCATCTTGTTCTGTTTCACATGCCAGAATTGCTTCTGCGCCGGTTTCTATTAGTGCTTTTACTTCTGCCCACTGCTCGGGATAATATTCGGTTTCGTACCGATAACGCTGCAGTCTGTTTTGATATTGGGAAATTACTGTAGCAGTATCGCTGCGGGAAACAGTGGCTACAATTACCTGCGCAAACAAACGGCTGATAAAGTCATTGGGGTGGCACAGGTTATCTCCAGTCATATCCAGATAACGCTTTCTTTGAAGCAGTTCGCGCATCATGCTGGTGATATCGGCAACAGCAATGCCTTCTTCTTCCAGTGCGTACAGTGCGTCTGCATAAGCGTCGAACCATTCCAGAGGGAATATTTGCGTGTTACTGATGGAAGGCGGCGTCAGGATGATGTCGCAGTCCGGCAGATTTTCCTGAATGGCTGCAATGGCTTCCTGCAATGTCTGGATATACAGGCTGGCAGGATCATTTTGCATACAGTCGTTTGTACCGAATTCAATGATAATCAGATCCGGATCTGCCGCCACAATTTCGTCTATTTTTTCCACACAGAACTGCGCTGTAGCGCCGCCCTGGTAAATGGAGCTGTGTTCAATAGCAGCGTCCGGATAGAGCAGCTGCAATTTTTTTGCAGCCATTTCATGCCAGATGTCGGCATAAGGTTCTGCATTTACATCACTGGAACTGGAACAGTTTGCGCCGCCGGTGATAGAGTCTCCTACGGCAAGGGTTTTGACAGTTTCGCCGTTTTCCAGCTTTGTCAATACCCTGTTCAGCAGATGACCTTTTGCTTCCGGGGCAAGAGAAATAGTGGAGTTATCGGTATACGTATATGTTATGTTCAGATAACCGGTCATAAACATGGCGTGCTGTCCGCCGTATACATAGCCGCCCTCCAGCATTTCCCACCAGCCACTGCCGGCGGTGTTTTTATATACATGGGAATATTTATATGGAGTGATGCCGCCGTCCGGCAGGATGATCAGCTTGCCGTCCTCCAGCGTATAGTCTACACCGTAGACGTATTCTTTTTCGAGGTAGGAATCCTGCACGGAAACGATATGGTCAATATCGTACATCAACTGAATGGGTTCTACAGAGCCATCCTCATTTTCTATAGCAAAAAAGGATTCATTATAAACAATTTTGTCTGATGCGTTCCAATATTCCTTGGCGTAGCGTTCTACTTCGTATTTGTTCAGGAAAAGTTCTTCTTCGGTCAGACTGCATCCACCGTTTGCCGTGTTTATAAAGGCTGCCCAGTCATCATCGCTATGGGATTTGCCTGTTGCGATATACAGATAAATACTGTCGGCAGCTGCAGCGTCAAAAGAAACATTCAATGTATCTCCGGTAACGCCGGTATATGTATATCTGTTGAATCTGTGACCGCCGATACTTGCATAGGTGTTTGACCAATCTCCGCAGGAAAGTGTAAGTCTTTCCTGATTCTGATTGGTTGCAGGAACCCAGAATACAAGCTCCAGCCGGTCGGTTGCCGCCTCGCCTAATTTTATGTTGGCAATTACCGTTCCGTCCTCTGCTGCGGAAATACGGATCGCGCCTAAGTTTTCATCATAAGAAATTGCAGCATTCTGCATAGCTTCTGCGGCAGAGGCATCTATGTAGTGGGGATTATTTGTTTCCTGCTGCGGTTCTGCTAAAGCAGGGAAGCATAATCCACTGATCATGATAGCTGCGCACAAAAGCAATGATAAAAATCGTTTCATGATACTTTACGTCCTTCCATTATATATAGGAATATTGAATTACCTATATTTTATCATATTGCGCATGGAATAGTCAACAAGGAGCGGGAATATTTTTGACAAAAATCACAAAAGGAAAATCGTGCAAACGGTATTTATTTGTGAAATGGCTAAAATCGGGAAAACCCGGTTGTAATCTGAAAATTGTGGTGGTAAAATAAGCACAGCCCTATATTTGATCTATATATTGAAAGGTAGATGATTCCCATAAAAAACATGAATTTTAAACGGAAACTGCCCATTCCGAAGGATATAAAAGCACAGTATCCGCTGTCGCAGGATTTGGCAGAAGTAAAAGCGCAGCGTGACGCTGAAATCGCTAAGGTATTCACCGGCGAATCTGACAAGATGGTTCTTGTAGTTGGACCCTGTTCCGCAGACCGGGAGGACGCTGTACTGGATTATGCAACCCGCCTGGCAAAGCTGCAGGAGAAGGTTGCGGACAGGTTGATTCTGATTCCCAGAGTTTATACGAACAAGCCCAGAACTACCGGTGACGGCTACAAAGGCTTGCTGCACCAACCGAATCCGGAAAAGGATTCAGATATGCTGGAGGGTGTAATTGCGATTCGCCGTCTGCATACCTCTGTATTGGCGCAAACAGGACTGTCTACTGCGGATGAAATGTTGTATCCGGACAATTACCGCTACCTGTCCGATTTGCTTTCTTATATCGCAATCGGCGCGCGGAGTGTGGAAAATCAGGAGCATCGACTCACCTCCAGCGGAATTGACGTGCCTGTGGGAATGAAGAATCCTACAAGCGGCGATATTTCTGTTATGCTCAATTCCATTATGGCCGCACAGCATTCTCATATGTTCATTTATCGGGGATGGGAAGTGGAGACAGCAGGAAATCCGCTGGCACACGCTATTTTGCGGGGATATGTAAATCGCCACGGTGAATCTCTGCCCAATTACCATTATGAAGACATGGAGATGCTGTACCGTAGCTACAGTGAACGGGGACTTGCCAATGTTGCGCTGGTTGTGGATGCTAACCATGCAAACTCTGCCAAGCAGTATGGCGAACAGCCCAGAATCTGCAAAGAAGTGCTCCATTCCTGCCGGCACAACGCAGATATTAAAAAGATGGTCAAAGGTTTCATGATCGAGTCTTACCTGGAGGATGGCTGTCAGAAAATCGGGGATGGCGTTTACGGAAAGTCTATTACCGACCCGTGCCTCGGATGGGATAAGACGGAACGCCTGATTCTGGATATTGCGGATTTAATCTGAATTTTATTGAAAAGACCCGGTCGGGTCTTTTCTTTTTGTGCTGGGAGGTCCTCAAAAGGCGGATAGCCGCAGGCTTTGCTTTCCAAAAAGTTTAAAAAGGAGGCAGCGCAACGCATGCTTCGCTCTCTAAAAAAGCCTCCCCTGTGCAAGGAGAAATACCGTAGTTTCCGGTTGTTTCATCAGCCTCCCCCAGTAAAGGGAGATGACTCGCCGCAAACTTCACTCCCTTAAAATGCCTCCCTTGTGCAAAGGGAGGTGGCGCGGCGTAAGCCGTGTCGGAGGGATTGTT